>NZ_CP037421.1:2889451-3189451 GCF_007748155.1 Gimesia panareensis
TGGGATCTCCTGTATGGGAAACGTGAGGAAACCCGAGATTCTAAACCCTGCGCCTACAATGGTTCTGGTGTACGGTTACGCTGAGGCTGGTGACCGCGGTCCTGGTGGAACTCAGCGACGACTGGGAAACCGGCATGAGATACCTGACAATTTAATGCTGATCACAGAGACCGAAGGCCCCGGAAATTTACAGAATGTTTGTTGCTTTATCGATCGACTACGCAGGGCCGATCCGCCTTCTCATATCCCGCTCGACTTGAATCGTGAGTCCCGGGCAGTCGCGGCGTAAGCGTTCGATCGCCGCGCGGCTCACTTTGGGAACGTCGATGGACAGATATCTCAGCGAAGACATTTCGGGAATCCCTTCCAGTCCCCGGTCCGTCAGCCGCTTGCCGTACAGACCGAGGAACTCCACCTGCTGCATCGCCGTGATGTATTTCATCGAGTCATCGTCCGGGTGCGAAGTGCCGATCACCAGACTCCGCAGATGCGCCAGGTGCGGCAACTGTTCCAGCGCCCGGAGGGAAGACGGCCGCTTCTGTAGACTCAGCAGCTGCAGGTACCGCAGGTGGGGGGCGGTCTCCGCAAAGTTTCGCAGTGCCTTGAGAGACAGTTCACTGGGACAGAGAATGAGCCCATGCAAGCCCTCAAACGGGAGCACCCGCCGATACGGTTTCTCCGGTGCCTGCTCACACCAGGTGCGCGTCGTGTCGAGCAGGAACGGGATCGCCTGGCACTCCTCGCGCATGTCGGCAATCCGGTTGAACGCTTCTGCATCCCTGGGATGCAATGACAACAGTTCCAGCCAGCCTTCCCGCCACGCCCGCGTCAGCCAGTCCCCCTCGTAAAGCCAGCGCGGGTCTCCCAGCTCGCCAATGATCATCCGACCGAAATGAACCCGCTGATACCCGGATTCATTGGGGGGCGTTTGCCACCATTCCGGCTGAATCGCTTCCAGCTTCTGCTTGGGATGCCACAACGGATCGGAACAGTGGCAGGCCACCGTGGTCCACTCGACGTTCGTGAAACTGATCCGCAGATCGCGCGTGTACTGACAATCCCCGCAGCAGAGACGTACCCAGTCCGCGCGTTGCCTGTGACCGTTCGCATCCAGCCAGTCCGCAAACGCCAGTCGGCGACTCATGTCCAGCGGATTGTCAAAGATCGGCCAGACCTGTTCCTCATACGGAATCGGCTTCGGTTTGCGTGCCCCCATCCGGTTTCTCCCAGAGTCAAGTTTACTCAGTCCTTAACTCCGGCTTGCCCCACACCGCCAGGTTATGGCTCGGTTCGGAACCTTCGCCGGCGATCGTTTGCAGCGACAGCTTCAAGACCTCAGACGAGGGCAGGGGGACGTCCAGCTGGACGGGTTCATCCCCTACGCGGACCGGTTTGGTGCGCACCAGTTCCTTGCCGTTCGCCACGACCGCGAACATGACGGCTCCATTTTTACCCGCGGTGGGATGCAGTCCAACGTCGCACGTGAATCGCGAGAAGACGTTCCCCGGAGCCAGCACGAAATCCAGTTCGAAGGGGGTGCCCATTCCATAACCGGTTTCGTAATCAGTCGTGCCGATCTTCAGGGGATGCAGTTGCCGCCTGGCGTCCATCGCCTGATTCACCAGGAACGGCTTCACGTAATACGGGTGAGGAATCATCCGCCCCCGAAAGTCAGGCAGCCAGTCGGTCAGCGGCTGTTCCGCGAACTGAAACTCCTGATCATCCACGTGGTCCGTCGCCAGGCAAATCGCGGTGAAGATCACATCCGCCGTATGCCGTCCGTTGGCCAGGGCCGCGGCCGCCCGGTGTTCGTCCGCCTTGGTGCCGTCTCCCTGCATCGTGTCCTGTACGATGGGAATGATGTGCGTCGCGGCATGGTGACGCAGCAGCTTCTGATGCTCATAGATCCGCAGCGCCGCTTCGGCACGCGTCCGTCCCAAGAGTAGGGGTGTATATGGTTCATCCGCCAGTTGATAATCGCCTGAATCCATGAAGCCGCCCGCTCCAAACAGATAGTTATAACGTGCCTTGTCCTTGGGGGGAGGCAGCAGCGTTTTGAGTTGCAGTTCGGAAACAGGACTGCTGTGTGCCGAGGGACAACCCGGATCTTCATTCCAGTGACAGAGCACGCCCAGAAACTTCATCGCTTCATCCGTTTTGCCCGCCTGCAGGTTCACAGCGATCTGCTCCAAGTACCATTGGATGGCGGTCGCACTCTGTGCCGGCGGGTTGACATCATGCAGCGACAGCCGCACGCCCGGCACCAGGCAATAGCGATCCAGCTGCGGCATTTTTCCGCCAGCGTGCTTATCCTGCAGCGACGTGTAATCCCGGCAGAGACGGGTGAAATTCTGCTGTCCAATCAATTCGGTTTGCCATTCCGGCAGCCGGGCCACCGCCCAGAGCCGAATCAGCCGATGCCCTTTCCCCCAGGCCCAGAGAGAATCCGACGCTGAAACGCACATGGTCAGGAGAATCAATCCAACAACAAGACAACGCACGCGCATGGCTCTTCCTCTGTTACGGTTGAGTTCGGGGAATCGATCGAGAGAACTCGATTCTAAGCCGCCGGCTGACAGGGAGCAAGGATGCCTGAAACCCTGAAAAGAATTGATCCCTGGAGATCAACTGGACGTTATCAGAATTCACCTTGCTCCAAATACAGATTGAACAGACAGCCGCATACTTGTATACTATCAACGTAGTCAGACTCAAACTCTCACTGGAACAGCCACTATGACTTCCGACAATAGCTCACTGATCACGGTCTCCACGGAACTCGAAGCCGCGCTGCTCGTCAACCTGCTCGCCGAACAGGGCATCACCGCCACGCGGTTGCGTTAGTAGAAACAGGAAGACTTCCATGCAATTTTCACTTGAAATTGGTCACGACCAGAAAAACTCGATCGAATTTCAGCGGCACTGGTTTTCAGGACGGACAACGATCAAGATCAATGGGGATGTGACAACCTTGAAAGATCCGTTCCAGCTTTCCACCCATGTCGATCTGGAATTCACCAAACGCTGGGAGTTTTCCATTAAAATTCCTGAGCCTGTCAAACTGGTCGTGGAACAGATTCGTCCTGTCCTGTTTGGCGGGTTACGGCCGCATCAATACAATGTGTATGTAGACGATTCACTCGTCCTGGAGAAATGTGGTTATTAGTTTTGTCAAGGCAGCTCTCTTCATATAAGCAGTTCAGACATGACAAAAAAAGGCTACCTTAGACTGCTCTCAATTTGTGCGATTCCCAGCATCGCGTATCTTTGTTACATGTTGGCAATGATCAATTTTCCTGACGACACCATCCAACCCACTCCATTTAATTTTGAAGTGTTTACTTTCCAGTATCTTCTGGGTTCGTGCATCTTCGTCTTCACGGTGGTATTGTTCTACCTGAGCCTGGTTGAGAATTTATGCCTTGTTGAAAAGTGTTGTCATTTGATCTGGACTTTTTTTGCAGGCATGTTTCTGATGAGTCTATCTGCATTTCTAATTCCAGTTTCACTCATCATTCTCGATGGATTTCCTGCCCCCTGATATTGACCTGCTGATCAGAAATCGAATTCATTTTCCGAGTTTCAGTGGATGACATTCAGCCAGAAAAAGAAAAACGCCTGAATCCTCACTACAAGGACTCAGGCGTTTTAATTTCATCGCTGTCAATCAAAGTCAGTATTGGATCAAAATCACAGATGGGTTTCAGACTGAACTAGCAGGGAACCGCCTATCGGCGGCCGATCAGATTCCCCAGGGAGTTGAACCGGATCCCCAGCATCACCTGGTGTGAGGTCAGGTCGGCGATATAATTTCCGCTAGCGATGCTGTGATTATAATTCGCACTCAGGTCAACGATCGCCGATCCGTAATCCATATAACGATACCCCAGGTCCATCGTCACTCGCTGACTGAGATCCCAGGTCACGCCCCCCCCGATCTGCCAGGCAAAGCGGTTGAAGCGGGACTGACCACTGACATAGGTATCGTCGACGCTCACTTTTCCGCCGTTAGCACCGATACCGCCACCGAAGTAAATCGTCTTGTTGTTTTTCAATGGAATATCGAGCCAGAGGTTGCTCATCACACTCCAGCGATCGTCATAGTCAACAATGTAGGTCTGTATTGGACCTTCTGTCTGAAAACTGGTTGTGGACAGACTTCCCAGATCGCGAAAGGCACCTTCGACTTCGAAACGGAGTGCCTTGCATTTGCAGCCGATGGGAATTCGTGTTCCCAGGGCCAGACCAAAATCATAGGCCACATTATTGTCAGAACCGCTGTTTGCCAGATAGGAGAAGCTGTTGAAACCGCCACTCTCCATATGATTGACTGAGGCATAGTTGTTTGCCGAGATATAGAACGAGACGCGGTCGGTCCAGCAGTCCTCCACACAGGGGATGCAGTCCAGCAGGTCGTCTTCGTTAAAACACTCGTAAACACCGGCCTCTAGATTCGCCGCGGATAAGAGACTCGCAGACAGTGTGACTCCCACAGCCAGAAACGTTTTAAGACAGTTCATCCTTCCTCCATGTCTGAAAATCAGCATTCCGCATTAATTGTCAACATCTGAGTCTGTATCCGAGAGGTCGGCTTCGACAGAGAAACCGATACAGGTCCTTCTGCGTATCGTCCTGATACCAGTGGCAGAACCCGACTTTCCCGCAGAACGGGGAGCGGATTCCCGATGTCGCGTCAGTTGTAAGTATCTGCAGTAATCTATGCATTCATCCTCAGGAAACAGTCATGCACAGAGAACGACTCCTGACGTTTCTGGTGAACGCGCCAGCTGTGCGCGCTGTCCCGTTCGGCTGAAATGGAGGGGAGCAGGGTGGTTGTAGCGGTTCTCAGATCACAGGCCCCCGGGAACCGCCCCGCAGGTCCTGCAATCTTTGCGCAAAGCGAAAAACAGGACGCATCACACCGCTGTCAGACTGAAAATATAGACATTTTGCACAACTTATATGATTTACTTCCGCTATTTTTCGTGGTACATTCACCACAGAAGGCCGCCGGTGAGCCACGCTCCTGCAGCGGCTCCTGCCCGATATTATCCCTGAAAAACGTTATTATCCCTGGAATCTCCCCGATCATGAATTTCTCGTTACGTCTGCCTCTGTTTGTACTTCTGTTCGCTGGTCTGAGTTGCCTCTCTGGTTGCAATCAGTCATCAGATACCGCGGGTTCTGACAAAGAATCACCCGCTGAAGTAGCCGGCTCTAAAGAACTCGAATCGCCGGAAGAGCTGCTGAAAAAAGTCGAACAGGCCATCGAAGTCGCTCAGCAGAAATACCTCGAATCAGAAAAACATTCTCCGTGGGAGATTTTTCACGGCATCCTGGCCTTCCGAAAAGATTACCAGATCCAGAAGGATGGCAAGAATGTCAACGCCCTGGAGTGGATCGCTTCCGGCATCACTTTTGAAGACGAACCCTGGTTCCAGAAGACCGAGTTCGGCGGTCGCCCTCATCCCTACACCAGGGAGAACGCGTTCGAAGGTCACAAAAATCAGTCCCTCGCAATCCTGGCGATGGCCGACGTCCCGCTGGATTACAAATTCCAGACTCCCGATGGTCCGATCACCGTGGCCGACATGGTCGAGAATGCCAAGAAAGAGATGCAGGAAAACGAAGAGGTCACCTGGTCTCTCTGGGCCCTGGTCCACTACCTGGGACCGGACGCCGTCTGGTACGACAAAAAAGGGGAAGAGTGGCGGATGTCAGACCTGGTCTACATGCAGAATAATACCATCACCAATGAATCCCCCTGCGGCGGCACGCACGCGTTATTTGCTCTCGCCTACGCACGAAACACCTATCGCAACGCAGGGCACCGCCTGTCGAGCTACTGGCTGGAATCGGATCAGAAACTGCAGCGCTACATTGAAGAAGCCAAAGCAATGCAGAACCTGGACGGCTCCTTCTCCTACGATTACTTCTTTCAGAAGAGTGCCTGTGAAAACTTCCAGGAACGTCTGGAAACAACAGGGCATACACTGGAATTCCTGATGATGGCGCTGCCTGACGACCGTCTCAATGAAGAATGGGTTCGCAAAGCGGTCTCGCTGCTGGCCAACGATATCATCGACAACAAAGGCGAAAAAGTGAATTATTCCGCCCTGTATCATGCCATCGATGGGCTGGTCATTTACCGCAACCGAATGGATCCCAATCGGACCGCACAGCTGGGAAGCAAAAGCTACCAGACGCCGGATGAGAGTGAAGCAGCTGTGAAAGACGTCAAAGTTCTCAAGCCGGTCACGCCTCCCGCACCAGCGGCCCCCGCATTACCTCCAACGCCGAAGAAGCAATAATCTGCGTCGCTTATTCCTGGGGAGCTTCTGATTCGCTGGACTGAGAATCGGCCTGATCCTGTCCGGACATGCCTGGCAGACTGCCTACATTCATCAGGAAGAATCCGGTCAACAGGAAGTCGACGCCGAGCAGTGTTCCCACGGCCCAGAGCCCGGAGAGGGGCCATTCTCCCCAGATCAGTCCCCCCAGCAGCAGCGAGATAATCCCGCTGAACAGGACCTGTCCCCAACCGGCAGCCGGTCGCATGCTGAAGGACATCACAATCTTCCAGGTCCCTTCAAACAGGAAGAACATCGCCATCATCAGGGTCAGGAACGAAAGCCCAAACAGCGGATGGCTGATGATGCCGAAGCCTCCCAGGATCATCAGGATGCCCAGGATAATATGCATCATTTTTCCAGATGAGTCCCCAACCTGCGAACTCTGAAACAGATACAGAAAACCGCCAAACAGCAACAGGGAACCGATCACCAGCACAACAGCAGTCCCTGCCACAGCAGGTGTAATCAGGGAAATCACCCCCAGTACGATCAGAATGATTCCGGTGAGTTTGAAGTTTTTGATGACGGGCGGGTTGGTGGTCGACATGATTGGAATCTCGCCTGGTAAAGAATAAGGTGCCGGAGATAAGTGAAAAACAAACCATTTACAGTACTGTTCAAATCAATGCAGCGCCTGATTTGAATCTGATTTCAGCAGTGAGGCACTGCGCAAAAAACATGCAGAGGCATCTACACTCTGGTCAGTCTTACCTGTTTCATTCTACTTCGGACGCCAGCTCGGATTCACTCAAGAATTCTCGAAAAGTTCTATTTTAGTCTGATTATGCACAAAAATCAGGCCAGTCTGACAACTCCCCTTTTCCCAATTGGCACGCTGCTTGCTTAAGAAGACTCATTATCTTTTTTTCTGATGACCGAACATTCTGCATTCTGCATTCCGATTGCTTTCACCTGCCAGAATGCGCGACGCTGTTCAGGCATCTGTGTCATTATTCTTTACCAAGGAGTTTTCCGTGTCCTTTCCCAACCAACGCCGAAAAGGATTTACCCTGATTGAACTGCTGGTGGTGATTGCCATCATCGCCATCCTGATTGCCTTACTGCTGCCCGCAGTCCAGCAGGCGCGCGAAGCAGCACGACGCTCAACCTGCAAAAACAACCTGAAACAACTGGGACTGGCTCTGCACAACTACAACGAAACGTTCGGTGTACTCCCTTACTCAGTCTCTCACTCCGGTTCCTGTAGTGGTGGTTCTGCGAGCACCTCTGGTTCGGTTACTCTGAACCACCGTGGCTGGCTGCTGTTGTTACCCTACCTGGAACAGAGTGCCTTATACAACAAATTCAATGCCAGCCTCGCTTCGGGATCATACAATCCCTCAGGCGGTACGATTGTCGCACCGGGCGCCTCAGGCAATCCCAATGATGTGGTGGTCTCCACCAAAGTCCCGGTCTTTCTCTGTCCGTCTGATGCGACTCCCGAAGTTTATGGAACCACTTCCAGTCCGCATTATTCCATTTCTCCCGGGAACTCGAGCCTGCTGGGTGTCTTCACGAATTACGATTTCAGCACCAACAGTGAGTACTCTACCTGTACCAACTGGGGAGCACTGAGTGTCACAAGTCGTCCCATGTTTGGTTTCAATGGTTGCGCCAAGTTCCGCGATGTCACAGACGGAATGAGCAACACCGTGGCCGTCGTGGAAACCACACGCCTGGTTGCCAACGGAGAAGGGACGGCCTGGGGCTTTGCCAAGTGGGTTGGTAACGGCACCAACTTCGCCGGCGCAAACATCAACACCTTTTATTCTACCGGACCGATCGGCAACCTCGCTTCCTGGGGTTACTCGGGAAGTCTCCACACCGGTGGTTGTCATGTCCTGCTGGGTGATGGTGGCGTCCGCTTCATCAGTCAGAATATTGATGCCACGACCCGCGTCTATCTGTCTTACATCGCTGACGGCAAAGTCCTCGGCGAATTCTAAATCTTTCGCACTGATTTTTCCCTCTCAGCCGGCGACTCTCACATCGCCGGCTGAGAATTCACCTGAAAACTATTCGAAACTGAATCCCATGGCTTCCAGATTTTTTTGCGTGCTGTCACTGTTATTCCTGACTGCCTGCGGCAGTGCCGATGAAAAACGTGATGAACTGAAAACGTTCCCAACCTGGGGAACCGTAAAGATTAAAGGCAAAACGGTACCGGGCATCTCTGTCGTTTTCTTTCCGGAAGGACAGACCAGCGGGCAGGGGGGACGCGGCACCACCGATGAATCGGGACAGTTCATCTTGAGATATCAAGACGGACGCGACGGCGTACCTCCCGGGAGCTACCGCGTGCTGTTTGAACATTTTGTGATGCCCGACGGCTCCAAAGTTCCCGAAAGTGAATTCCCCGCGGACGTCGGTGCCATCAATCAGCTGCCTCACAAATTCAGCGACTTCGGCACCTCTCCCTTCAAAGCCACCGTACCGGAAGGGGGCACGGCAGATCTGGAATTCGATCTGAAATAACGACGACGCGCGAGAGTGTCTCGACGGGGTCCCCGGTCTACTTTTTCTGCCCCAGCTGTTTCTGCATCAGCCAGTATTCAAAGAAGCGGTAGATCTGCTCGTTGGATTTGGGATTCGGTGAGTGCTTTTCGCGGTTGGTCATCGCCACCCGGTTTTTGTATCCCAGAAAATCATTGACGGCGATACTGTGATTCAAAGCCCGCCATTGTTTGGGCTGGTCTTCAGAACCGCCGGAGACCAGGAACGGCCGCGGGGCCATCAGAGCATGCAGCTCGTGCAGATCGTATCCCTCTTTGACGAGCCGTTTGTAGAGCCCGGTTCGGGGATTCTCTTTCGTTGGCAATCCACGTTTACGGAAGTCAGGGCCCTCATAACCCAGGTACCAGGGTTCCCAGTAATTGACACTGGGGCGGCTCTCGTCAAAGACAATTCCCCCATCCGACCAGGCAGCACAGGCAAACTTATCGTACAGGCAGGAAGCGAACATCGCCCACTTGCCTCCATAAGAGTGCCCTACGATGCCAATCCGATCGGGATCAACTTCTTTCCGGTTCGCCAGCACATGGAATGCATTCGCCGCCCCGTAAGCCAGGGCAGACAGCGGCTGGATTTCCGCCTTCTCCCGATTGGGATAATAGAGTGAATAGTCATGCCCCACCGAGAAGGTGACAAAGCCCCGTTTCGCGAGCGCCCGGGCGAAGTCCCGATCTTTGCCTTTCAGACCGACTCCCGTTTCCGGTTCGTAATAGACTACCAGCACCGCCGGGAGACTGTGATCCGGTTTCGCGCCATCAGGAATCAATAGATAACCGGTATTCGGATGACCGGGCGCAATATCAAACCGGACCGTGTACTGCGTGTAACCCTCTTTGTGCTCCTCTTTGAGCGTCTCGACTTGAGGATGCTCATTCACGGGAGGCCATTCGCCCATCATCGTATGCCAGGTCTTCAGAATTTCCTGCCGCCGTTTCTGCCAGTCTGCCTTGGATTTCACCGGACGACCATCGTAGAATTTTAAAGGCGTCTTAAAATCTCCCAGATCCCCTTGAAATTCCGGACCGGGCTGAAAGTAGGGTGCAATCTGCTGCCAGAGCTGTTGCGTTCGTTCCGGAGACACTTTTGCTGAATCGTCTCCCGCCTGCAGCAGCGCTGAGCTCAACAAACCAGATACTGACAAAATGCACAGAAACAATCGCTTCATGGGAATTTCTCCATCCTCAACAGTTTTCTTCTCCGGAGCAGCTGGATTACGACAGAAACTCATCATAGTCTGTTGATCCATTGAAAGGAACTGCTCAGAATGGTTTCTTGATTCCCGCCGCAAAACTGCGCAAGATGATTTTTAGAGGAACACAACGTCCGCTGAGCTCCCAATTCATTTTCACCTGATAAAAGGATCCTGTCCCATGCAACGCCTGTTTTTATCGCTCGCCCTGGCTCTGACGCTGATGGCATCGACCGCTCTGGCTGCAGACAAGCCCAAACCCACTCACGCTGATGTCTCCTACGGCCCCTATAAAATGGATAAGCTCGATTTCTGGGAAGCCAAAGGAAAAGGACCGCGGCCACTGCTGGTCTACATCCACGGTGGTGGCTGGATTGGTGGTGACAAAGAACGTCTGCCGGGAAACATCAATGTCTTCCTTGACAAAGGCATTTCCTATGCCGCCGTCAATTACCGTCTGACAGGCGAGGCACCACTGCCGGCTCCCGTGCATGACGCAGCCCGTGCGATTCAGTTCCTGCGTTCCAAGGCCAAAGAGTGGAACATCGATAAAGACAAAATCGCGCTGACCGGGGGCAGTGCTGGAGCCTGCACTTCGATGTGGCTGCTCTGCCACGACGACATGGCAGATCCCAAGGCCAAAGATCCGGTCCTCCGCGAATCGACCCGGGTGACCGCTGCTGCCGTTGGCGGGGGCCAGACTTCCATCGATCCCAAAGTCATCGAACCCTGGCTCGGTCCCAATGTGCTCAAGCACGCCATGATTTACAAATCGGTCGGCGGCAAAAGCATGCAGGAAGTCATGGACAACTACAAACAGCACGAAGCCCTGTATAAGGAATTTTCACCCTACAACCATGTCACCGCCGACGATCCGCCACTGCTGATGACCTACGGCAATAACATGAAACTCCCTTCAGAAAACGCCGGCCACGGCATTCATCACCCCGTCTATGGCGTCAAAATGAAGGAGAAAGCCGACAAGGTCGGCATGGAATGCCATCTGCTGATTCCCGGCGTTTCTAAATCAGCCAAATATAAAAACACAAATGAGTTTCTGATCGATAAACTCACAGGGAACGATTCATAATCCCGTCCCGATTTGTTGTCAAACATCGAAACACAGAGCCTTCACCAGATCAGGAATGGCTCTGTGTTTTTTATTGCGCAAACTGTTTCGCATCCAGTCGCGGATCCGACAGATCCAGGCGATACATGATCTGGTTATAATCATACCGGGGCGTTTTCACTTTGTTGCCGGAAAACAGCGTAGTGTAGGTCCCCTCGAAATAAATCAGTCGCCCATCCTCCCGGGCAAACAGCGGGTGCTGCTTCGGGTTGTAAAAGCTGTACCTGTCGTGCGTCACAATCTTACGGCCCCACTTCCAGGGACCGAGCGGACTGTCGGCCTCCGCATACCAGATCTCTCCCAGCATCGAGGTCCCGTTTTTCTGTGAAGCGATCATCGTCCATTTGTTCCGGTATGCGTTCCAGGCAACCGAGCTGTTGTGAATCTGCACGACCTGCTTCGTTTCGATGTCGCGAAACCGACTATAAGCTTCCTCTGCTGAGATTTTTCCCTGCTGAATCAGCTTCCGCTCCAGATCTGCATCCAGCGGCGGAACATTTTTTCTCCACGCGTATGCTAAAGCTCCCTCTGTGTCACGTTCGACAGTCCAGTCCTCATTCCCCGAACCCGGTTTTAAATAGGAATACGTTGCATACTCGGAAAGATCCGCCAGTGCAGTCGGATTGGCCGTCACCCGAATCAGCGGATAGGACAGCCCGAACAGAATATATTCCGTCCCCGCCATCTCATAACGCACGGGATGCCCCACCGGGTAGAGCGGGGCGTCGAAGTCGAATACTTTTCGTTTTTCAAACTGATTCGTTTCCGGATTGAATTCCACCAGCCCCCGTTCATACACCGTCAGCGGGGCTTTCACTTTGACATATTTCGCCAACAGTCGTTCCTGTCCTGATTTGTCTTTCAATGTCACCAGCGCATCGATCCAGGTCGGTCCGGCGCCCGGCATCTCACAGGTCTTTTTCGCAAAGCCGCTCGCATCGACGAAATAATCCAGGTTCACTCCCCGCTCGATCGGCAGGCCTCCCTTGTCGGGCAGATCGGAAACGGCCCCCGGCACCTGAAAGTTCCCCAGTGGATAGCTGGGACGGTTCGTATCGCCCCAGAACCAGTAGACTCGCCCCTGAAACAGGGCATTCTGCACACTGTCCGATCCCAGCACCTGTGCATTGAGCACCGGCTTCTGCAAAGGGACCGGCTCACCGGTCAACAGACTGTCCCGATAGATCCCGCCCCCGGTCACGCGATACAGTCGCTCTGCCAGATTGACGCGTTTCATTTCCAGAACCGCTTTTCCCCCCGGCGTGACCTGCAGTTTTTTCCCCCGATATCCAAAGCCATCTGCAGGGTATTCATAACCATGACTGCGAATTCGAAAATAGACTTCCTGATTGATCAGCCCCGGTTCATTTACGGCAGCGATCCCGTTACTGTCTGTCACATACAAGATCTGATTAACAGTCTCCAACTCGGCCAGGGGAATGCCCCGTTTCGTTTCGGCATCGATCACGCGAATCTGAAAATAGTCCCCCGCCAGCAGGCACTGTGGCACACTGCACCAGACGATCCACAGCAGACACAGTGATTTCCACATGTAACGCGCTCCGGTTTTTCTCATTTTCATTTTTCATTCCCCGAACAACAGCTCTTTCGTCCGGTCTCACTTCCGATATACTAAACAAGATAAAGTAAATGAGCCCCGAATGGACCACCTCACCGGTGCTTCGCTCATCTTAAACGATCCTCCCTGCAAATCTCATCTGATATTTTGAAAATCATCCCCATGCATCGACGACGCTTTCTACAACAGTGCGGCTTCTATGGCTCCGGTATCTTTAGTCTTGGATTTCTAGAGGCCATGCAGTCCCGCAGTTGGGCGGCCACGGCACCGCGTGAACTGAAAGCGGACATCGTGATCATCGGGGGCGGTCTGGGTGGTTGTGCCGCTGCCTTAGCTGCCTGCCGGAACGGGGCCTCCGTCATTCTCACTGAACCCACTGACTGGATCGGCGGACAGATCTCGCAGCAGGCGGTCCCCCCGGATGAGCACAAGTGGATCGAATCGTTTGGGCGCACGCAGTCCTATGCTCAGTTGAGGACACTGATCCGAGACTATTACAAACAGTATTATCCCCTCACCAGTAAAGCCAGCCAGACCGCCAATCTCAATCCGGGCAATGGTTCGGTCTCCCGCATCTGTCATGAACCGAAGGTCGGCATTGCGGCCCTGCAGTCGATGCTTGCGCCCCACATCAGCAGCGGTCAACTGACACTGCTCGTCAACACACTACCAGTTTCAGCCAGTTGTACCGGAGACCGCATCGAAAGCGTCGCCTGTCAGATCGAGGGGAGCGGCCAACCTGTCACGCTGCAGGGAACTTACTTTATTGATGCCAGCGAAGAGGGGGATCTGCTCCCGTTAAGTGGAACCGAATACGTCCTGGGCGCAGAATCCCAGGCACAGACAGGGGAACCTCATGCGCCGGAAAAAGCGGATCCCGGTAACATTCAGGCACTCACACACTGTTTTGCCATCGATCATCGGGCAGGGGAGGATCATACCATCGATCGTCCCGAGATGTACGACTTCTGGAAAGATCATGTCCCGCCGCTCAAGCCCGCCTGGTCTGGCAAGCTGCTCTCTCTCGATTACTCCCACCCGCGGACACTGAAGCCCAAGGCACTCTCGTTCGTCCCCTGTGGAAAAGAGACATCGGCGCCGCGCACGAAGTCGCTCAATCTCTGGCTCTACCGCCGGATGATCGACCGTAACAACTTCACCCCCGGTTCTTATGCCAGCGACATCACCGTTGTCAACTGGCCCCAGAATGACTTTATGCTGGGTAATATTACCGATGTCTCACCGGCAGAGCGGAAAAAGCAGCTCCATGCGGCCAAACAGCTCAGCCTCTCGCTGCTCTACTGGTTACAGACCGAGGCCCCACGTCCCGATGGAGGAGAGGGCTGGCCGGGCCTCCGCCTGCGAAATGATATCGTCGGTACCGCCGATGGTCTGGCGAAATATCCCTACATCCGCGAGTCGCGTCGCATCAAAGCGGAGTTGACCATCAAAGAACAGGACCTGACCTACACGGAACGCCTCAAGGTGCAAGGCAAAGACGAGAAACCGTTGCTGGCCAAACCCTTCGCCGACTCGGTTGGCATCGGCTATTACCATCTGGATCTGCATCCCAGTACCGGAGGTGACAACTACATCGACATGGGCAGCGTGCCATTTCAGATTCCGTTGGGCGCGCTGATCCCCCAGCGGGTCGAGAACCTGATCGCCGGCTGCAAAAATATCGGCACCACGCACATCTCCAACGGCTGTTATCGCCTGCATCCCGTCGAATGGTCCATCGGTGAAGCAGCGGGCGCCCTGTGTGCCCATGCGATCGCCAGCCACGCCACGCCGCGTCAGATCAGAAACACTCCACAGCAACTGGCAGACTTTCAGAACAAACTGAACGGGCAGGGCGTTGAACTGGCCTGGTCCAAGCTGAGCTAAAACCGACCTTCAACTGCGAACCAGGGGCGGCAGATGCTGCTGCAGGAACCAGCGATCCAGCAGCACCTTGCGGGTAAACCACTGGGTCGCCATTAATTGACGTCCCAGGAACTGACGAAAGACATCGGGCAGGATGCTGTGCGCGGGCTCATCCGGCCAGGGACCAAAGCGGTTGAGCAGTTGATCCTGGTAGATCTTCAGTCGGTCTTTCTGATAATTCTGCTCACAGTTTTTGAGCACGTCTGCCGCCATTAACCCCGATTCAATCGCGGGACGAATTCCCTCACCACTCTGCGGTGAAGCCAGACCGGCGGCATCCCCGATCAACAGCAGTGCATCCTCGACAATGTTTCGTTTCTGCAGGCCATACAGGCGATAGGCATGCCCTTTGAATTTCCCCAGGATCTCGCGTGGAACCCGTTTCTCCCGATCCAGATATTCGGTGAATTCATCTCGCGCGGTCGAGAGCTGTTTCTCTCCTTCGCGACCGATGCCCACGTTCAGATAACCATCCTTCAGAAAACACCAGCCATATCCTTTAAAGTCGCGACAGAAATAGAGCTCCGGCGTATCGGGCTGGACGCGGCAGATCTGCTGCTGCTCCGGACTCAGTTGAAACTCCGTCTCCTGGGCCAGGACCACGGAATGTTCTCCCGGATGTTTATCATTGATCTCGCGGGCCACCGGGCAGAAGTGTCCTCCCGCACCGATCACCATTTTCGCCCGCAGACTTCCATTGACCAGCCAGCCGTCGTCGGTTCGCTCGAGTGATTGAAAGGACTCTCCCAGCCGGGTCCGGGCACCGCACCGCTGCAGCAGATAATGATCGAATTCACAACGACGAATCCCGTAGCTGACCGTTTCAGGATACTCGGTTTGCAGCGTGCTCCCCCCAATCAGCCCGGTACGGAAGCGACTGATGGGCTGCAGGACATGCTCTTTCGAATAATCGTTTAAATCGAGCTCCCGGAGTTCGGCCACCGCGGGAGTAATCCAGCCGGCACAGACTTTATCCCGGGGAAACGTCGCCTTATCCAGGATCAGCACATCCAGCCCCGACTCACGCAGCCCCCAGGCACAGGATGAACCGCCCGGGCCTCCGCCCACAATCAGGACATCACAGCTTTCTGTCTCTGACACCAGTCTATCCTTCTACTGAACCAGACTGCCGATCCTGATACAGGCCGGCCCGGGTCCAGGGAATCTCGTTATTGGCCCCGTTCGTAAAAACCACCTGGAACAGCTGCAGCGAACCAGCTCGAAAAGCGGCGATAGAAGCAGACAGATAGAGTCGCCAGGTGCGAATAAAGGTTTCATCGAACATATCTCGGACCTGGTCGAGATTCTGTTCGTAACGTTCCAGCCAGTGCTCCAGGGTACGGGCGTAATGCAGCCGGATGTTTTCGACATCCAGTACCGAGAACTTCTGAGGCTCAAAGATCCGCATGAATTCGCTCAGGCTGGGGACATGCGCACCGGGGAAAATGCGTTTGGTCGTCCAGCTGTCGAGCATCCGCGGAGAATTGCAGCCGATCGAATGAATCAATCCACGACCACGGGGCCGCTGGCAACGGGCAATCACCCGCCCGAGTTCTTCGTAGTTCTTCAGCCCCACATGCTCGAGCATCCCCACCGAAACAAACGAGTCATACAAGCCCGTAATGTTCCGCCAGTCGTCTTCGACAAACTCGACCTGTTTATCCAGCCCTTCACGTTTAGCACGTTCGCGGGCATAGGCCAGCTGTTCGCGGGAGATATTAAAGGCCCGGACATTCACGCCGTAATGCTTCGCCATATGCAGGGCCAGCGCCCCCCAGCCACAACCGGCTTCCACCACGGAATCTCCCGACTTCAAGCCCACTTTGCGGCAGACATGGTCCATCTTGGCGATCTGGGCTGCCTCCAGGGAAACGTCCGGCTCCGGGAAATAGGCACAGGTATAAGCCAGCTGCTCATCGAGCCAGAGCTGATAGAAATCGTTCCCGATGTCGTAATGATGGTGAATGTTTTTGCGGGCCGCGTCGATCGTATTGCGTTTCAACCAGCTCACACAGCGCCGGAACCGGTCCCGGTAGAAGCCTTCGGTATCATGTTGATGAGTGCACTGGTCGATCGCTTCATTGAAGGCAACCAGTCCCCCTTCGACTTCGATGGTTCCCAGGGAATAGCCATCCCCAAAATACAGACTCGGATCGAACAGCAGCTTGTACAACGTACTGCGATTGCGAATATGAACGCGAACAGAAGTCGGGGAGGAAGCCGTCGAAACCACGCTCCCATCCCATAAAACAACTTCTATTTCCGGATTACCCGCTTTGACCAGCATGGTTCGCATCAACCACCTGTCCAGCCCCGAGGTTTGACTGCTGGTAGGGGGAGGAGGCTCATACAGCTGGTTTCCTTGAGAAACCAGCCCTACAGGGCTGTCAGAATCACTCGACTCACTTGAGGAAGCATGTTTGGTTTTGGAATCAGACTCGATTGGATTCACTTCAGATCTCCCGAACTCTATCGATCAGAATCTCATAAGGTATGCAAACGCTGGCTTTTTCCCTCGATATCAAAAGGCTTTAGTGCAAAGTATCCTCTTTCATATTCTCACGATCCGTTCGAAAATTTCAAATCTTTTTTGAAGTTCTGAACACTATTCCTCGAATTTATCTGTACCTCAGCGGTCCTTGAAAATGCCAATTGAGGAAACAATGGTCCCTCTGTCTCAGCCCACAATGTTCCCTGAAATACCGGTAGTACAGCTGAGAATCACAGCGAATTTCTGCTGATGTCCCCCAAACGGAATCCACTCAGAGCAGAGGAGGGAAAATTTTTGATAACAGACAGAATCCCTGCAATTTGACACGTTGGTTTATTTCCCCCAGAATCGGAATGACCCCCGATTTTTCCCGATCGGCAGGCGGACTTTTCAAGTTTGGGCTTGGAATTCCGTCCCGGGAAGTGCTACAATTTGCATACATCAATGTTTTTTGATCATTGGTGTCACTCCTGCCTGGCTCGCCAACCGATAACCTCACTAAACTCCTGCCACACCTTGAGAAAGGATTTTCCATGCTGTCAATCTGGGGACCGGAAACGAAACTCTGTGATCGCATCTCCCGCCGGGAAGTCTTGAAAATCGGTGCGCTGGGTCTGGGCGGTCTCACGCTTCCCCAGCTCCTGCAGGCGGAAGCAGCAGCAGGCAGCGGCAAACGGCATAAAGCAGTCATCATGATTTACATGTGTGGTGCCCCCTCGCATCAGGACATGTACGACCTGAAGATGGAAGCCCCCTCGGAAATCCGTGGCGAGTTCCGTCCTATCGACACCCGTGTTCCCGGCTTCCAGATCTGCGAGCATCTGCCACGCCTGGGGAACATTGCTGAGAAAATCATCCCCCTGCGTTCCGTCCATGGATCGCCGAACGGGGCCCATGACTCCTTCATCTGTTACACCGGCCGTACCACCCGCAACCAGCCCGCCGGTGGCTGGCCTTCGATCGGATCGGTCGTCTCGAAATTAAAAGGGCCCGCCGACCCCGCGGTACCTCCTTTTGTCGGTCTGGCCCCCGATACCGGACACCCCCCTTACGGTTCTCCCGGACTGCCCGGCTTTCTGGGCGTCAGCCATTCCGCGTTTCGTCCCTCCGGCCCATCGCGTAAGAACATGGTGCTCAACGGCATCGATGAAGCCCGCCTGAACGATCGCAAACAACTGCTGGCTTCCTTCGATCAGTTCAAACGCGAAGCCGACTCCAGCGGATCGATGCAGGGCATGGATGACATGAACCAGCAGGTGTTCAACATCCTCACTTCGAATCGACTCGTGAATGCCCTGGATCTCTCACAGGAAGATCCTGCCGTCAGAGAACGCTACGGCAAAGGGGATCCGAAAAACTATGGCGATGGTGCTCCACGAAACCTCGAACATTTTCTGATGGCCCGCCGCCTGGTGGAAGCCGGTGCCCGGATTGTCACGCTTAACTTCGGCCGCTGGGATTTCCACAGCAATAACTTTGGTGGCCTGAAAGAGACTCACCTGCCGCAGTTTGACCAGGGACTGGCGACACTCATCGAAGACCTCCACGAGCGGGGCATGGCCGACGATGTCGCCGTCGTCGCCTGGGGCGAATTCGGTCGCACGCCCAAAATCAACAAAGATGGCGGCCGCGATCACTGGCCGGCTGTCGGCGGCGGACTGCTCGCCGGCGGTGGTTTCAAAACCGGCCAGGTCATCGGTGCTACAGACCGTCTGGGAGCCCAGGTCGCCGACCGTCCGATTCACTTCGGAGAAGTCTTCGCGACCCTCTATCGACACCTCGGCATCGACTACAATACCGCTCCCATCAAAGACCTCGCGGGACGGCCTCAATACCTGGTCGACAATTACGAACCACTGCACGAAGTGCTCTGATGAATTGATCGCCCCAGGCACCTTCCAACCTTTAGATTTTCAGCGCCAGCCGTTACGATAGGGATCAGCCTTCACCGGCAATCTCAAACTATCAATAACGGAATCAATCATGGCTGAAACAGGGATGGACGACGCGCTGCTGGATGTCTTACACGAATACTGGGGGTACTCCGAATTTCGGCCCCTGCAGCAGGCAGCGATGACCTCAGTACTGGAGGGCCGCGACTCGCTGGTCGTGCTGCCCACGGGCGGGGGAAAGTCACTCTGTTATCAGGCGCCCGCCCTCTGTATGGAAGGAACCGCGGTCGTCGTCAGCCCCCTGATTTCCCTGATGAAAGACCAGGTCGACGCTCTGCGGGTCTGTGGCATCTCTGCCGCCTGCCTCAACAGTTCACTGGATCAGGAAGAAGCCCGCCAGGTCTTTCGTGATCTGCGGGCAGGGAAGATCAAGCTGCTGTATGTCGCCCCTGAACGACTTATGCTCGAGGGCATGCTCAGCATGCTCGCGGAAATCAGGCTGGCTTATATCGTCATCGACGAAGCACACTGCGTCAGTATGTGGGGCCACGATTTCCGCCCCCACTACAGGGAATTGCAGGAATTGAAGAACATCTTCCCCCAGTGCGGCATTCACGCTTATACCGCGACCGCCACCGAGCAGGTCCGCTCCGATATCGCCACGCAACTCGGTCTGCAGGATCTGGAACTGCTCATCGGTTCGTTCGATCGTCCTAACCTGACTTACTCCGTCGCCCGCCGCGCCGATCGATTTTCCCAGGTCTGTGAAGTCATCGATCGGCACCCGGAAGAATCGGGAGTCATTTACTGTATCTCCCGGGCCGACGTGGAATCACTAAGCGAATCACTCAACAACGCCGGCTATGAAACGCGTCCCTATCATGCGGGTCTGCCCGATGAAGAACGGGCCGCGAACCAGGAAGCCTTTATCCAGGATCAGATCGATGTGATCGTCGCGACAATTGCCTTTGGCATGGGCATCGATAAACCCAATGTCCGCTATGTCATTCATGCCGGTCTGCCCAAGTCGCTGGAAAATTATCAGCAGGAGAGCGGCCGGGCAGGGCGGGACGGACTCGAAGCCGAATGCGTGCTGCTCTACTCCGAACAGGATGCGATGATCTGGCAGCGTATCCTCGAAGATCAGCCGGACGAATCCAAAGCGAGCTCCTTTGAATCACTACAGGCGATGCAGAATTACTGTCACGCCTTCGACTGTCGGCACCGCTATCTGATGCGGCACTTCGGTCAGGATCTGGAGCAGGACTGCGACACAGCCTGCGATCTCTGCCGGGGCGATTTCCAGCAGGTTGACGATGCCCTGGTCATCGGGCAGAAAATTCTCTCCTCGATCTATCGCCAGGATCAGAATTATGGAGCTTCCTATACCGCAGCGGTGCTGAAAGGTTCGAAAGACAAAAAGGTCCTCACCAACGGGCACGACCAGTTGAGTACCTATGGTCTCCTGAAAGGGGAGAGCCTGACCACCATCCGCAGCTGGCTCAACCAGTTGGTGACCCAGGGCTTTCTGACCAAAACTGCCGAATACCAGCAGTTGCGAATCACCAAAACCGGCTGGCAGTTACTCAAAGGGGAAGCCACTCCGCAACTGATGCGGACCACCCAGGAAAACAAAGCGGAGAAATCCCGTCGTACGAAAGAAAAGTATGACAGCCTCAACTGGAAGGGGGTCGACAAGGGACTCTTTGAAGTCCTCCGCGATCTCCGCAAACAGATTGCCAGCGAAAAAGGGATTCAGCCCTACATGGTTTTTGGCGATGCGACACTGCGGGAACTGGCCCGCCACATGCCCTCCACACAGCCACAATTCCTTGAAATCTGGGGCGTGGGCCAGAAAAAATGCGATGATTTTGGACAGCAGTTTCTGCAATCAATCACTGACTACCAGGGCGAATCGCAGGAATAAACCATTCCGTTCCGCAACCACAACCCACCGCTTTCCATCAGGCCCAACGTCTCTCATCCTGATCTTCCCCAAAACAAAATAACCATAAGCACCTTATCTATAACCACTTACAAATCTACCGGGTTCGTTTTATTATTTTTCACAAATTTCGCTGTCTAAAAACTTGCAGAGCAGGGGATCCGATTATAGCATTCCCTTATTGAGATTGAGTTTCAATTTCAATCAGCCAGCCAGCTAACGTGGCCTTCTCCATTAGTAGCCAGCCAGCCAGATCCGTCGGGCATTGAATCGAAGCCATTTCGGTTCAATTTCATCAATCTGGTACTACAAAACTCTGGAGAAACCATGTTACTCACTCCCACCCACCGCCATCGTCGGCGTGCGTTCACCCTCATCGAGCTGCTGGTCGTGATCGCCATCATCGCGATTCTGATCGCGCTCCTGCTCCCCGCCGTCCAGCAGGCCCGCGAAGCAGCCCGCCGCACCCAGTGTAAAAACAACCTCAAACAGATGGGCCTGGCAATCCACAACTACAATGATGTCTATACCTGCCTGCCGAATGCCAACTGTGGTGTCAGCGAGACCAGCGGCGGCAGCCTGTTTGTTTCCATCCTGCCGTTCATCGATCAGGCCAATGCTTACAATCTCTTCGATTTTAATCTGTCCAACTCGGCCGCTTACAATGTCAATGTGACTTCTCAGACGCTCCCCTTCTATCTGTGTCCCTCTTCCCCCATGCGACGTGCCGTCCCCAGCTGTTCCAGTGACAGTGGGCGTGCCCCCGGACACTACGCCGTGTGTGGAGGCACCCAGGAATACAACATTTACTGGTCCTACTATGGTGACCCTAATCCCACTCAGGACGGGGCAATCGTCTATACAGGCAGCACCACGGGAAAAGTACGCTTTCGTGACATCACAGACGGTACCAGTAACACATTGTTAATCGGCGAAACCGCCTACAATCTTCCCGACTACACATTCAGCAGCGGGGACTGCAGCGGACAGCCACGCTACTCTTTCACCTACTGGTCAAATCCCTATCCCGGTTCGACAGTCTGTTTCACCAGTGGTGATTTCAATCCGAAAGACGTAGCCAACGATTCGGTTTATGACAGCAGCTGGACCAAATCGTTCCGCAGCGATCATGTCGGCGGAGTGCAGTTTGCTTTCGTTGACGGATCGGTCCATTTCATCTCGGAAAATATTGACGCTTCTCTTCTGGATGCCCTGGCCACACGAAACGGCGGGGAGGTGATCGATGGTTTTTAAACGAATCACACTCCTGTGCTGCCTGTGCCTTGTTGTTTCCGGCTGTGGTTCTTCGACAGACACTCCTCCCCGTGCCGCCGTACGGGGAATTGTCAAACTCGATGGCGATCCTCTTTCAGAAGGTGTGATCCGTTTTATCCCCTCAGGTGCCAACCAGGGGCCTAAATCCACTGTGACGATCCGGGAAGGGATCTTCAATGTCGACGAGGAATACGGTCCCGTTGTCGGTATGAATCGAATTGAAATCGAATCCACTGATGACGGCGGTTATGCCTTCGATGACGAGCAGGCCCTGGAACGACTCAAAAAAGAAGGCGTCAAAAAAATCGAAGTCGTCAAAGTTCCTCCCCAATACAACAAACGCAGCACATTGACCAAATCGATCTCGGCAGAAGGAGCAAATGACTTCACCTTCGAGCTGACATCAACAACAAAATAAACCCGTTTGAAGTCCAACTTCAATTCCGACAACTCAGCCGCCGCGAATACACTTATCTCATCACGGAGAAATCCCATGTCGTTCCGTCAATTGATCACGAGAGAATTCAAACAGTGGGGCCTGGCCGCCCTGATCGTTCTGCTCACCCTCTCTGCTACCATGCAGTGGACTCCCGCCAGGGAACAGAAACCCGTCGATTCCCAGGAAGAAAAGGCGGCTGCCACGAAACTGTATCAGCACGTCAGAGAAGCCCGGGCGACCTGGCGGGACTTTCCCGGTTTTACAGCAGATGTCGCTGTCTGCTACAATGGACAGAGCACCACGGGCAAACTCGTCGCAGACAAAAAATTCAACGTCAAACTGACTTTGAAAGACCAGGCACTCTCCGAGTGGAGCCTGCCTAAGCTGCGGTCGGTGATTGGTCATCGTAAATACCGTCAGCAGAAGCCCATTCCCGCCACCTTCGCTGACCAGGAAGTCAATCACCCGCTCGGTCGCCTGGTCAATATTGACGGCAAAAACGTTTCGTTTCGCCTCCAGGGGGATGTCATGACCGAAGTCCACCGTCGCTCCGACAAATCGTGGTTCACGATTTCCACGCTGGACGTCTGGAGAACCAAAGAAAATGAAGTTCTGCCGCAGGTGACTTCAGTCACATACCGCGATCCGCAGAGCGGTGCGATTCTGTCGAACCGCAGCAATACCTTCGGCTTCAAACGCGTCGGAAAATTCGATCTGCCGGCATCCATGCTGACTGTGGAATGCGGCGAAAAGTTTGATCGCAATGTCGGTTCCATCAAACTCTCGAACCACCGCCTGCTGACCGATTCCTCCCTGTCGCAAACAGAAACCAACTAACCAGACTTCATCCAAACACACCCGCCATCCTGAAAGATTTATATAATGAAAACGTTACGATTCACTTTCACCTTGCTCTGCCTGTGTGCGGTCGCTGTGACAAACCAGGCGTACGCACACTTCCTCTGGCTGCTCCCGCAAGCAGAAGGCAAGAATAACGCTGCCAGAGTTCAGCTCTATTTCGGCGAAGTCGCCGAACCCGACGATCCGGATCTGCTGAAAAAACTCACCGGCATCAAAGTCTGGGAGAAAAAGCAGAAAGGCAAACTGCAGACCTACTCTCTCACAGCGGGAGAAGATTCACTGTTCATCACCCCCAACCCCAAAGGGGCCGGCAAAGCCGCCTATGGCCTGAGCCACACCTACGGCGTCATTACCCGGGGTGACAGCAACTTCCTGCTCAAGTATTACGCCAAAACGTTCCCGCAGAAAAGCCAGCAGGTCTGGAACAAAATCAACTGTGCGGAACAACTGCCTCTGGAAATCATCCCCACTCTGAAACGGGAAGAGGTCATCCTGCAGGTCAACCTGAACGGCAAACCGCTGGCAGACGCGGAAGTCAAAGTCATCGGCCCTGCAACCACCAGTGAAACGGTCACCGCCAGCACGAATGCCCAGGGACAATACCAGTTCAAACTCAGTAAAGGCCTGTATTCGATCCGCGCCAAACATGTGGAAGAGAAAACAGGGGAGTACAAAGGCGACAAGTACGACAGTATCCGTCACTATTCGACTCTGACACTGCCTTACGTACCCGTGGCTGAAAAAACGGAAACCACAGCTGCCGACAGCAAATACCCTCAGCTGCCCGATGCCATTTCCAGCTTCGGTGCCGCCGTCAGTGGGGATTACCTCTATGTCTACTCCGGTCACATCGGCCGTGCCCACCAGCACAGTGCCGACAACCTCTCGCAGAAATTTCAGCGGCTTAATCTCAGGCGACCTGATAACTGGGAAACGCTGCCTCTGAAAACTCCCCTGCAGGGACTGGCCATGGCTCCGCACGGCGAGAGCGTCTACCGCGTCGGTGGTCTGTCTGTGACGAATAAGAAAGGGGAAGAATCCTTGATGGAATCGCAGCCCACTGTCGAGCGGTTTGTTCCCAGTAAAAACGCCTGGGAACCGGTCGCTGCCATGCCCGCAGGACGTTCTTCCCACGATGCGGTCTTCCTGGACGACCAGCTCTACGTAGTGGGTGGCTGGCAGATGCGTAAAGGAGACGAATCGATCTGGCAGGATCACATGCTGGTCTTCGATGCTTCGCAGGACAAGCCGGAATGGAAAGCCATCAAGCAGCCTTTCCAGCGTCGGGCACTCTCCGCCGCCGCCCACCAGGGCAAGATCTACGCCCTGGGTGGCATCGATGCCGACGGCGATATCAGCCACGAAGTCGACGTGTATGACACCAACACCGGTAAATGGTCCAAAGGACCGGAACTGCCCGGCAGCACCATGAACGGTTTTGGCACTACCGCCTGGAGCCTGGGCGGCCAGCTCTACTTCAGCGGCATGGACGGAGGCGTCTTCCAGCTCGACCAGAAAAAGAACAGCTGGAAAAAGGTCAGTTCGCTCGCCACACCTCGCTTTTTCCATCGTCTGCTGCCTGACGGTAATGGCGGGCTGCTGGCCATCGGGGGAGCTTCCCGGAAAGGGCACCTCAAAACCATCGAGCAGATTCAGTTGAATTAAAGGCAGGTTTTCCGCTTGAAGAGACAAGAGTTCCGTTCAGGATACGCCCCATTTCCGGGAGCTCTTGTCTCTCCTTTATTTCGAGTGACACCGGGTACATTCCTTTCAGAGAGGCAGACTATGGAAACGCAGAAAACACTCCAGGGGGCCCTGGAACTGTTTCGGCAGGGACTGCATTACCAGGCCCTGGATCAGATGACTCAGCTGCTGGCAGTGACCCCGAATGCGGGCAAAGCCTGGGAACTGAAAGGACTGATTGAAGACTCCCTCAGCTGGCACAACACCTCTATCCATTCACTAGAAACCGCCACCACACTCATCCCACTGTCAGCTTCAGGGCAGTATGTCCTCGCCAAAAACTACCTGGAAACCGGCAAAACAGAACTGGCACAAGAGGTCTTCACCATCCTGTTGCAGCGGGACGACATTCCGGATCGACTTCTGCCTGCACTCTCGTCCTACCTGGGCCGCCACTCCGAGATGACGCAGCTGGCACTCCAGGCATGCCGAACAGCAATCCGGCGGGATCCGGACCAGGCCGATTCCTGGCTGGGAATGGCGCACTTTATGAATCAACTCGGGTACCCTCAGCGACAGGTTGCCAGCGTACTCCGCAAAGCAGTCAGTCTCGATCCCGAGAATCATCATTACCGACTCGCTTTGAGCAAGGTCCTGGAACGGATGGGGTACCACACCGAAGCTTACCATGTCGTCAAACAGATCAGTCGCTCGCAACTGCAGGAAATCAACTGCACCAGCTGCCTGGAACGACTTCGGGATATTTTCGATGACGCGCATGATGAAACGCGTTCTGAAATCTGCCGAAAGAAACTGCAGCAGCTTCAGTCCCCCACAGACTCAGACAGAGGCCCGGTCACCAGGAACCGACTGCCCAGGCCTCCCAGACAGATGAAACGTTGAGCCCTGACCACTATGAATATGATTTCCCAAACCGAAGAATACGCTCTCCGAGCGATGACCTGTCTGGCATTCCGTTATCCGGACTATATGACCCGCGATCAGTTGTTTGAAGTAACTCAGGTGCCGCATGCCTACCTCCCGAAAATTATGCTGGAGCTCAACCGGACCGGACTCATCCGCTCCCAGCGCGGCCACAACGGGGGATATACACTGCTCCGACCTCCGAGTGAAACCTCTCTGCTCAATATCATAAACGCAGTCAATACAACGTCTCTCAGAGAGACACTCACTCAGTCGGCGTCCATCTCAACGGAGATCAGTCAACTGCATCAGCACCTGATTGCATCATTCTCAAGGCTGGAGCTGGCCCTGGATCAGACTTCACTGGCTGATTTAATTACTCAACCAGAGACTCTCTAACTAAAGGAACCCGGTTGTGTTCAAAAACAGCAACACTCTTTTGTTCATTGCAGTGGGCTTGTTGACCTCAATCTCCAGCGTCACCGCCTCCGATACCTGGACCGGCTTTCGAGGCACGGGCTCTAACATTTCCACCGCCCAAAACCTGCCTCTGAAATGGTCCCCGGATCAGGGAATCCGCTGGAAACAGACGGTCCCCGGTTATGGCCAGTCGTCTCCTGTCATCTGGAAAGACCGTGTCTTCGTCACCTCAATTGAAGGCCCCCAACAGGAAACCTGCCTGCTGCATGCTTACGATCTCGCTTCGGGGAAACTGATCTGGTCGAAACAATTCAAAGCCAGCCAGACGAAAAAATCGACAGCCATGGTCTCGCGTGCCGCCCCGACCCCCGCAGTCGACGGACAGGGAATCTACGCGTTTTATGAAAGTGGAGACGTCTTCGCCTGCAGGCACGACGGCTCTCCGCTCTGGCACCGGTCCCTGGTAAAGGACTACGGCGCCTTCGTCAGTAACCACGGCATCGGCAATTCGGTCGCCCAGACCCCCGACCAGTTAATCGTGCTGACGGCCCACGACGGACCGTCATACCTGCTCTCACTGGATAAAAGAACCGGCAAGACCAACTGGAAAACCGATCGTGAATCCGGAGTCGCCTGGACTTCTCCCGTCATCGCTGATCGAAATGGCACACCGGAAATCATCGTCAGTGCCCGCGGTACCGTCAAAGGCTACCAGGGGCTGACCGGCAAGCTGCTCTGGACGCTGTCCGGCATCAGCGGCAATACCATTCCCTCCGCCTCCGTCTTTGAAGATTACATTCTCATCGGTGCCTCCACGGATCGACGGAACCCCGACGGCGCGAATGCCAGCGCTTCCAACTGCTGCCTGAAACTCGTCACCCGGGACGGCAAGCCCGGCTATGAAGTTCTCTGGAAAGCCGAAAAAGCGGTTTCTTATTACTGCACCCCGCTGGCATACCAGGGCTGTGCTTATTTCGTGAACAAGGTGGGGGTCGTCTTCTGCCTGGATCTCAAGACAGGCAAACAGCATTACGCCCAGCGGCTTTCCGGGCCCTGCTGGAGTTCGCCCCTGGCAGCCGGCGACCAGATCTACTTCTTCACGAAAAAGGGCATCACTGACGTCATTGCTCCCGGCCCTGAATTCAAACGGATCGCCGCCAATTCACTCCTGGCGGACACTTCAAACACAGACAAAAGTGAAGACTCAAAAGGTCATACCGGAAAACCGAAACAGGGGTATTCCGCAGCGGGCCCCATCGCGGTCTACGGAGCCGCTGCCGTAGACCAGGCACTCCTGATCCGCACCGGCACCGAACTCTACTGCATCGGGACACCAGAAAACGAATCATAAACCCTGTTTTCCCCGCCGGATCTTATCTTTGAATGCAACTCCTCTTCGATTAAACATCGGGGAGGAGTTTTTTTAGTCTCATGTCTTTTGAGAGCAGCAGGCGCAGCATTTCAGCAGAAAACAAGCCGGGAGACCGGCCTGAACTTTCCGGACCGCCTGTGTGTCAGGTTCACTGGCCCTGCCGAAACCGGGAATTAGTGCCCGGCAGGTTGTGGACACAGCTTCCTTCAGCGACTATTTTACGCATAGTCCATCCAGCTATTATCGCAGTCAGTTACTATGGTCTGTCTCATGAATTCGATCTCCGTCCGACAAGCCGTCCTCGCCGACCTCGATGATCTCGTACCGCTGTTTGACAGCTATCGCCAGTTTTACCGGCAAGCCAGTGCCCCTCAAGCGGCCCGCGACTTTCTCTCGGCACGTTTCAACCACGGAGAATCCGTGCTCTTTATTGCTTATGCCGGAGAGACCCCCGTGGGATTCACGCAACTGTATCCGGGCTTCTCTTCAGTCTCGTTATCGCGGACTTTCGTTTTAAACGACCTGTATGTCGCCCCCTCAGGCCGCCGCCAGGGTATCGGCACTCAGTTGATTTCCGCGGCCATTGACTATGCCCGGGAACTCCAGGCGATCCGCCTCACACTCTCCACAGAGATCACCAACGAAACCGCCCAGGCGCTCTATCAGACAGCCGGCTGGAAACGGGATGAAACATTTTTCGTCTACCACTATGCTCTGTAACCTTCAGAGACCTTTTTAACCTCTCCCTGCCTGGCAGGATTCAGATAGAAACGACACTCCTTCATTATGAAAGATGATAAAACCAAGCAGATTATTGGCTGTGAAGAATGGTGTGCCTTCCCCGATCTTGGCATCCCTGCCATCAAAGCCCGCGTCGACTCCGGAGCCAAAACCTCGTCCATCCACGCCTTCAACGTACAGAAGTTCCGCCGCCAGGGGGAAACCTGGGTCAGCTTTGAAGTGCACCCGGTCCAGAACAACCGCCGCACCGTTGTCCGCTGCGAACGACCGATTGTCGATAAACGCGTGGTCAAAAGTTCCAGCGGCATCTCCGAAACCCGTTATGTAATTCTGGCCACACTCAAAATTGGTGACGAAGCCTGGGAAATCGAACTCACGCTCGCCAACCGCGATTCCATGGGCTATCGCATGCTCCTGGGCCGGGAAGCGATGAGTGGACGCATGCTCGTCGATCCCGCACTCAGTTTCTGCCTGGGGCAAGTCTCCAGCGAGACCCTGAATAAGCATTACGGGAAACGGGAACAGGTCCGCAGCGGTCTCAAAATCGCGCTGCTTGCCAGTAACCAGGAACTCTACAGCAATCAGAGGATCCTGGAAGCGGGCGAAGAGCGGGGCCATGAAATGGAGTTCCTGGACATCAAACAGTGTTACATGAAACTCGACGCTGTCGAACCCGAGGCCCACTACCGGGGTGGTACGATCCTCGACGACCTCGATGCCGTCGTCACCCGCATTCGCCCCAGCATTACCTATTATGGCTGTGCTCTGGCCCGCCAGTTTGAGAGTATGGATGTGCTCACCGTCAACACGTCCGTCGCCGTTACTCAATCCCGTGACAAGCTCTATTCACTGCAGTTGATGCTCAAAAGCGGCATCAATATTCCCACGACCGGTTTTGCCAACTCTCCCATGGATACCAACGATCTGATCGAAATGGTGGGCGGGGCGCCCCTGATTGTCAAACTGCTGGAAGGTTCTCAGGGCAGGGGAGTCGTGCTGGCGGAAACCCGCAAAGCCGCAGAAAGTGTGATCAACGCTTTCAAAGCCCTCCGCGCTAATCTGCTGGTCCAGGAGTTCATCAAAGAAGCAGACGGAAAAGATCTGCGCTGTTTTGTGATCGACGGCAAAGTCGTCGCCTCCATTCAGCGTGAAGCCGCTCCTGGAGAATTCCGAGCCAACATCCACCAGGGTGGGACGGCGTCCATTATCAAAATCACTCCGACGGAACGCAAACTGGCTGTCAAAGCCGCCAAAGCGCTGGGCCTGATGATCGCCGGCGTGGATATCATCCGCTCCAAACATGGACCGCTGCTGCTGGAGGTCAATTCCTCCCCCGGCCTGGAAGGCATTGAGGCAGCGACCGGAAAAGACATTGCCGGTATGATGATCGCCGCCATCGAAAAGAAGCTGAACTGGAAACGGGAATTAAGCGTGAAACGCCATAAATAGCAGATTTCTTCTAGTGTTTATGAAATCCCCGGTTAGAATGGCTCCATCGGTAGAGCATCACTGAATTACGATTCTTTCCGAGGGCCTGTAATGAATTATCTCTTCTCCAGGGGGAGCTTCGCCTCCGTCTGTTGTGTGGGTTGTCTGTTCGTTCTGCAGACACTCGCATCTGCATCACAACAACCGAAAGATCCCGGACACGAAAAGATTGGCACCGTCATGGGCCAGGCTGTCTATCGTGATCAGCTCCGAACCGGGAAAAACATTTCTCTACGCGAGGAGCTGTTCCGCCTGTTCGCGCATCCTGTCAAAGAGCACTACATCAAAGAGCATCGCAAGGCAATCGTGCCCACCGAACGGGAGATCTCCTTCGCTGCGTCCTGGTTCTGTAAAGATCAGCAGATTCTCCGTCTGGATCAGAAAGAAAAAAACATGATCCGGCAGCAGATTCTGACCATTGAAAAAAGATTGAAAACAGACCAGCTGACCAAAGCGGAACAAAAAGAACTCAAGGACCAGCAGACCGAACTGCAGGCCTGCCTGGATATGCCCTGCCGGACGTTTGCGCACTTCATGCTTGACCGCTGGAAATTCCAGCGGCACCTCTATCTCACCTATGGCAGGGGTCGTATTCTCTGGCAACAGGCCGGTATCGAAGCTTTCGACGCCATGTATCGCTGGCTCCAAGACCGGGAAAAGCAGGGAGAATTCAGCATCGATGATCCCCGGCTCCACTCTGAATTTTATGCCTACTGGACCTCACAGAAACATGGTGCGTTCCTCACTGGAGACCAGAAACGCATTCGTGATTTTCTCAAACCCAAATGGGTGCCTGATACCATCAAAACAGAAAATCACTTCAAAAAACCCGGGGCGAAACAGAACCAGAAATGAAACGGCTCTTATTTTTTAGACAGACTGGATTCTGTCTATTGGTAGCATCGTGTATCTCGCTGTCTGGTTCTACGCTCGCAGCACAGAGCAAAACTGCCACTCCGCGCGAACAGATTGGCGAAGTGCTTGGCAAACCTGTCTATCGTGATCAGCTGAATGCTGAATCAACAGACAAGCTAATTAACTCACTCCAATATCACTTCTATGGAGTTTTAACGGAAGACTATCTGGAACAACATCGTAAACGTTTCGAACCTACCCAGCTGGAGTTTGAAGAATTTGCAGAAAATGAGTTTCCGGAGTCACATCAATTTAAAGTCTCGCAGATGCCGGTTTTGGAGACGCGACTGCGAGAAATCAGGAAACAATTAAAATCGAATCACTTGAGTGCTGAGCAAAGACAGAAACTGGATCTGGATCGTCAGAAAGTAGAAGAGACACTGGATTCTGGAATAGGGCCATTTCTCTATAACATGCTACTCTGCTGGAAAATGGAGATGGATATTTACAGACGCTATGGCGGTGGTCGTATCAGGGTCCTCAAATTAGGCATGGAACCCCTGGAGGCGACTCATCGCTGGCTCAAAGCCGAAGAACAGGCTGGACGTTTCAAAATAACCGACCCGAAACTGAAGGCTCTGCTGTACCGCTACTGGACTGTCAATTTCCAGTATGGTTTCCTCATGCAGGACCCGCAGGAAATCCGACGCGATTTTCTCGATCCGGAATGGCAACGCAAGGCCCGCGCACTGGCCCCCGTTGAAGCGCGAAAGCCTTGACGCTACTCTGCCTGTTTCGTCTCGGCTGCCTTTGTTTCTTCAGGCCCGGTAATACAGACCAGCTGCTCCTGCCGCTTGCCACTCGATTTTTTGCCGATCCGTAGAAACAGTTCGCCATCCGCCGCCGCGGGGCTGGCGTAGCAGTCATCGCCGATCTTGTTGAAGCCGACCTCTTCATATCCATCGGGAGTCGCTTTAAACACAAAGGTCTCGCCCGACAGATTCGAAACATAGATCAACCCGTTACACAAAATCGGCGAAGCGCTGAAGGAACCGCGTAACCGGTTCCGCCACTTCACATCGCCCGTCTCGGTAGACCAGCAGTAGGCAATCCCGTCATCAGTCACGCCGTACAGAAAATCGCCGTCGACCAGCAGCGAAGGCTCGTAGATCTTGGTCTTATCCGTCCACAGCAGCTTGCCGTCTGCAGACAGCCCCACAGTTTCCCGCTTGGGATACCCCCCGCTGGCAAAGATCTTGTCTGCAGATGTGACGATCGTCCCGCAGGTCGCTTCCGCCAGGCAGGGCGTGCTCCAGTTTTCCTTTCCCGTTGCCGGATCGTAGCTGGTCACGGCATCGCAGCCGCTGATCAACAATTGATCCCGACCACCCACATGGGCCACCACCGGACTGGAATAAGTACTCACCGCAGGCCGGGCCACCCGCCAGGCGATCTTACCCGACTTGCGATCCAGGGCGGCGATATAACCTCCGCCCCGATTGTCGGCGGCAATGATCACAAAGGATTTATAGAGCAGAGGAGAAGGAGCATAACCGAACTTGGAATTAAAAGCCCCCAGTTCCTGCTGCCAGAGCTGTTTGCCCTTCAGATCCAGCGCGGTCGCAATGATCTTTCCCGAATTCAAAAAGACGGCAAAGATCCGCTCGCCGTCGCAGAGCAGGGTTCCGTTGGCGTTCGTCCCTTTTTTATGCAACTCACCCGGGGAAGGGAAGCCCCCTTCATGGACCACGGTTTCCCAGCGCACAGTGCCATCCTGGCGATTGTAAGCAACTACCAGCTGTTCCTGGTCCGCATCATCGGCGGTCGCCAGCAGCACCTGGTCTCCGATGACGACCGGGGAACTGTGTCCGCGACCGGGAATATCCGTACGCCAGAGCACGTTCTTCGATTCATTCCATTGAACGGGCAGGTCTTGATCCGGGGCATGACCATTTCGCTCCGGCCCCCGCCAGCCGGGCCACGAGCGGGACAGATCCGGAACGTCGGAATCACTCAGCGAAACGCCACTGGCCTGGACGGAGATTTCTTCGACGGGAGTCGTTTTCGTGCAACCGACCAGTAAGAGTAACAGGCCAGCCAGAACCAGTCGGTGCGAATCAGAAATCATCCTTTATTTCTCCCTGAGACATCTATCGCAAACAGAAGCCGGCGACCAGCCGCCCCGCATCAGGGACGGCTGATTCCGAATTCTGTTTTTGTGTTTATAGTTTCTTCAGAAAGACATTTCTGAAGCGGATTTCACCGCCATGAGTCTGGAGCTGAATCGGCCCCTTTTCATAGATCGGCTGATCCTTCTCATAATAATTATCCATCTTTTTGTTGTCTACAACGAGTTTGCCATTCATGTAGACCGTCACATTCTCCCCCTTCATGATGATCCGGAAATGATTCCACTCACCAAAGGGTTTATCGGCGTGCACCAGCGGATATTTGCCTTCGCCTTTGTTGTTATACAGTCCGCCGGAACCCAGATTCGCCTTGCGATCCCATTTACCACCTTCTTTGGTCGTATCCCAGATCTGCACCTGAGGCACACCCCGTAAATAGATTCCGCTGTCCGCTTTCGCAACCGTCTTGTAGTCGAGCAGCAGTTCGAAATCGCCAAAGTCTTCTGCTGTGGTCAGGTAGACGCCATGTCCGTCATTCACCAGCTCCCCATCCTCGACAGACCAGTGTTCCAAAACGTCTTCCCAGTTCTTCTTCAGCAGTTCATCCCGCTCTTCTTTGGACATCTTCTTCACGGCCATCGGGCTTTTCCCTTTGACCTTATGGTAATTCATCCCAATCCAGCCGGACAGATCTTTACCGTTAAACAGGGCAATGAAGCCTTCCGGCGGCTGATTCATTTTCTTATCGGACTTCTTCTCTCCCGCAGTAGCTGCGGCAGATCCCATGACGGCCAGAACCAGCAGGGAAAACAGACCGTTTCTGCACAGTGACTTTAAATTCATGATGGATCATTCCTTCTTGATATGATGACGCTGAGAACCAGACTGCGCATCCAGACACAGCCGATTCGATAACCTTCTTTAGTAATTACTCTAATCAGACCACAGACGAATTACAATCAGTCGGTTCCCAGGTCAGCGTAATTTTCCCGAACTGTGTCTCAACCCTTGAAATCCTGCTTTTCGATGCCGTACAGCTTCATCTTGCGAAGCAGGGTCCGTCGACTGATGCCTGCTTCCTCCGCGGTATCCGCGACCCGGCCCGCATGCTGTTTCAGCTTCGCCTGGAGATACTCTCGTTCGAGTTGTTCGATTACCGGATCCAGGTTCTCCTGCAGGGTTCGTGACGGATCGACACTCTTCCGCCAGACCGCCTGTTGTTTGTGCTCCAGCGTCTGTCCGGTCTCTGCCAGATTCGTACTCCGCAGTCGCTCAAAGTCGCGGGCCGTCAATGCCGACGGAAAACGGGCCAACACCAGACGCTCGCTGAAGTTTTCCAGCTGACGCACATTGCCCGGCCATTCGTAGTCGAGCAGGGCATCCAGAAAGCTGTCCGTGAAGATCGGCGGCTCCAGTCCGTAATGCCGCGCCAGCCGCTTGGTGAAATGACCGAACAGCAGAAAGATATCTTCCGGTCGCTGACGCAGTGGGGGTACATTCACCCGGATCACATCCAGACGGTAAAACAGGTCTTCGCGAAATGTCCCTTCGCGCACCGCCTCATCCAGCAGCACATTCGTCGCCGCTACAATCCGCACATCGATCTCGACTTCCGTCTGGCTTCCCACGGGGCGAATCCGTTTTTCCTGCAGCATCCGCAACAGGCATAACTGCGCTTCGGGAGGCATGTCGCCGATTTCGTCCAGAAACAGCGTCCCCCCGTTCGCATGCATTACCAGACCTCTTTTGGCCCGATCCGCCCCGGTAAATGCCCCTTTTTCATGGCCGAACAGCTCCGAATTGATCAGCTCAGCCGGGATACTCGCACAGTTCGCTGCCACAAAACGTCCCGGTCGGCCCGAACGCCGATGTACGGCTCGCGCCAGCAGTTCCTTTCCCGTTCCCGTTTCACCGACGATCAATACGGTCGCATCGGTCGGCGCGACGCGTGTGCAGAGTTCGAATAGATCCCACATTGCCGTGCTGCGACTGAGCATCGATTCAAAGCGGGCTCCCTTTTTTCGCTGAGGACTCAAATCGTGCATTCGAGGCAGAAACTGCTGATTCTCAAGCGTCTCTGTCACGACCTGCTGCAACTGCGCTTCGGACGACGAAAGGATCACATCCCGCACACCAGACTGAAACAGCGCCCGCACCAGTTCACTTTCAACTCCAGGTGCCCAGATCAGAATGTCGGTCAGCGGCCACTGGTTCCGCAGTGATGCAATGACAGACTGTACTTCTTCCAGATCTTCCGCGTTGACCTGCATCACAAACAGACGCGGAGCACGCGGAAACTCGGTCAATGTGATCTGCCCTGCCGAATCAACCGACAGCAGTTCATAACCTTGAGACTCCAGCACCGTCTTCGCCCGACGTTCGCGCAACGTACAGACAATCAATGGATTTTCCATCTGTCACCTCCCGGTCGCAGCGAAAGTCGAATCAGCAGGCGCAAAGCTGAAACGGCGGAAATTGGTGGTGAATCCCCTGTTCCCAAATGCGACACGCGTTTCCCATTATATCATCCCACAACCATATGAGACAAGCGTGTCACTTTTTTTGGGACAAATCAGTCTCGTTTGCGGCCGACTCCACAGTCGGGAATCGGCATGCCCTTTGCATATATCCGCAGGCAGTACATTGGCCACAGGATGACCATTCAGGAGAAAACGATTAACAAACCGGTTTTTATCGCTCTCGCCAAAACAGGGGACCACTGTCACTGGTTGCCCGGCGACCAATGTGGTCGCTCAGCGACCATCCTCAGTCCGGTAATCACTCCGCTGCCCCCGTCCGATTCTGAATTGCTTCAGAATGGTCCACGACTCAATTCTCCGCGCTCCCTCCGAAAATCTCCTGATCGAACTATCTACAAGAACTCATGTTACGCCTTACGTCTGAGGCGAACGGAGGACCTGACTCAGGAACTTGAATTAACAGGATGAACTCAATGCCCCGCAACGTCTTAAATGAACCCTTTTCTGAATCCGTGACCGATCCCCGGGGGGCAGGTATTGCCTCGGCCAGACGGGGAGACCTGAAAATCACCCTTATCAGTCTGCACGGATTGATTCGCGCCCATAACCCCGAACTTGGCCGTGACGCCGATACCGGCGGTCAGGTGAAGTACGTGCTGGAGCTGGCCAAAGAACTCGCTGCTCATTCTCGAGTCCGTGAAGTCGAACTGCTCACCCGCCAGATCATCGATCCCAAGGTCGCCGATGACTATGCTCAGGTCGAGGAACAGATCTCGGAAAATGCGAAAATCGTCCGCATCCCCTTTGGCCCCAAACGCTACCTCCGCAAAGAATCGCTCTGGCCTTACCTCGAACTGTTTATCGATCAGACGCTGCAGCACTTCCGCCGCTCAGGTCTGCCCGACATCATTCACGGTCATTACGCTGATGCCGGCGTAGCCGGGGCACAGCTGGCCCGCCTGCTGCATATTCCGTATGTCTTCACCGGACACTCACTCGGCCGCGTGAAGCGCCAGCGGCTTTCCCTCGGCAAAACCGATTCGGAATCAGTCGAAAAACTGGAAAACCGCTACCGGTTCAACTCCCGGATTGAAGCAGAAGAACTCGCCCTGGAAACCGCCTCCATGGTCGTGACCAGTACGAACCAGGAAGTCCAGCAGCAGTATGAGCTGTACGACCATTATGAACCCTCACGTATGGAAGTCATTCCCCCGGGCGTCGATCTCTCCAACTTTTCTCCTGCAGGAGACGACTGGAAAACGCCTGCCATCGCGGAGGAACTGAACTGTTTTCTCCGCGAGCCAGACAAACCCATGATTCTCACCATGGCCCGCCCCGATGAACGGAAAAACCTCGAGATGCTGGTCCGTGTCTACGGCGAAAGCGAACAGCTGCAGGAAAAAGCGAACCTCGTCATGGTCATGGGAACCCGCGATGATCTCCGCGACCTGCCCAAATCGCAGAGGAACATCATCAATCATGTGCTTTATCTGATTGACCGCTATAACCTGTACGGCAAAGTCGCTTATCCCAAATCGCATACGCCGGATGACGTCCCCGAACTCTATCGCCTGGCCACCTCGCTCAAAGGGGTCTTCATCAATCCCGCGCTCACCGAGCCCTTCGGCCTGACGCTCCTCGAAGCGGGCGCCACCGGGCTTCCTGTCGTGGCGACCAACGATGGGGGACCGCGAGACATCATCGCCAACTGTCAAAACGGTCTGCTGGTCGACCCGCTGGACAAGGAGGCCATTGAACACGCGCTGCTCCGCGTCCTCACCGAGCCGGAACAGTGGGCAGACTGGTCCACGAACGGCATCAAGGGCACGCGCGAGAATTACGCCTGGAATAATCACGCACAGCGTTATCTTCGTGACCTGCAGGACATTCTGGAACATTCTCCCGCACCGGTGCTCGCAGACAAATCCACAACGCGTCGACTACCCGAATTTGACCGGTTGATTATCACCGATCTGGACAATACACTGACGGGAGATGACGAAGCGTTGCAGGAGTTTATCGAACTGCTGCGTGAGAATGAACATATCGGTTTTGGAATTGCAACAGGCCGACGTCTGGACAGTGCCATGGAACTGATCCAGGAGCTGGGGCTGCCCCAGCCGGACCTGATTGATACTGACGCTGGTACACAGTTACACTACGGCGAAAATCTCACCCCTGACCTCAGCTGGCGCAAATCGATCGATTACGCCTGGCAACCCGAGAAAATTCGCGACGTGCTGGATTCGCTCCCCGGTTTCTTCCCGCAAATCGACGAGCATCAGTCAGAATTCAAGATCAGTTACGAAATTGATACCAGTCTCAGTCCCAGTCTCTCGGAAATCAAAAAAATTCTCCGGGAAGCAGGTTTACGTGCTAAGGTTGTGATGTCACTCGGGATGTATCTCGATATCATTCCCGTGCGGGGGGGGAGTGATCTTTCCATGAGACACGTGCTCTGGAAATGGGGTTTCGCTCCTGAGCACGTTCTCGTCTCCGGCGACTCCGGCAACGATGTCGGCATGCTGCTGGGACGCACTCTGGGAGTCGTTGTCGGCAATCACAGCGAAGAGCTGGAGAAACTGCGCGATCGACCACGCGTCTATTTTGCGAAGGCTCCCCACGCTGCAGGCATCCTCGAAGGAATCAGATACTACAACTTTTTGGACAAGATAACTATCCCCAACGATCGGATCGAATGAGCAAGACACAGGATGAGATTGACTTCAGAGCAGATCTGACCCTGCAGCGTTTGCAGCCCCGGTTGGCTCAGGTCTGGCAGGAGAGTCAAATCAGTGATGCCAGACGCCACGAGTTCGAACTCAGACTCGAGGAACACTGGCGACCGCTGTTCAGTCTGCTGTTTGAACTCTATCACAGCCGCTATGACTTCTTCTACCACATCGAACACGTGCTGCTCACAGCGGCCCGGGCGTGGGCGGAACGCGCAGAAGAACTCTGCGAACTCGACCGGCATCGCATCAACGAACCCAACTGGTTCCAGTCTGAAAAGATCAACGGGGGCGCCCTTTACGTCGATCTGTTCGGGGAAAACCTGAGCAAGCTGCGCGAACAGGTCGGCTATTTCAAAGACCTGGGACTGACCTACCTGCATCTGATGCCTTTGTTCGCAGTCCGTCCCGGCAATAATGACGGCGGCTATGCCATCAGCACCTATCGCTCCGTCGATCCCCGCCTCGGTACGATTGACGATCTGCGGATGTTCTCCGCCGACCTTCGTGAAGCCGGCATCTCGCTGGTGCTCGACTTCGTCTTCAACCACACCGCGGACGATCACGAATGGGCTCGACTCGCGCAGGCAGGCAACCGCGAGTACCAGGAATACTATTACATTTTCCCGAATCGCACTGAGCCGGAAAAATACGAACGCACGCTCCGCGAAATATTCCCCACCGTCCGTCGCGGCAACTTCACCTGGCACGACGGCATGCAGCAGTGGGTCTGGACCACGTTCAACAGTTTCCAGTGGGATCTGAACTACACCAACCCCGCCGTCTTCCGTGCGATGCTGGAAGAGATGTTCTTCATTGCCAACACCGGCATCGACATCCTTCGCCTCGACGCCGTCGCCTTCATCTGGAAGCAGATGGGGACCAGCTGCGAAAATCTTCCGCAGGCCCACACGCTTATCCAGGCCTTCAACCGCCTGGCCCGCATCGCCACCCCCGGCTTGCTCTTCAAGTCCGAAGCGATCGTGCATCCCGACGATGTCGTCAAATACATCAGCGAACACGAGTGCCAGATTTCCTACAACCCGACTCTGATGGCGCTCCTCTGGGAATCGCTGGCCACCCGCAAAGTCAATCTGCTGGTGCAGACTCTCCGCCACCGCTATCGACTGCCCCGCAACACTGCCTGGGTCAACTACCTCCGCTGTCACGATGATATCGGCTGGACCTTCGACGACGCCGACGCCCAGGCAATCGGCATCAATGCCTACGATCACCGTAAATTTCTGAACGACTTCTACACGGGTCAGTTTCCGGGCTCTTTCGCGCGCGGCGTTCCCTTTCAGGAAAACTTTGAAACCGGCGACATGCGGATCTCGGGCACCATGGCTTCGCTCGCCGGTCTGGAACAGGCCATCGAGGAAGACGACGAGGAAAAGAAAGAACTGGCCCTCCGCCGGATGCTGCTCCTGCACGGCGTCTCTTTGAGCATCGGCGGAATTCCGCTGCTCTACCTCGGGGAAGAGTGGGGCATGCTCAACGATTACGATTTCGTCAAAGATCCCGCCAAGGCCGGCGATTCGCGCTGGATCCATCGTCCCAAAATGAAATGGGAGTTCCTGGAAGAACTGGACGACCACCGCAACGCGGGCAACGGATCCATCCGCACCCACATTTACTGCACTACCCAGAAACTGATCGCACTCCGCAAATCGCTGCCCGCCCTGGCTGGTCAGGAAATGGATCTCATCGCCACAGCCAACGAGCATGTGCTCGGCTACATCCGCTTCAATGAAGGCCACCGCCTGATCGTGCTGGCTAATTTCTCCGAAGAGCCTCAGGAAATTGAAGGTAATAAAATCCGGACCGCTGGCCTCGGGCGATTCTTCCAGGATATGATCGACGATAAAACCTACGCGACCTCGGAGAAACTGGTGCTCGCGCCCTACCAGATCCTCTGGCTCAATCGCGTCTAACCGACGGAGCGTCCCATGTCTCGCGCAGACAATCCGCTGACAGATCCCGCTGGTCAGATTCTGGCCACCGATCTGGATGGCACCTTTATCCCTCTGCATCACGATCCTCAGAACAAAGCTGATCTGCAGACACTCACCACCGAATTCCAGGCACGCAAGGTCTCTGTGGTCTTCGTCACGGGGCGGCACTTTGCTTCCGTCATGCAGGCAATCGAAGAGTTTGAACTGCCGGTCCCTCAGTGGATCATCTGCGATGTCGGCACCTCTATCTTTCAGCGCCAGCCCTCAGGCGAATTTACTCCGGTCGCCGCCTATCAGGATTACCAGGACCAGATCATCGCCTCCCTGCCAATCGACGCCCTCCGCGAACAACTGCTGCCCATCTCCGGATTAAGACTTCAGGAACCGGAAAAGCAGGGACGATTCAAACTCAGCTTCTATACAGACGCCACACAACTCGCAGAGCAGGTCGACCTCGTTCAACAGGTCCTCGACCGGACCGATGCCCCGTATTCGATCATTCACAGTGTCGATCCCTTTAACGGGGATGGCCTGATCGATCTGCTGCCCGCCACCGTCTCCAAGGCACTCGCCCTCGAATGGTGGCATCAGGAAAATCAGCTCGATCCCACCAGCACGGTCTTTTCCGGCGACTCCGGTAACGATCTCGCCGCACTCACCGCCGGCTATCGCACGATCCTGGTAGGGAATGCCGATCGCAGTCTGGCACAGCGGATCTATAATCTGCATCGTCAGTCTGGCTGGAAGGACCGCCTCTACCTCGCCTCAGGCACCGCCACCTCTGCTGTCCTGGAAGGTTGCCGCTGGTTTGGTCTCGCGGCACTGGAAGCAACAGAAATCACACGCCCGGGTGCCACACCTCTGACTTCGGAGACAACGCACTTCCGTGTCTGGGCTCCCGATTGTAAGCAGGTCCATGTCGAAATCAAGACCGATCACGACACTATCTCTCACGAACTGGTGCGCGATCATCAGGGGTACTTTGCCGCCACCATTCCCCAGGCCCGCGCCAACGCCTGTTACCAGTACCGGCTCGATGGAGAAAACACACGCCCCGACCCCGCCACGCGCTACCAGCCCCAGGGAGTCCACAGCGTATCGCAGATCATCGATCCCCGCGACTTCCCCTGGACCGATCAAAGCTGGCAGGGCATCGAGAAACGTGTCCTCGTCATCTACGAACTGCACGTCGGTACCTTCACCCAGGGAGGCACGTTCCGCGCGGCCATCGAACGGCTCCCCGAACTGATTGAACTCGGCATCACCGCGGTCGAAATCATGCCTGTCGCCCAGTCGCCCGGCCGCTGGAACTGGGGCTACGACGGCGTCGATCTGTTCGCGGTCCGCAACACCTACGGATCCGCAGATGACTTTCGCGCCTTCGTCGATGAATGCCACCGTTCGGGTCTGGCCGTCATTCTGGATGTCGTCTACAACCACCTCGGCCCCGAAGGCAACTACCTCTCCGAATTCGGTCCCTATTTTTCTGACAGACATCACACTCCCTGGGGAGACGCCTTTAATTATGACGGCCCCGAATCAGAACACGTCCGGCAGTTCATCGTCGATAACGCCGTCTACTGGCTCGAAGACTTCCACCTCGACGGCCTCCGACTCGACGCCGTGCACTGCATGTACGACGACAGCCGCCCCGACATTCTCGATGCGATCCGCCAGGGCGTTTCCCGACACGCGGAATCAGTCCATTGGCCCGTGCACCTTTTCGCCGAAACCAATGTCTACAACCACGAACTCCTTACCCCCGACCAGAACCGCAGCCCCTATGATGGCATCTGGTGCGACTGCCTGATGTACTCCATCTACTCCCACGCGCTGCCCGAACTCTCAATCACACACCGCCAGTACCACGGAACTGCCGATCTGGTGGAAACACTGGCACACGGTTATGTCTTCGCCGGCAAGGACTCAGAACGCGTGACTGATAACGAGAGAATCAGCCGGCATTTTGAATCGCTGGTCGTCGCCCTCCAGACCCACGACAGTGTCGGCAATCACCCGCATGGTAAGCGGATTCACCAGCTGACGTCCAAAGGATTTCAGAAAGCAGCTGCGGGCCTCGTACTCCTGTATCCCGGCATTCCGTTGATCTTTATGGGAGAAGAATTCGCGACCTCGGCACCATTCCCGTTCTTCGTCGACTTCGAGGATCGTCACCTCCGCGATGCAGTCGACGTCGGTCGCCGCGGCGATTATCCCCCCCACATCTGGCAGGATGCACTGCTCCCCTCGCAGGCCGAAGCTTTCTTCAACGCCAAATGGAACGAGGCCCCTCACCGCGATCCGGACATGTTCCGCTGGTATCAAAGTCTGCTCCAGTTCCGCAAGCAGGGCCTCCACACAGGCTGGCTTGCCGCAACCAACATGCAGACGTCCGCCGATCTGGACCACAACATCTTCACTCTGCAATATCAGTCGCCGCAAAATCAGTCGTCAGAGCAGGGGGCAACCATCACGATCCACGCCCGCCTCACCCCGGCAGCAGAAACAGACGCCAGCCCGCTCCGCATCTCACTTCAAGGTTCTCTCGAACTCTCCTCAGTCCCGGAACCTCTCATCCAGAACAACAAGATCCAGTTGGAACCCAATCATCTGGTGGTGCTGCGCGGCTGAAACTATTCCACCGGTCCGCTGCCCGCGTTCTGTGTCAACTTCGCTTTCTCCTGCCGGTTACGGTCCCGTTTTTCCCGACGCGACAGCCCCTTCAGTTCGTCGGTCTTGAACGAACGATACAGACCAACGGGAAATCGCATCATCCGGAACGGCGTCACGCCGACCAGCTTCATAATCACCTGGGCCGTCCAGTGCGAATCCGGCTCGCGGACCGAACGGGCATAGAAGGCAGCCACCAGACGCATCACCAGGCTGATCGCAAAGATCAGGTGAAAATTATTAAAGTCCCGCCCGAAAATCGTCACGCTCCAGCCCGAGGAAATCACCAGGAAGCCCCCCGCCAGGATCGACGTAATCCCGCCGACCAGCCCGGCCAGAGCCGTTCCCGCGGCAATATACATCGTGCGGTTCTCGGAAGGAGAATTTTTGAGCATGAAGCCGTTGTTCGCGATCGCAATTCCCGCGTTGAGCAGCGAATCGACAATAAATACCGGCACCATGATCCAGAATGCAATCGTCGGATCCTGGGGCAGAAACAACAGGCCGATCATGTTGGTCGACTTAAATGCCGTACATAGAATCAGCACCGGCCGGTTCCCATAATGGTCTGCCATCGAACCCAGTCGCTTGGAAAATACCGCTCCCCCGAGCCAGGCACACGTCCACAGCAACAGCAGCCGAAATACGTCCATCCCCGTATATTCCAGCAGATAATAACTGATAAACGGGGCTCCCAGCATCGCAGCGAAATGCCAGAAACAGGTAAACGAAATGTACGACCGGAAATTCGGATCCAGAAAAGGCGTCATCAGCACCTTTTTCAGCTTCGGTTCTTTGACTTTCGCTACCGGCGGTTCTTCGATCTTGAGATAGAACAGAATGTCGAATACCCCGAAGATCGCCCCTACGCCGACCAGCCAGGCAAAGCCGACCTGAATTCCATAACCACTCTCGGCCAGGAATACCGCTCCCCCCAGCAGCGAAAGTGCCCCGGTCCAGTACATCCAGACCTGGCGATAACCCCAGTAGTGATTGAGTCCCTTATGGGGCAGATAGTCCCCCAGCCACGACAGCCAGAGCGGGGTGGTAAAGTGAATCAACGCGTGATTGAGCGCCGTCAGGACAATCAGCCACCACAGCCAGGCCGTATCAGACAACGATGGATACAGCCAGGGTACCAGCGCCACCGGTACCAGAATCAGTCTCTGCAGAATCGAAATCGGCAGCCAGAGCCAGCGGCGGTATTCCAGATGATTGGCCACGACGGCAGCCAGGAACTGAAAAAACAGCATCATTGTCGGCAGCGCACCCAGAATCCCGATATGCAACCCGGTCGCTCCCAGCGAACGCGCAAATTCGATCGTTGCGGGGGACATGGTGAACTGGGTGTAAATCATCGCCATACAGCCGGCGGCGATCAGCGCACGTTGTGCTGTTTTCAGAGACCACACAGTAGATCTATCCTTGAAAAGTTATCACATCGAAGCGCACTCCTCACCAGGAGCCGCCCGCCTGTTGAGCTCTTAACAGAATCTAGAACCGCGTTTCCCTCACACTGGTTATTAGAGCGTTGAGAACGTATGGGAGTGCAGGGGAGAACCCCAGGTTGAGGAAACCGCTTGTGTCTTCGTGGTGCTGTCGACCAACAGGCAGGCAGCGCATCATAGCACTCCCCCTGATTCTTTGCGACCGAGATTTTTTCCGTTTTCACAGTTCTTTACAAATCCTGAAAACAAGCAATATTAGTACGAAACCACCTCACCGTGTGCTACTGTCGTCTCGCCCGACAGTGAAAATCAGCAGAGCATCCTGAGACGCTTTTGAATGAAAAACCCTTTCGACTCAAAGGGAATTCTACCGATCGGCTCCGCCGGGAACAGATGAATATTTCCCCTGATTCGCCGCCCCCCAGTCAAACACGATGCGGCCCGCCCACAAACTGTCATTCCCTCTCCCGCACGACTACAATAGACACAACCGGGAACCACCAGGATCGCCCCAAAACGACCAGAGAAAGAGCCCCACATGCGACCTTCATACCGAGCCGGACTGTTGCTGGTCCTGTTACTGATCTCAGCCCCCACCAGGAGTTTCGCCGTGGAATCGATTCAGCGAATCAACGACATTCAGTACGCCACCACCGACCAGCAGCGTCTGCTCCTCGATCTCTATCTGCCCGAGGGCGTCAAACAACCTCCGCTGCTGATCTGGATCCACGGCGGCGCCTGGCGGGCCGGCTCGAAAGCGAACATGCCGCTCACCGAACTGGTCGAGCATGGTTTCGCGGTCGCCAGCGTCGAATATCGCCTTTCCCCGGTCGCCCGCTTCCCGGCCCAGATCCACGATATCAAAGCCGCCATCCGCTTCCTGCGGGGCTCCGCAGACAAGTACGGCTACAACGCGGACAAAATCGGCATCCTCGGGTCCTCCGCCGGCGGTCACCTCGTCGCTTTGATGGGTGTCACCAACGGCAATGCCCAACTGGAAGGGGATCTCGGCGACTTCGATCAGGAATCTTCCCGCATCGATGCCATCGTCGACTATTTTGGCCCCACCAACTTTATGACGATCCTCCCGCAATCCACGCCGCACGGCTTGAGTGTCCGCGTTCCCGCACTGCAGCTCCTGCTCGGTGATCGACCCGAAAACAGACCGGAACTGGCTAAACTCGCCAGCCCTGTTTTTCACGTCGACGACAAAGACCCGCCGCTACTGATGATCCACGGCGACCAGGATCCGCAGGTCCCCATCAACCAGTCCCACGAACTGCACGGCAAATACAAACAGCACGGCCTGGACGTCACCTTCGAAGTCATCCACGGCGGCGCCCATGGCGGGCCACAGTTCTTCGACGCCAAACGGATGCAGCTGGTCGAAGCCTTTCTGCGAAAACATCTTACCAGTCAACCGGCACCGAAGCCGAAAGCACTGCAGTCGAACTGATCGCCGCCGTTATTCTCCACTCAGTTTGACTATTCCCCCAGACTGGATACACCCGGCAAATCTGCCGAAATAAGACTATAGTGCGCTGTATCTATTTGGGCTGAACTTTGATTCGCAGCGTGAACGGGGAATGTAACGTTGCGGTTGAATTCTGTCCTCCATTTGATCTTTCTGATACTGGTTCTGTCTGGTCCCCGGGCAGTCCTTGCTCAGAGCTGCGCTGAGGAACTCCCGCTGGAATCTCTGGACTGCATTCCCATCACGCAGCCGGCAGACGACCCAACGCTCATCCCCGACTGGTTTGATTCCGAAAGCGGTATCTCGGTCACTCCCGTCTATTACGGTGAAGTCTTCACCAACGCGCACGGCGGAATCGCTACGGACGGCTCGACCCAGTACGAAGGCCTGCTCAACCTCTCGGTCGATCTCGATTTTGAAAAAATGAAGCTCGACATCCCCGGCCGGGCTTCCATCCTCTTTCAGAACACGCACGGACGCGGACTCGATGAATATGTCGGGGCTACCCAGATTCTCAGTAACATCGACTCGTTCGACAACATCACCCAGATCAGCGAACTCTGGTGGGAAGTCGAACTCTACGAATCGGGCATTACGATGCGCGTCGGCAAGCAGGACCTCAGCAACCTGTTCCTCACCATGGATTATGCCGGCGACTTCATCAACTCCGCCTTCGGCCTCTCCCCCTCGGCAGGCCTGCCTTCGTTTCCCACACCCAGTCCGGCCGTGGTCTTCATGACCGAGATCCACCCCGGCCTCCATTTCAGAGTCGGCGGCTGGGATGCGTATCGCAGTAACGCCAACGGTCTCTTTTCCGATAACAACGCGGCTCTGTTCATCGGTGAAATGGAATACAACTACACGACACCGTTCCGGGACCTGCCGGGAAAATTCACTGCCGGCTTCACCTATCACACCAAAGGCGTCGTTCCCGCCGGGAAGATCCCGCGGGCCTTTGGTTACTACATCCAGTTCGAACAGTTCCTCTTCCTCGAAGCAGACAGCACCGACGACCAACGCCAGGGTCTGGCTGTCTTCGCCCAGCATTTTCCCACCGCCACCTACGGCAGTTCCCCCTATCCCCTGATCCCGCACGACGCCCTGGCCGGATTCGTCTACACCGGACTGCTCCGCGGCCGCGATCAGGATGTCACCGGCGCCGGTGCCGGCTGGGTCGACCTGGACCAGGGGGGCACCGATCACGAAGTCATGGTCGAAGTCTTCTACAAAGCCCGGATCAACGAATCGCTCAGCATCCAGCCCGACCTGCAGTACGTCACAACCCCCTCGGGCATCTACCCCGACGCCTTCGTCGCCGGCCTGCGGTTTCAACTCGATCTCTGAACTCGCGCTACTGCTTCCGAATAAACAGCTGTGCCGTTCAGTGCTCATCACTGCATAAACTCCCCTTGATCCACTCTCTCCGTATCGTAAATTGTGGAAATTGTGCTTCGCGCGCGAGGCGGATGATGCGTGTACTGGGACATGACGCACTAATGACGAAGCAGCACCTGAATCGCCGTCGTTTTTCACCCGTTTTACACCGAAACAAAAATAACCGGTTCCAGATATCTCGTACATTTTCAAATCATTTCGAAGCACACTCAGAGCAATTCGGAGCAAACTCAAGATCAATTCAGGGGAACTCACAGAGAACTCAGAGCACAAATTGTGCTTGACTCCCTCACGCCGTTCGCCAAAATCAAAACCATTGATAATTACTGTAGGGGCTGGCCTGTGTGCCTGCCCGCCTCGCAACATACAACCCGATCACGGCGAGAGGTCCCAGCTCAGTCATTCAATCAGGAGCAGGGCTACCCAGGCTCAGCGGAGCAGTGCCTCCCGAACCAGAAACAAAGTCTCCATTTTATAGATCGGCTCCATACTCCCAAGCTGAACATCGCACAGCAATCCGTTCAGCTCATCAACCACTTCCAGCCCCGTTTTCTTTTCAATCTGTTTGCTGCGTATCGAGATTCACCTCGAATACCTGCTCGATTTGGTTTTTCTTAAAGTGAAAAGGCACCAGACGAAACATCTTTGCACTTTTATGAAGCCCCTCAGATGGGATATGTTGTTCATTGTGATAAAACGCCAAAAGAATATGCTGAATGCTTCGGCCGTCTTTATAAATAAGATCCAAAACTTGTTTTAAGTTTTTCGCGAGCTGTCTATTTGAATTAGCAAGAGGTTTGTCATTAAATTCATCTCTAAAAGCATCAGAATAGTCTGTTCTAAATTGTTCCCAGGATTGACCTGACTCCCAGTTATCCCAGATCCATTCAAATATTTGATGTCGCCGAACCTGATTTTTCTTCACCATGATTGTTGTATTTCGGGAGGGGGAACGATATCTCTTCGACTCAATCAAATATACATTCTTCTTAGTAGCAATAATCGCGTCAAACTCACCAAACGAAGCCCCCTTTTTACCTCCATTCCTGCCAAAACTGGGGCGATAAAAAACCAGACAGTCTTCAAGAGAGATATCTTCATCTTCATCTAAATCACGATGCTGTGACCTGATTTCAGCTAACAGTTTCCCTAAATGCTGTGTCACCGCAGCCAGAGTGAGCCCATCCTCGCCATAGCACATGATTTTCGACATACATCAACTCCTTGAAGTGAAATTAACTGGGCCTGCGATCATCACGACTGATCCACATCGAAATACAATCGTCCTCAACACAAAACAAAAGGCCCTGGTATTCAAAATCCAGATAAAACTGAATCCTGAACACACAGGGCCTGCGTAATTACGACTTATTTTTCAGGGAATCGTTCCCGATTCTCTGCGCGACGATCCTTAATGGTGATGATGAAACATTTCGGACTTTTCGTTCCCGCCTGAAATCACGTACGCGAGCAGATCGAGGATCTGTTCTTTATCCAGCGTATTCAGCAGGGCGGCCGGCATGATGGAGACGGGAGACGTTCGTTGAAACTCGATCGACTCCTTCAGAATTTTCTTCTCCTTCACCTGCGGCGGTCCGGTCAGCACAATCAACGATTTTTCATCTTCGGAAACGATGTTCCCGTTAATCGTCTGCCCGTCATCCAGTGCGAACAGCACCGTCCGGTACTTATCCTCAATCTTGCGCGAGGGTTCCAGAATTTCTGCGAGGATCGCTTTGGCGTCGTGCTTGTGCTTCTTCACGACCTCGTCCAGATTGGGACCGATGGAAAGATTTCTGCCGGCAATGACACTGTTCTTATCCAGTTTATGACACTGGGCACAGGCCAGTTTCGTGAAGAGTTCTTTTCCTTGAGAAAAACTGCGATGCTGTCCCACCCGTTTCAGATCCGCTTCCAGGTCGGCCAGCTTCCACTCGGTCACCTTGGTTTCCTGCTGCGGATTATTCTTGAGAAACTCTTCGAGATTGTTGGTCACGTACATCACACCCCGCATCAGCCGGTGGTGCCCGGGGAACGAGCAGATGTAAGGGTACGCCCCTTCTTTGGTCGGAGCCACAAACTCGATCACCTCTTCCTGACCATGGTCGACCAGGTTGCTGTGCCAGAGAATCTCTTTGCTGTCCGGAATAAAACCAACGGAAAACCCGCTGGCGCCCAGATCAATCGCGGCCAGCCCCACTTCATCGGCTTTCCCGGGATTGACCATCATAATGTTATGCGGCATGTAATCCGGGTTGGAAAAGGTCAGCTTGACCTTCTTGCCGGGCTTTAAGGTGAGTTTCGTCACATCGTAGCGCATCCGCTCGCGGACCGTCCCGATGTGAATCGTCGTCAGTTCGGGGGTATCGCTGAGAATACCCGACTTTTGTGTCGCCGCTTCTTCCGACTCGGCAATCACGCCGCCCCGCATCGTCCCTTCCACTTCAAACCACAAATGCTTCACAGTGTTCGCGGCAATGCGGGCGTGCGGTTCGGGAGACTTCATCAGCAGTCCCAGTAACTCCAGGTTCCGCACGTTGTGCTGCTGGTGCAACCAGAGTGCTTCGAGCAGGTGGTGCGCGTCTTCTTTTTTATTCGGATCAAACTGCTTGATCCATTCCTGGGTCGCCGCGATCACAGCGTCGGAATCGCGTTCGCTCAGTTCAACACGGGTCCGGTGGCGAATGCCGTCGATCGGCGATTTGAGGTTCTCGAGCAGCGCGGCAATCGGCTCCCCATCAATGGCAACCGGCTTCTGCAGGGGGCGTCCCTTGGCAGTCATCCGGTAAATACGACCATGCTGATGGTCGCGGTTGGGGTCGCGGACATTGTGCTGCATGTGGCCGATGATCACGTTGTGCCAGTCGCAGAAATACAGCGAACCATCGGGAGCGAAGATCGCATCCGCGGGACGGAAGTTCTTGTCTCCGCTCATCATCAGACCTTTGGACTTGTCCGGAGTTTTCGTCCCGTCTGCATTCAGTCTTGTGACCTCCAGATCATCACCAGCCGGCTCACCCCACACGGTACCATCTTTAGCGTTCCGCGCCAGGTCGTAGTGCTTGATGCCCAGAAATCCGATCACGTTACAGATCAGGAAGTCGCCCTGCATGGACTCGGGGAAGTGAGCACTGCTGACCACTTCGCTGGCCGTCACGGGACGAACTTCTTTCTTGAGCAGCTCGTGCATTTTGAAGCCGCCCTTATCCGGACGCACCTGGTAGGCACGCCCGCCGGTTCCGTCCGTCGCGTAATGATAGCCCCAGTAATCAAAGGCAATCCCGTGCGGGTTGGGGGAATTGATGGCATGCATCGAAATCGTGAACCGCCGCGGATCGAAACGATACATGGCCGATTCACCCACCTGCAGAGAAGGCCCCCAGGGATGCTCGTGGTTGTGCACCATAAACACGCCGCTCTGCCAGTAAATGGCACCATCGGGACCATAGATCAGGTTGTTCGCTGCGTGATGGGTATCAGAGGAATCGAGGCCCTGCAGCATAATCGTGCGGACATCGGCCACGTCGTCGCCATCAGTATCTTTGAGGAAGACAATCTCCGGTGCGGACGCTACCAGGACGCCTCCGTTCCAGAATTCAAAACCCAGCGGATTCTGAATCCGGGCAAACTCGGTCACCCGATCCGCTTTGCCGTCATTGTCGTCGTCGTGCACGATCAGCAGTGCATCGTTCATCTCTTTCAACGGTTCCCACTTGGGATAAGTCGGCCAGACAGCCGCCCACAGTCGTCCTTTGGTGTCGAACTGCATCTGCACCGGGTTAACCAGTTCGGGGAACTGTTTTTCGTCAGCAAACAGGCTGACTTCAAACCCGTCAGCCAGCGCCATGTGTTTAATCGCTTCTTCACCACTGATGTAGTTGAGGTTCCCTTCTTTCACCGCACTGGAGCTCTTGCTCCCCCCGCCGACATTCGAAATCACCTTTACCGGCTGCGGAACATTGCTGTCATCAACCTGGTAATCTTCCCCTTTGGCATACGCCCAGATCCGGGCATCGCGGTTGTTCGTCATTACGTCCAGCATCGAGAGCTCGTGCTGCAGCACCTCGGCGTTGGTCTGATCGTCGGTAAACTTGAGAATCGAACGGCCGCCCCACACGTCATTCCCGTCACGGGCGCGATAGCGGTTGTTCCACTTGTAGTTCTTATCCAGAATGGCCGACCGCAGTTTCTCCATCGTCTGCGAGGCAGTCACCTGGTGCCCGGACAGGACCGAGGCAATCACTTCCCCCAGCTTTTTGTTACCTTCCTTAGTCAGATGAATCCCGTTGATTGTTAAAGGCTCGCTCGACTCCTTGAACATCTGCAGGGAAGGGTGGAACAGATCGACATACGCGACTCCTGCTTCCCGGGCCGCTGCTTCGGTGGCTCTGGTATAGGCGGCCAACTGAGCGTTGTGTGCCTTACCATCAGGCACGTTTTTATTCCCGGTGGCTTCATGTGCGATCGGGCTGAACAGCACAATCCGCGGGAACGTTTTGCCGTTTGCCTTGGAACCACGGGTCCTGCGCACAAACTCGATCAGACGTTTCTTATAATCGTCGGCTTTCTTCACGCCTTGAAATGATTCGTTGTAGCCGAAGAAGGCAAAGACAACGTCCGCCTTGACGTGCCGCAGATATTCAGTAATCGTGGCAGCCCCTTTACTCCGCGGGAACGAATCGACCTGGTCGCCGCTGGCGCTCAGATTCCGAAACCGCACCTGCTTGCCCTGCAGTTCGCTCTGCAGCAGCGTTTCCAGCCAGCCATCATGCTGCATCCGATCGGGCAGTCCATTACCCACGATGGCAACGACATCCCCCTTGTGAAATGCAAACGGAATCGGATCCCGATAATTCGCCGGCACCTCGGCCAGTGTCGGATCCTGAACCTGACTGTGTGACTCCGCACCGACCGATTTGGAAGTCGACTTATATGGAACACCGGCTGACCCACTGAAGGTCAGGTATTCCAGCTTGCCCCCGTGCTTGACATCGATCTCCATCGTAAACGGAGCAGCCACCTTCGTGACCTCGAACACTTTTTTGCGGTCCGCATCCAGTAGCGTCAGCGTGAAATCTTCCATGCGGCCTTCGAAACCCTGCCGGTTCCAGATCCCCACCTTGTCGACGTTGACGGCTTTCCCCAGGTCGACTTCCCACCAGGGATTCTTCGAACCGGAATTGGAAGTATGGGTCTGTCCCCCTTTACCCCAGTCCGGGCTCTTATTGCCGTCGAGGGCCTTTGCAGCCACTCCCGGTCCCATCGTGCTCGACTGTGTGGCCTTGGCCCCTTTGGCAACGTTCTTTCCGCCGCTGATCACTTCCACTTCCGCCAGCGTGAGAATTCGTTTGTCGCCCGGAAGTTCAATGCGGACAAAACGCGCCGGCTTACCGGTCACCAGAGCAGCCTTCTTCTCCGACTTTTTTCCCTTGGCTTCTTTCTTCTTCGGAGCCGCTTTCTTCTTCCCCTTCTTAGGAGCGTCTGTTCGTTTGGTATTGTGATTCGCCGGAATCGGACTCGTAAACCCGGCATACGCTTCCGGCTTGATCCCGTGAGCATAAGTGCCAAAGCCGAACGTATTCGGTTCGAACGGCCCGACGAAATCGACGTTCGCGTCCGCCTTGATCGCGTCTTCCATGCCCAGTGCCCAGAGACACGCGTTGACCAGCATCCGGCGGTAGCCGTCGTTCAACAGATCTTCAGGCGTGCCGTACAGCGTCGTGAACACGCGGCCCTTCTTGCCGGAGGCAGAGGTGTAAGTCCGCGTCCATTCCGAAGGCATCGGAGGCTTCGTTTCGTCGGCAGGGGAATCCTGTTTCATCCCGTTCAACGGTTGCGCGATCGTCAGCACGTCTGCTTCGACAGGCTTGCCCACATAACCGCCGGCCTGCACCCAGACATCCTTCACACCCCGCAGAATCGGATGATTTTTCTTTTCGTCGAGGATGCTGATGCGAGTGCTCTGCTTATGGTTGGTCCCATAGTGGCCCACCCAGGTCTGTCCCAGCACCTGGTGACCGAAGCCCAGTTCGTAGTCTTTGTCTTTGCTCTGGTAGGAATACTTCGAGAACGGGGCATCAGCGGGCATATTGAAGGCGTGCGTCGAAGTCCGCATGCCAACCACCGGGCCGCCCCGTTTGAGGTACTCATCCAGATATTTCATCTGTTCTTTGGGCAGATTCTGAAACCGCAGAAAGATCACCGCCAGGTCAGCCGAATCGAGGGCTTCCATCCCCGGGATATTCGAGTTACCGGCCACAATCTCGCCGGTCTCCGGATCGATATTGAACAGCACGGTGCACTTGAACCCGAACCGCTTCGCCAGAATCCGCGCGAGTTCCGGCAGCGATTCTTCAGAGCGATACTCATGATCGCCCGCCAGGAAGACAATATGCTTCCCCACGCCGGGCCCGTCCGTCCCCTGATAAACCAGCGGCCCCGCACTGGCAACACTGGTCACCAGCAGCGACAGACAGAGAGCAAAAGCCCCACAGACAAATTTCAAAGCGGGTACGGCACAGTAGCGATAGAATGGTTTCATAGTTCCAGCATCATCCGTATTAAAAGAGCGACAGAGGATTGGGGTGAGAAATTTTGGTAGTACTACCAGTGTAGTGGTAACCCGAGGCAGAAGCTAGGCTTTGGTGACTTTTCGTGGCAAGAAACAGGCTGGCTGGATTCGAACGACAGACCGGGTCCCCCCGAATGCAATTCGGGGTGGTCGCAGACCACAGGAAACTGTCAGAACGCACTTCCAATCAAGCGTCAAACCGACCGTCCAGAGAAACGCCCCCTAAACCCCGTCTGATCAATACGTAACAAATTACCAGCCAGCAGAATTTCAGATATGCCCAATGCCGTTGAAATAGAGGTCCAAAACTGGCAGCCAGCCCACAGTAAACCAGAAGAGCCCTGAGAGAAAATAGGCAACGCGCGTAGTCATCCGCCCATAGAGCAGGATTAAAATGGAAGCCGTCGGCCCGGCCATAATGGAATTCCATTCCAGGCAGGCCCCCAGCATGAGATACATCCCAAGTAACCACAATAAAAGAATGACGGTCATGTTCGATCTCGATCAGCGGTATCGGCGAAAAGACAGGCCTGCATGTTTCGGAAATTCTAACACGCAAAAAACAGAATCACCACGTTGAAGTTCTGCATTGGTCTGAATGAGAGCAGACAGCTGAAGCGGTTTGTGTCACCCAGCGGGGAGAGGTGATGTTTCTGGTGGCGCTTGAAGATTCACATATTAACATCTATTCTGTCTTAATTTTAGATTGAAAGATGATAATGAAAGTGATTCACCTTTGTGGCATGTCGGCGTGCGGCAAAAAAACACTACTGGGCCATGTCTGGAATATGAAGGGAAAGTCCGAAGAGTCTTTTACAGAGTCCGAACAGCGTCTTCTGTATCATCTTGAGATCGAAGGAAAGTATCACATCTGGGGACCATTTCAGTGTAAGGGGAAATACCATGCAGATCGTGGTATCGAACCAACAAAAAGGCGGTTTAAGACAGATATTGAAAACGACGAATGCGATACTTTAATACATCACTGGCAATATGAAACAGACGGTGTATTTCATTTTGTGCATGAAAATCATCCCGATGTTACTCAGAAAACATTTCTTCTCTGGATGCAACCATCACTACACGTTGAAAAAATAAAAGAACGGCTCGAAGATGCGAAGGCAAATAATGATTCACGCAGGATAGGGATGTATTCTGGTCGAGACGAAGGATCCCTGCGTCGAAGTTTTACAGATCTTTACAATCGGTTAATGAGGCCCGAACTGGAAGGAGTCAATATAGACCTCAATGTTATTGAAAATATTGGAACTGAAGAGCATCCCGTGTTGCGCACAATTCCATCTGAAGAACTGGAAGGTCTATTTGACATCTGATTGCTTCTTTAATTCAAAAAAGAATTACTAAATCATATTGTTTGTTCAAAAGAAACCAATAAAGTTTTTCCACAGGGAACCCCCGAATGCAATTCGCAGTGGTCGCAGGCCACAGGAAACTGACAGAGGGCGCCTTCGAGCCAGAGCCAGGCCGTGTTACCAGAGGGGAAAGAGAAAAGAAGCAGAAAAGCACGCCCGGGTGGATTCGAACCACCGACCTGCGGATAGAAGTCGCACCTGGTCCTGGTACTCATATTCCAGCCAAACGCTAAACACTGAGTACTCAGGGCCTTTAGCATTTCAGGTTATTTGCTGAATAACCCACAAAAGCCATTTGAAGACCGTGCGGCGGCAGGAGTTGTGATCATTTTTGTGATCAGTATGCATCACATTATTTTCGAGCAGAATCGAAACCATACTCTATTCCAGTACTCTCAGCTTTTAGGATTGGTCCATCCACAAACCACACACAGTATTCGCAACGCCTCTCGTAGAGGGCCCGCTGGTTGATTTCCTGTTTTTTCATTTCAGGGAAATTATTACTCTCTGGGCGAGATGGACTTCCGCTTCCCGGAGTTTCGAAATGATCTGTTCGGATGAATGACGCTTGGTGGGCATGTTCGCCTCATCCTCAATTAGTCCAGAATCCTGATCAGTATATCAAGTTCTGGATGCGGTTAAGGGGGCAAGGTCAAAATCTTCCGACGCAACCGAGTGATCGGTTGGGCGAACTGCTGCCCGATGTCTGGTTTGCCGATCATCCGGAAGCGAAACGCAAGAAAGCCGCTTGATTGGGCATGGTGGAAAGATTACTCTGGAATTCTTCAGATTGATGCCGTTTTCGGACGGTTACCTCATTCAGAGAACTTTTTATGAACGCCCTCGAGTATGCCCAGGAACTGATTCGCTTCGATTCGACCAGCAACCGGTCCAACGCTGCGGTCAGCGATTATGTCGAGCAAGTGCTGAAAAAACTGGGCTGTGAAACCGAACGGGTGGAGCACACTGATTCCGCCGGGGTGCCGAAAGTGAATATCATCGGGCGGAAGGGCTCGGGTACCGGGGGCGTTGCCTATTTCGGTCATACTGATGTCGTGCCGACCGACGGCTGGTCGATTCCCGAGCACGGCCCGTTCGAACCGACGGTCCGCGACGGCAAGCTGTTTGGTCGCGGCAGTACCGATATGAAGGGTTCCATCGCCTGCATGTTCGCCGCGTTGGAATCGATAAGCAATGAAGACCTGAAAGCCCCCGTTTATATTTCCTGCACGGCCGATGAAGAACTCGACCATCGCGGCGCCATTGAAATTGCCCAGCGGTCGGAAATCTACAAAGAATTAACGGCAGGGAAAGCCCATGGCATTGTCGGCGAGGCGACCAGTTTGGATGTTGTCTATGCCCATAAAGGGGGCTGTCAGGTGGTAGTGACATCGCACGGCAAGGCGTCCCATTCCAGTACGCGGGAAGGGCTCAACGCCAATTGGGCAATGATTCCTTTCCTGCAAGTAGCCAAAGCAATTTACGATGAAACCGAAACCGACGAGAAATGGCTCGATGATGAATTCAACCCGCCGACCGTCTGCATGAATATCGGCATCAACGACCACACCGCTGCGGTGAACATCACGCCGCCGCAATCGATTTGCACGCTGTGCTTCCGTCCGATGCCGGGAACCGATGTCGAGGCGATTCTTCACCTGCTTAAGATGAAGGCCGATGAGTTGAAAATCGAGTTCCACATCCGCAGCCAAAATCCGGCATTCCGCCGCGATCCAAACTCGGATTTCGCCCAACAAGCCGCAAAACTTTCGACAGGCCACCCGCCCAAAACAGTCGCCTACGGTTCGGAAGCCAGTAACTTTCCCGAAGTCGAAAACCTCATACTGCTCGGCCCCGGCAACATCACCGAGGCCCATAAAAGCGACGAATGGATTACCCTCGCACAGTTGGAACGCGGACAGGACGTGTACGCGGGATTGATTCGTGAATACTGTTTGTAAACTGCTTCCCAGGCCGACGACAAGTCGTCGGCCTGGGGTTGGATTTTACCCGGCCGACTGAACGGGGTTCGCTAATTCCTTGTTCATAGTCCCGAAGTTCGTTTTCAGCGGCGGGCCGGTCACTCCAGGGTCCATTGGGATTTAATACTGTTCTATAATTGCGACGTACAGACCTGATTCGCTTCCTCATTCGCACAGGGAACCCCCGAATGCAATTCGCAGTGGTCGCAGACCACAGGAAACTGACAGTGATTGTCTCCAATCCAGAACCAGACTGTCAGTTCTAAGAAGCCCATAAACAGCCCCTCCACTCACTGAATCCCGAATTTCTTCAAACAGAACATCATGCCCAGATAGAAACCGATCATCACCGCGGTTGAGATGCCGAAACTGGCACCGAAACCGACGCCTTTTTTCAACAGGATCGGCAGCAGCAGAAAGAAGGAGAGGGAGGGCAGCACCAGCCAGAAGATATTGCGGGACAGCTCGGCCACTTTGTCGGTGCTGCCGGTATCGATATAGAGCCAGATCATCCCCAGAAAAGAGACCAGCGGCAGGGAGGCCAGGGCACCGCCTAACAGAGAGCTGCGTTTGGAGATTTCCGCTACCGCCACGACCACGACTGCGGTCAGGGCCACCTTAATGAAATAATACATGGATTGCCTCCGCTCTCTTCACAGTGATGCGTCTTCAGTCACGTTCTGCAAAGTCCCCCCTCTGGCCGTCGCGGGAGAGGTTCCCCCAGGCGACGACCAGCAGGCAGACCAATGACTCACCAGAGTGAATTATTCCTGGAACTCACCCTGCGACGGCTTGCCGTCGATTTCCCCCAGCACGGTGCCGGCAAAGTCGGCTACGTTTCCAATCCCGGGATCAGTCCCGACAAATTTAGATGCTTTCCCGTCTGCCTCATCCTGAGGGAGCATTTTGACGGTCATGGGAGGCACGACTTTGCCTTCTGCAGTCTTCGTTTCTTTGATTGAAAGTGTCAGCTCTTTCGCAGCCACAGGCCCAGGTGATTTCTCATCGGCTCCCAGAAACAGAATCGTACACTCATGCTTGGGGTGATCAACAGTAAATTCGGCATGGTATTTACCCATATCGAAGACGACCCCGCCATTCGGCCCCGTCCCGTGCGAATGGGCTTCGGCATGGCTCTCTTCGGAGTGTGCTGCCGGCTCCGGTGCCGCCGTTTCCGGGGGAGCAGAGTCTGAGCTGCCTTTGTCTGCACAGCCTGCTACGATCAGCGCAGCGAACAGTAAACCAGAGATTTTCAAATTCTTCATTTCGTTTTCCTTTGCTTCAGAGAAATCAATCAAGTGTGTTGTTGTGTTGCAGCCCGCAGCAGTTCTTCGTCTGAAGTTTCGCTGCGAACCAGTCGTTCGGCATCCTTGCCGGAAAATTTCCAGAACAGTCCGGGGTGAATAAAAAATTCACAAAAGGTGGATGTCACCAGCCCTCCCAGAATAACGGTCGCTACGGGATAGAGAATTTCCAGTCCCGGTTTATTACCACCCACCACCAGCGGAATCAAGGCGATCCCCGCGGTCAAAGCGGTCATCAGCACCGGAGCCAGCCGTTCCAGGCTGCCCCGCAGTACCATCTGGGGAGAAAAGTCTTCTCCCTCTTCTTCCATTAAATGGAAATAATGTGTCACGAGCAGAATGCCGTTACGGACGGCAATCCCCCCCAGAGACACAAAACCAACCATACTGGCAACAGTCAGGGTCTGGTTGGTTAAGACCAGCGCGAAGACACCGCCGATGAAGGCCGTTGGAATGGCGTTCAGAATCTGAAACGTGATCCGCGCCGAGGGATACAGCATCATCAGCACAATAAAGATACCCGCCACCGAGACGGCCGCCAGAATCGTAATCAGGAGTGTGGCGGAACGCTGTGCTTCAAACTGTCCTCCGAATTCCACAAAATAACCGGTGGGCAGTTCGACCTGTTCCCGCACCTGTTTTTCAATTTCCTCCACGGTACTGGCCAGGTCGCGTCCCGACACATTACAGCGGATCGTCTGTCGCCTGCGGACGTTTTCCCGGTTGACCAGGTTCGGACCGCTGGCGGATCCGGGGAATTCAGCCAGTTCCCGCAAACGGATCTGACCTCTGTCATCGGGAAGTTCGAGTCGCAATTCCCCCAGATTATAGGGGTCCGAGCGGTATTGTTCATTGAGTTTAATGACCAGATCAAACCGTCGCTGTCCCTCCAGAACCTGTGAGACAGCTTCCCCTTTCAAGGCCGTCTCCACAAATTTGGCGACATATTCGCGGCTCAAACCGAAGTAAGCCAGCTCTTCCGGCTTCAGCACCACATGCAACTCATCCACCCGTTCCTGGGGATCGATGATCGGCGGAGTCACCCCGGGAATATCAGTGATCGCATCCCGGACGTTGCCCGCCAGTTCGCGCAGTTTGTCGAGATCATCCCCATAAATCTTAATCCCGACCTGGGCTTTGACCCCGGACAGCATATGACTGATGAGATGAGACAGCGGCTGTTCCGCCTCGATCCCCACTCCGGGAACATTCGTTTTGAGATCGGAAAGTAACGTCTCCAGAAACTCATCGCGATCATAGTTCGCTGCGGGATTCATTGTCAGGATATATTCGCCCACGTTGACAGGTTGGGCATGTTCATCCCGTTCTGCCCGACCGGTCCGCCGGAAAAAGTGCAAAATCGGACCGTTTGGATTAGCTTTGGACTTCTGCATTTTCACCAGTTGGGCATCGATCAGTGAAGAGGCCTCATTCGAAGCTTTCAAAGAAGAGCCCCCCGGCAGGGTAACATTGATCTGCACGCTCCCTTCATCAATTTTTGGCAGGAAGTCCGCCCCCAGTCGGGACAGCTCATAGACACTGACGCCGACCAGAGCCCAGGTCAGTAACAGCAGGGCAGCAGCATGCCGCATACTGAACCGGATTAGAAAACTGGCACCCCATTTCAGAAACCGCAGCAAGCGCCCGTCCTGATGTTCGTGGGTGGCTTTAGCCTGGGGCAGCAGGTAGTAAGACAACACGGGAGTCACCGTCAGCGAGACCAGCAGCGAGGCCAGAATCGATACAATATAGGCCACCCCCAGGGGAACGAACAGACGCCCTTCGACTCCCGACAGGGCAAACAGAGGCATAAACGCGAGCACCACGACAGCGGTACCAAAAACGATCGCCGAACGGATTTCCCGACTGGCTTCAAAAACGACGACAATCGCCGGTCTGGGATTCGGGCTGATGTTGTTTTCGCCCAGCCGACGGAAAATATTTTCCACGTCCACAATCGCATCGTCGACCAGTTCCCCGATCGCAACCGCAATCCCCCCCAGGGTCATCACATTGATCGAGAGTTCCGTTCCCGTAATCATCCCGACAACGCGGAACACGAGCGTCGTGATCACCAGCGACAGGGGAATCGCGGTCAGTGTGATGAAGGTCGTGCGCAGATTCAGCAGAAACAGGAACAATACGATCACCACCAGTACCGCACCAATCACCAGGGCCTCTTCCACATAGTAAATCCCCCGGTCAATGAAACTTTTGAGTTTAAACAGCTTGGTATTGATCACGATGTCGGCAGGCAGCGACGCTTCCGCATCATGCAGGGCCGCCATCACATCATCCGTCAGCTTTCTGGTATCCGCATGGGGTTGTTTGACGATCGTAATCACCACGCCCGCGTGGCCATCGATACTCGCGTCTCCCCGTTTCGGGGCAGGGCCTTCAACGATTTCCGCCACGTTCTCCATCAGTACGGCACGGTCCCCGTTCATTTTGACGGGCGCCCTGCGGAGTTCTTCCAGCACATCATTGGTCAGCGCACCCAGTCGGCCGATAATCCGCACGGGGCGTTCGGTCTGGCCGCTGAGGATAAATCCGCCGCTGGCATTCAGGTTATTCGACTGGACCGCCGCCTCGACATCCTGCAGTGAAACGTTATATTCCTGCAACTTAATCGGGTCGACCAGCACCTGGTACTGTTTCTTATCGCCCCCCATCACGATGACTTCCGCGATGCCGTTCAATTTGAGCAACCGCGGCCTGATCAGCCAGTCAGCTGTCGTACGCAGGTCCATCCGTTCTTCCAGGGGAGTCGGAAAGACGACGTCATACGAACGTTGATTCCAGTTAAACGTAACCATCCGACCGGGATTTCGCGGGTCCCATTCCGGATCCTGAACTGCCACTTTCTGCCACTGGCCAAGATCGTTGCGTTCCACTGGATTCCAGACAGTAAGAAATGGCTTCCCCTCTTTCTCGATGCGTTCAGCCAGCAGTCCTGTCTGTCCCACCGGGACTAAAGTCCCTCCTTGAGGTCCTGTGCGGCGGTGGATGCCCACATGCAGAATCTGCCCCATAATCGAGGCCTGGGGTGTCATCATCGGGCGGATGCCAGGCGGCATGGGAACAGTTGCCAGGCGTTCCGAAACAATCTGACGGGCGTAGCGCGGTTCAGTCTTCCAACCAAACTCGATGTAAATCACGTTCATCCCCTGGCTGGACTGGCTGCGCACATCTTCGACGCCGTTCGCCCCCAGAATAGCCGTTTCGATAGGATACGTCACCAGCGTTTCGACCTCTTCAGACGACATGCCGGGACACTGCGTCAGGATCACCACCCGCGGGCGGTCGAGATCAGGAAAAACATCGATCGGCAATGTGGTGGTCAGATAACCACCATAAGCCAGAATGACCACACAGGCCGCCAGGACCAGAGTACGATGCGTTAACGAAAGTCGGATTATGGAATTGAGCACGGCGTTCCCCTATTTCCCTTCATCTTCGTTTTTGTGGAGACTGCCGTCCGCGTGGATATGATAGCCTTCCGGCAAATCATTATCAGAAGAGGACTTCAGCATGCGGTTCAACTGCTCTGCAGCTCCCTGAACCACAAACGAACCGGGAGTCAGCGATCCATCATTGGCAATCACGGTATGCCGTCGATCCCGCTCCAGCACACGCACCGGTTTGCGGTAGAAGGTATTCACATTTTGAGTGAAGATAAACGCCTCCGCTCCTTCGCGGGCAACGGCATCTGCCGGGAGCACGAACACGTTTTCCAGTTTTTCCACCCTGATCATCAGCCGCACTTTCTGTCCGGGACGAAAACGCCAGAGCACCTGGGTCTGGTCTCCCTGTTGCACAACCCGGGACTGATTCTCCAGCGGCATACGAAACGCAAAGGTTCGGTTTACCGGATCGATCACATTTGAAAGGTACTCAATCAGGAAACTCTGTTTGATGGCAGGCCAGTGAGTCGATTCTCTTTCCTGGAAATCGACTTCGACAGGCCAGCCCTCTCGCACACTGCGTTCCAGCAGTTGGGTTTCATCGCGAAAAGCACGCCCCTCGATTGCCAGTTGACGATGATCGGCCAGCAGGCATAGCATCTCGCCCGTCTTGACCTGCTGCCCCAGATCGAGCTTGCTCTCCTGAACTTCGAATGTCAGCGGTGGCTCCTGTTTGACTTTTGTCCCTGATGCTTTCAGCGCGACAGGCGTTCTCGTGCTGCCGACCCGGTCCATCCGATCCGGAACCAGGATATCCAGATCTCTGACGAAATCGCCGGCAGAGATTTTCTGCAACTGCTGCTGTGAAAAACCACGACTGAGCAGTTCATGCTGATACCCCTTGATTGCCACGTGCAGCCGTTTGATCTCATTGGCTACCTCAATGATCCGCGCTTCGGGTATCGCGCCGCGTGTTGTCTCCAGTCGTTTTTTCTTTGTCTCTGCCAGCGCGATATTCTGAGTGTCTTTGAACAGGTTGGTCTGCGTCTGCTGTAACGTTTCACTGAGAATTCGAATCGTATAGAGTACGTCCCCCGGCCGGACCGTATCGCCCGGATAATAATTCATTTTCTCAACAACGCCGTCCACGGGAGAAATCACACTCTGATCACTGCGCCCGGGGAGATCCACAATCATCCCCGGCACCTGAAACGTTTTCCAGTACGTCTCGGGAAGTTCCGATTTCACTTTCATTCCGAGATTGGCAATGGCCTGGTCAGAGAGAATGATCTTTTGCTGATCCGCGTTTTTTTTGCCGTCAGCTTTTTTGGATGAAACTGCCCCGTCTTTCGATTGATCAGCCTGATTCTGTTCCAGCAGCGGCAACCAGTGATCGCGCAAAACAAAACCGGCAGCAATCAAAACAAAGATCGTGATTCCCAGAACAGGCTTCATCGATTGAAGAAGTACCTTCATAACTGTCCCTCTAAATACCGAAAATCGGGATCGTGAACATCCAACTCAGCAGCTCCGCAGTGATCAGAATAAACGAATTCTGACCATCCAATGGAAATGAAGCCTGCTGAACGATTTGCAGTTTCGCTGGAAATGAATACCAGCATGCAATAAGAATTTCTTCGACGCCAACAGAGAAAGCAGGGCAGCAGCATCTCAGTTCAGAGACTGCCTGCACAAAAAGCGCACGCTTAGATCAGAAAAGCGTGATGGCGGAGAAAGAGCGGGGATTCGGCCCCGGGAGGTGCGCAATCCTGCCTGCTCCATTCAGGAGAAGAGCCCGACGATAATGAGCAGGCCAGCGCATCGGCTTCGATCACAATCCAGTGAAAAGACAACAACAGTTCCGAATTCAGCGTAGTGCGCGAACCTGATGTCAGGTCAGTACTGTTGAGATAGATGGCAGAAGAATCATGATCAAAAGGCGCTTCCACTTCAGGAACAACCGGCTGATCATGGTCTGAATGAGAGTGCCCCTCATGTTTATGAGAATGAGCCCCATGTGCATGCGAATGCCCATGCTGCTCGTGAGCCTCAGCTGAGCTGACGTGAATGTGGGCGCGCAAATCGTGCTCTGCAGGATGGTTACCTGCATGCGAATGCCCGAATGTGACTGACTGCGTCAGCAACACTAAGGGAATCAGGAATAGAGATACGATTTTTCGATACATATGGATTAGTTTCGGTCACAGGACTCAGTTTCGTCAATCATTTTAGCACTCAGATCAGTAAAGTCCAGATCCAACCGGCCCGAATCAGGACATAGAGCGCTCCCGGGCTGGACTCCTGCAATCGAAAAGTGGTTTCTTTCTGAAACGAAATCATGCCAGCATAGGGGCAGTGAATAGATGAAAAAAATAAGACCAGCTTGAAGTGGAGAGCAGGGCAAAGTTAGAGTGGTGAAATAAACAGGTCTGGAGCGATTTCAGGCTCCATCTCCATGGTCAACATAATCTCGAAGCAGAGAGACACGCATGAAACTGTTCCAGAATCTGAGCTTATCATCCATGATTGTCATTTCTCTGCTGATGCAGACCGCCAACGCAGCAGGTCCGGGAACGCTTTCATTAAAGCAGAAGCAACTGCTTAAAGCGACGTCACCGTTGTTTAAAGCCATCTATCAGAATCATTCAGGTCAGGCAATGATTAAACTGAATGGCGTTTCAGCTGACAACGGTCTCACATGGGAGCCTGTGAAACCCACTCCCGATTTTGACAAAGACCTGCCCTTTGGCTACCGACGCAGCCATTACGGCCTCTGGCGAGATCCGGTCAACGGCAACATTCTGTCGCTTTTCAACTGTATGGACACACCAGGTAAAGATCCCAAAGCACATGAGCCGCGCTGGCAATGGCACTGGTACTACCTTCGCTACCGGGTATCGACTGATGGGGGCCGTACTTATCTGTACGATAAACCCATCGTTCAAAAGGGAGAAGCGTATTCCCCCGAGCACCCTGTCGACGGCGTACATATCAGTAAAAATTGCTTCTTTCTCGGTGATCTCGGCTGTGATCCAATTCGCACCCGCGAGGGCACGATCCTGGTTCCCATGCAAATGCCCCCCCTGGCAAACGACGGCAAAAGCCTGTTCAACCCCGGAGGCGGCTGGTACTGGCTCCAAACCAGAATTCTCATCGGACGCTGGACGGAAAACAACGACATCGAATGGGAGTCATCAGAACCGATCGAAGGCGATGGCAAACGCACCGTCCGCGGGTTGTATGAACCGACCCTGGCACAAATGCCGGATGGGAATCTCATCTGTATTATGCGCGGCAGTAACGGCGGCAAGAGCGATCCCTCGAATAAGCTGCCCAGTCGCAAGTGGATCAGCATTACCAAAGACGGCGGCCACAAGTGGAGCAAGCCAGAGCCCTGGACCTACTCTGATGGAGAACTTTTCTTTTCTCCCTCTTCGATGTCAGAACTGATCAAACACTCGAATGGCCGTACTTACTGGATTGGCAACATCAGTGAGAAAAACTGCCAGGCCAATCATCCCCGCTGGCCTCTGGTCATTGGTGAGGTCGATCCGAAAACCTATGGAATTATACGCGAGAATCTGGTTGTGATTGACACGAAACAACCTGATGAAGAGGACGTGAACCTGTCGCACTGGCACTCTATTGAAGACCGCCAGACGGGCAACATCGTCATCACGACGTCCCGGGCGAGTAAGGGTTACAAAAGCCGCACTCCGGTCATTTATACAATCGGTGTGGAAGGGGCCCGTCCGCAGGAATAACCACCATTACAGTTCTAATCCGTCTTGCTGCTGTTCTCGTTGGTGATAAGCGGTGGTCCGTCCCCCCCTTGGATAATCTCTTTTATCTCTTCGTTGGTGAGATACGGTGGTCCGTAACCCCATTTTGAGACAATCTGCATTACATTTTCTTCAGACAGAGAGAACGTCCCAGAGGTTGTACTCTTCTTCAAATGCTCCTTGATGGTGTCGTTAGTTTTACGGACATAGGCAATACTACTCTTATCACTGATTTGAATATCGCTCATGTCATCGAGATCGTCTGCACCGGTCAGCCTTAAAGAGGATTTGGCCGAATAATCTTTGTTTTCTGTAGACAAGATTGAGTAGTAGAGATTGGAATGATGATATTGAGGAAGCCATTTAGTTAAACAGGAACAATATCTTTTATCGTTCATGATGTTATTTACATCTGACAAAGATTGAACAGATAGCGCTCCCGTTACATAGTTTCGATTTTCCTTGAGCAAAAACGTTCCGTTATCCCAGACTGCAAAGGTAATTTCGGGCTGAAACAGATCGTCACGATATGATGTGAAACGAGTTTGAAAAACGGCGATCATGGGCTTATTGAATAAATAAGCTGGCATATCAAACTCATCTGAGAACTGTGATAGTTCCTCAGCCGGAGGGGAAGCGCTGGTCGAGATTCCACGGTGACAACTGGAAAGACAAGTACACAATAATAATGAGATAAGTGTTATGATGTAACGGGTATCCATTCCGCACCTCTGCTTAAGGGCTAAATTATCGATTCAGAATCACAGGAGCAGAACGCGTCAACAGCAGCAGAGCAGAAGAAGTCAGCAGAAGAAAGCACGCCCGGGTGGATTCGAACCACCGACCTACGGATTAGAAGTCCGTTGCTCTATCCAGCTGAGCTACGGGCGCCTGTGTTTCTCTATGGACCCCGCTGCAGGCGAATGAGTTCGCCCGGGAGCCCGGAAGCGGTGCTGGATTTTAACGGGAAAGTACTTTCCGGCTCAATACTTACAACACAGATTGCAGCCGCCGAATTCAAAAAAATCGGAGTTTCTTTCCCGCGATCCTCGAAATCATGCCGCAAAGCATCTGGCGTGAACCGTTTTTCTTCGCGAATCACTTTGCCTGTTTCACCAGCTCATGAATCCGTTTGATCAGCAGGTCTTCGGTGCCATGGGCCCAGCGGCCGGGCTGATTGTAATAGATCATCGAGAAATCGACTTCGTAGCCCCCCTCGTCCCGCATCCGTTCGGAAGCGACGTAGCCGAAGACGTCGTTCGCATAGGCGGTCACCCAGACGGCGTCGCTTTTGAGTTCCCGCTTGAGCCGCAGTGCGTAGTCCACCACCACTTCGCCCCCCAGAAAGATCATCGTCAGCTGATTGCCAAATTTCCAGACCTGCACCGGAGCAGGGTAGCTCGTCGGCAGTTTGCCGTCTTTCTCGAAGTACTTGAGCATATTCGCGGCGTGCTGTCTGACCTGGGGCCGCTGATGTTCGAGGGCGGTTTGCAATTCCTCTTTCGTCGGCGGATCGAAGGGCAGATTGGCTTTCCCATACGCGGTGCCCAGCGGCGCGGTCACAGGCTGAGCCGACTCTTTGAGCAGTCGGGCCACTTCCAGGGCGATCGCGCGGCCATGTCCGATCGCCAGGTCTTTCGCCACATCCTTCTTGCCCCGAATCGGGTTCTGATCCGCCCCGCAGCCGATCGTACAGACAGCGACGATATCGCCGTGCTGCTCCTCGATGTATTTCGAAGCATAGCCGGCCCAGTCGCCGTTCAGACAATTATAGTCGCTGCCAAACGTCGTGCAGTGACAGGCGTAGTTGAACATCAGCCCCCGCAGCTTGCCGTTTGCATCGGTCACTTTGAGCACCGGCAGACTGTGATCGATGGGACCGTCCGGATTGACACCGAACCCGGTCCACTTGCCGTTCTTCAACACCCGCCGGTTCTGGGCAAAGCCGACTTTCCCGGTTGCCAGCGACATCGTCCCTGGTTGCAGATCTTTGATCGCCTTGCCGACCGTCTGCACAATCCGCTGCTCTACGCTGTTCCAGTAGTTCTGTGAGGCTTCGCTCTGGGCCTCGGTCATCGGCGTCGAGAAGATATTCGAGAGCCCCTCCATCGGGTGCGGCGCGGTGTGCGAATGTGTGCTGCAGATCACCAGCTGATCGCGGCTCAGCCCATACTGCTGCTTCACCTTACCGGCAATCCGGTCCGTAAAAGTGCCAGCAAAGCCGATCGAATCGAGCGAAACCAGCGTACAGACTTTTTTCTCAGGCGACTGAATCGCGATCGCCCGCACATAGAGCGGCTCATCCACGCGTTCGTAAACGGTGTCCCGATTCCCATATCCGGAGAGACGCAGGGGAACCTCGGGGGTGATTTCGGTCTTCGCGAACCCATAGGCAGAACCGGATTCGGCTGCGTCCACAAGTGGCAACGAAACGCAGCAGACACACATCAGCAACAGAGACAGGGTTTTCAAAGCGTTCGCAAACATGGAATTCTCCCGGCAGATCAGGCAGGCATAACTTCAAAATAGATCCTGCTTCGATTATGGCATAAATGTCCGCCGATGGGAACCGGCAGCCACGGTCGGGAGGCCGCGTCATCTCCTGTTTGCATCTGTAAAACAAACAAAGCCCATTGATCGAGTGCTGTCGCGCCAGTAACGCACACGGATCAAAGGGCTTTGTCAGACAGTTGACCCGCGCAGACCGGGACTTTGTCTGCTTTTTTCTGAAAATGAAAAAGGGGAGTTCCCTGCATGAAATCCTGATGAGTTTTTGAACGCAGTCTTGCGAATCGCTGATTTTCCGTTTATGACATCTATTCACAAACATCGTAGTGGATAAACATTACGCGAATTGATATCGTAAAAAACATTGCAGAGGCGCATCCGCTCCTGCCCGGGACCATCGCCATCACATCTCTTTCCGGAAGACCATACCCATGCCCGAAGTCGTCGTGACCTGCCCGCACTGTCAGGCCAAAGCCAAACTGAAAAGCACCAAAATGCTGGGTAAGAAAGTCAACTGCCGCAGCTGTGAGACTCCCTTTGTTCTGAAAGCCGACGGTCAGAAAAAGAAAGCCGCTCGCAAACCGCCTGCGGACGACTTCGATGATTTTGAAGACGAATTTGACAGTGCCGCGGTAGCCCGGGCCCGTCGCGCGGAAAAAGAAAGGGAAATCCGGCAGCAGTTCCGGGCCTCAGAAATCAAATTCGAAGCGCAAAAAATCGGAACAGGAAAAGTCACAGCCGCCGGTTATGCTGCTTGTCGGAGGCAGCGTGCTGGGGCTGGCACTCACCGGGGGACTGATCTACTTCATGTTTACCGCGGGAAGTTCGCTGAGTGCGCAGAACGCAGCCCAGAACCAGGCGGCTGTCCCCGCCAAATACGTGAAGTTCCACCCGGAAGTCGGTGACTTCGGCTGTGAATACCCGGAAGGCTGGACCGTCAAAAACGGGGGAGGCCAAGGGGGCGTTCAGAGCTGGGGCAAGTTTCTTTCCCCCGATGAAAGCGTCTCGATTTCAGTACGCGGCAATATGACTGGCGGTGCGCTCGGCGGGGCAGGACTGGCCATGACCCAGGGCGCGGACTCGGACGAAATCGAACCGCCGGTCGTCGACATCCATCGCCTGATGAAACGAAAAGTGGAAGACGATTATCCCAACTACGAGGAAATCGGCGATTACAAACTATTTGAAACCAAAATGGGCGATACCTGTCAGTCTGTGTTCACGACCAAAGCCCTGCTGGGGGGCAAACAGCGCGGCTATCGGGTCACACTGCTCACCGGCAGAGTCCAGTTCAACATGATATGCCTCTGTCCCGACGGCCAGTTCGATCAGATGCGACCGGTCTTCGATAAGGTGATCCAGACGATTTACGAAAAGTAATCGAGGGTTTATTGCGCCGCTTAACCCCAGGACCAGGCGAACTGGTTCTTGAAGTGGTGATAATACAGGCCGATCATCCGCAGGGCGACCAGTTCCATGTAGATCATCACCCCTCGCATCAGAAACAGCCCCATAATTCCCCATTCGATATCCGCCAGATCCAGCGCCAGTTGAATTCCCGCGGTGACGAACATGGCCGTCGCGGTAAAGACATAAGCGGGCAGCGACTTGACGATCGTCAGGATCATCAGGTCGATCCGAAAGATTGATTCGATTCCGCCCACCGCCACACAGAGTGCCAGAATCGGCCAGAAAAACAGGCCCATGCAATACAGAAATATGAACATGCTCAGATGAAACACGGGCAGGTTGTTGCTGAGTTCCTGCATGCGAAACAGATACAGGCCCGCTTCCGCAAAGGCCTCCGGATTCAGGAAGAAGATGATGCCCGCGTACGCGTAAGCCGGGAAATGCACCAGGATCCAGGTGAAGATCCACTTGATCATCGGGATAAAAAAGCCTTCCTCGGGGCTCAGTTCCGGCAGATGTTTCTCACCCGCGGCTGCTTCATAAATCACACAGAAGCGATAATGGCTGTACCAGCCCATGATAATGATGAGTCCAATGAACCCCAGCGTACCGGCAAAGGGTAATAATGAGAAGCAGAGCCCCATTCCCAGCCAGAGCAGCATGAAGATAAACAGGTTGGACGGATCGAGCAGCAGCAGAAACGTCGCCTTCAAGTCCTCGACGTAGGTATTCTCTTTTTTCTTCGTGACCGGGCCGTCCTCGTCGCCTTTATATTTCTCGGCTTTCACCATCGGCTTCCGCCGCACCCGGCGAATCGTCTTCGACTTCGCTTCCAGCTCCACCGCATCGTCGAGCAGACTGGAAAAATCATCGCCAGTGCCTGCTTCTTTCTCGAACGGGTCCAGTTTGGGAATCGACACCGTTTCACCACAATCCTTGCAGCGCAGCTTCTTCCCGGCGGCTTCCTCTTTGACCTTGTAAATTTTCGCACAGACGGGACAGCTGACTTGAATCGGCATGGACGGACTCATCCTGGAGAACAGATGGCGATATGTAAAACAGTCTATTGTATTCCGTGCTAACGCAACCGGTCATGCGCGGGATCAAAAGAAACTGATTTTTTTGTTCAGGCTCAGCATACCGAAACCTCCCTGAAATCGCGAGTCTTTTCTCAAACGCTTTTGAATCCAGCAAACCGGTTCTTCAACTATTCACATTTCGACAATCCAATTTTTAAACAACACTGATAAAAATCTCGCCATCCAGACTTCGAGCACTGCGAACCGAATTCGCTGCCTGCTTAGAGAAGCCTCCACCAGCCAGAAGCTGAGTCCACAAAGTAAAACACACCGTTTTACCCACCCGATTTTTACCCGCTGTTCACCCTCTACTTTTTTTCATCCCCAGGAGACCCGATCGTGTTGCATCGTCACCCGAACCGTAAAGGATTTACCCTCATTGAACTGCTGGTGGTCATTGCCATCATCGCCATTTTGATTGCACTGCTGCTCCCGGCGGTCCAGCAGGCACGCGAAGCAGCCCGCCGCAGTTCCTGTAAAAACAACCTCAAACAGATCGGCATCGCCATGCACAACTATAATGACGTGCACGGGACGCTGCCTCCCGGCTACCTCGATGACGATCCTGCCGCCAACGTCACTAACCACAACCTGCTCGGCTGGGGAACCTTCATTCTGCCCTACATCGAGCAAAGTTCGCTCTACAATTCCATCGTGGAAGTCGGTGGCGTCGATAACAACTGGACCACCATTGCCGAAATGACCACCGGTAGCGCCACAGTCACCACTCCCTATTCGAAAGTCGTGCTGAAAACCTATATCTGTCCCTCCGATCCGATGGGCGGTCTGAATACTGACGTCGGCGGCTATGGGAAATCCAACTATACCGGCGTTGCCGGAAACACCTATCGCAGTTCTGGTACCACCGTGCCCACCGGCTCGTTTTATGACAATTCCAGCGTCCGCTTCCGTGATTATCGCGATGGTCTGAGCAATACCATCATCATTGGAGAGCGGGGGACTGAAGGCGCAAAGAACGGCACCATCTGGATCGGAAACTACTCCGACGGTGCCTATTACACGCAAAACGCAATTGCCACCAACAGCGCCTACTACGGCATCAATGGTACCGCCGGCTCCTGGAATTTCACCAGTTCCCACACGGGTGGTTGTCACTTCCTGGTAGGTGACGGCGCCGTTCGCTTCCTCAGCGAAAATATCGATCTCAATACCTACCGCAATCTGGGATACATCTCTGACGGTAATCCCGTCGAGCTGCCTTAGACACATTCTATCAAAGTTGATTCCCTCAGGTGTGTCATCTGTCCAGCGACGCACCTGAGACTTTCCTCACTTTCCTGCCTGAAAGAGACACGCAACGTCCATGAAAACTTTTGTCCTCTGCTTACTGACACTCACCCTCATCGGCTGTAACAGCAGCACATCGGCTGTCCCGGAAGTCAGCCCCGGCCTGACGCAGGACCAGCTGGTTCCCACACTCCAGAAAATCGCCGAGACCGGCCATTACGACACCGTCCTGCAGGACCTGACCGTCGGACTGGAAAACGCCGGGCACATGGAACAGGCTGTCACCGTCCAGCGTTTTAACGAACTCTCCGATCCGGAAGACATCAAAAAACTGGCCACACAGGTGGTCGCCACGATTCAGAAGTAATCTGATCTGAAGCAGGCTGGACATCCCGGCCTGCTTCCGTCTCTATTCAGACCAGTCTGCACGAGTCACTCCCAATAGCATCCGGGCCCGTTCCTGTGCTGCCTGCAGTGTTTCATGCCACCTGTCACTGGTGAAAAATCCTTCTGGGCTGACGATCAGAAAGAAGCAGTGCCCCTCATCATCTCCCTGGATCTCCAACCGAACTTTGCAATCCTGAAATAATTCACCATCTCGCGCCTGATCAGCAAATCGCCAGGCATTGGGGGTCCCATAGACACGCGCCTTCGTCGTGGCATACAGCGGTTTCATGTCATTTTACACCCGGAAAAATCGCGTTCGGTAAAAGGGAGCAAATCAGGCAGGAACCTGACTGGAAGGTTTCATATTACACACCTGTACGGTATAAACAATGGCACATTTCTTTTCTTCGTTTCCTGCAGACAATTCCGGAACCAGCCCCATGATCGACTCACAAGACTACACAGACTGGTGTGACTACGCCGGCCTCTATCTGAAAAACCACTCTCACGCTGCCCGCTACCGGACTTACGAACAGAAAATTTCCGAAGCCGGGCTTGTCACCCGGATCGTACACGACTTCATCCAGATAGCGGGCGATGAAATCGACCTGTCCAACTGGCGGTCCTACTCGGTGTATGAAACCGGTAAACATCTGAAATATCGCATTGAAAAAACAGCGTTTGCCATGCAAGCCATCGGCGCTCCCCAAATCGCGGAGAAAATTCCGACCATCAAGGACCGTTCCCCCATGAGTCAGCTCATGCAGTCCGGCGGGGATCTGGAAGACATGATGCAACAGATCGATCCTCTGCAGGCCCTGCAGGACATACGGAAGAATATCGCCAATGAATATCCGAACCTGGCTGCTCAGGCGGGAATCACCCCCGAGACATCGTCTCCCACTCCCGTCGATCCTGAAATCGAAACGCTGGCGGAAATCAAAGCGTTACTGGAGGCCTATGTCACCAGTCATCAACAGGACCTCCAGTCCGATCTGGATCAACATGGCGATCCGCGTCAGGATCCTGACTTTGATCCCCAGCGCCGCCTGCAGGAACTGGAAGAGCAGCGTCTAAGAGAAGCGAGAAGAGCATCACAGTTGGATGATGTTCAAAAACTGAAACGCCTGATGAAACAGTTCGAACGACGCTATGAGAAAGTGGAAGGCAACCCTGCCAAAATGGCGTCCATACGCCGGGAACTGGCCGATCTGTATTCTGATTATGCAGAGGACCAGACTGACCTGCTCCCAAAACTAAAAGACTGTCTGGCGGAATGCGAGGAATTCCAGCAGAAATACCACAATATTTTCCATCCACAGATCACAAAGGATCCTGCACTCCAGAAACGACTGGACGACTTCGGCACACATACCATTGATGAAGAATTCGAATTTGAAACGATTCGCGTCAGCTGGCCGAAGCCTGCCGGGTTCCAGGGAGACTGGACCGGGTTCCGCGTCGAAATCGAAGTTCAGCCGGGAGAAGATCAGCAACTCAGTCTACTCCTGGACGCCATGGGCCGCCTGCAATCCAACCTCCCCTCCCTGGCCGACGACCTGAAACAGGAAATCGCCAACAGTTTCTCAGAATACTGGGACTGGATGGAAGAGGATGAGAAGTCAGACTATGACGTCACCTTCGACGACGAAGGAGTTCCAAAATTCGACTCACTCCAGCAGGAAATCGGCACTCCGAGCATCACACTCAGGATCCCCGGATGGCCCGACGATGATGAGGTTACCATCGAAGGCTATGTGCCTGTTGAATGGGATGGTGAGCACGGTTACATGTTCGAATGGGAAGACGCCCCGGAATAAGTGAATTTCATATCATTTCGCATCATGACTCTTTATGATTGATGGAAAGATAAGCGTTCATCCTGCACTCTCACCAGAATTGCTTCATTCCACAGGAGCCCACCCTATGCCCCCCGCCGATTTTAAACAAAAACTGTTAGCAGGCCTGGGCGGTGACTGGCCCGCGCCGCCGGCTCTCAACGTCAAGCACCGCGAAACCATCGAAAAAGACGGCTACCGGATTGAATCGCTGACTTACGAAGCCGAGGCCGGCGATCCGATTCCCGCTCTGCTGCTGATTCCCGATATGGTCTCGCCCGCGCATCCCGCTCCCGCCGTTGCGGTCTGGCACCAGCACGCCGGTCAGTACCACCTGGGCAAAAGTGAACCGGCGGGGCTGGCCGGGAACCCGATGCACCATACCGGGGCCGCCCTGGCGAAGGAGGGCTTCATCGTCCTCTGTCCCGATGCCCTCTGTTTTGAAGAGCGGCAGGATCCGACGGAAAAGCTCAAAGCGGGTAAGTTTGAACGCTTTGAATTTTTAAGGTACGTCGTCGACGGCAAATGCATGGCCTGGAAAAACATTCTCGACATGAAACGCGCCATCGACTTTCTGCAGAGCCGCCCCGAAGTCATCGACGAGAAAATCGGCTGCTACGGGCATTCGATGGGTTCCACACACACCTGGCTCATCGGTCCCTGGGAGCCCCGCATCAAATGCCTGGTCGGTAACTGCTGCCTCCCCACCTACAAAGGCATCCATCGCGAACACATGCTGCACTGTTTTCCCAATTTCATTCCGGGCATCCATCAATATGGCGATACTCCCGACATCGCCGCCCTGATCGCTCCCCGCCCGCTGCACATGAATTTCGGCGAACTGGACGGAGGCAGCCCCATCGACGAAGTCCGCCACGGTGTCAAAATAATTGCAAACAACTACGCCGCCATGAATGCAGAAACAAACTTTAGTTATTATATTGAAGAGGGGGCCGGCCATGTACTGTCTCCTGTGATGTGGGAAAAGACGCTCTCCCACTTCCAGCGCCACCTGAAGTCTTAACCTACAGAGAATACGCGGAACTCATTCATGGATGCCCTGAAATACACGCAGGAACTGGTCGGCTTTGAATCGACCAGCTGCTACTCGAACGTGGAAGTCACCGATTACGTCGAAGCCGAACTCAAAAAACTGGGCTTCGAAATCGAACGCCTCGAATACGATGACGCCAAAGGCGTGCGCAAAGCCAGCGTCATCGGTCGTCGCGGCTCCGGGCCCGGGGGTATGGCGTACTTCGCCCACACAGACGTCGTCCCCGCCGATCCCTGGTTCACCGACGAATTTGGCCCGTTCACTCCCACAATCAAAGGCGACAAACTCTACGGTCGCGGCTCCTGCGACATGAAAGGCTCTATCGCCTGCATGCTGGCAGCAGCCAAACGCTACGTCGATCAGGATCTGAAACATCCGCTCTACATCACCTGTACCGCCGACGAAGAAGTCGGCTATCACGGTGCGAAAAACGTCGCGGAGAAATCAAAAATATACCAGGAAATGGTCGCCGGCGAAGCCCACGGCATTATCGGTGAGCCGACCATGCTGGAAGTCGTCTATGCCCACAAGGGAACTTACGGTTTCCAGGCGATCTCACACGGCCGAGCCGCTCACTCCAGCCTCAGCACGGGCGTCAACGCCAACCTCGCCATGATTCCATTCCTCGTCGAGATGAAAAAACTGTACGAGGAATGCATGACTGATCCCCGCTGGCAGAATGACGAATTCGATCCGCCCACCAACGGCTGGAACATCGGCATTAACGATAAGACCGCTGCCGTCAACATCACGCCGCCCCAGAGCATCTGCACCGTCTATTTCCGGCCCATGCCCGGTCAGGAACCGGATGAACTGGTGGCCCGCGCCCGTGAAGCAGCGGAAAAGTGCGGCATCGAATTCCAGTTCAAATGCGGGGGTAGCCCGGTTTATACCGATCCCAATTCATCCATCGTGAAAGAGGTCCTGAAAATTGCCGGTAAAGATCAGGCGAAGACCGTCTCATACGGCACCGATGGCAGTCTGTTTTCCGAGATGAAAAACCTGGTCGTCTTTGGCCCCGGAGATATCGGCCAGGCACACACGCACGACGAATTCATCGCCCTGGAACAGCTGGAGCTGGGAACCGAGAAATTCGCGGCACTCATCCAGAACTGGTGCTGCTGATCGTCGCGCTGAAATCAGGGCTTCGCGGGAACAGCACTATTAAACGCTGCAGGATCAAATGGGTCAGCCGGCTTGGGTTTGACCAGTTTGTTGATCTCCTGATCCGACAGCCTCTTCGGCACAAAGTCGGCAATCAGCGAGACATCCCCTTTCTTCGGCACGGGATCGGCTTGCGCACCGGTCTGCTGAATCACCGGTTGTCCGGCAGCAGCACCGTCCAGAACATCCTGCTCCATGAGCGCCTGTTCGAGACCTGAATTGGGAGTGCCACTCTTCGGTCGAATTTCTGCTGCCTGCTTTAACAGGTTCTCACGGGCAAAACCGATACGTCGATTGGCCCGTTTGGCCAGCCGTTCCGCTCGCAGGGTGTCATTGGAGAGCCGATCCGCAACCGCGGCGCCCACCCATTTCTGAATGACCTCTTTCTGTTTTCGTCCCGCATAACCTTCGTAGACCACCATGCCGTTTTGCGGGTGCTCCCGTTCCGGTTTCACAACCAGGGGACTGTCCGCCGGGTAGTCGAAGTCCAGCCACTTCATCACTTCCGAGAGGTTCTTCTCGGCGTAGATCCGATGGTTTCCATACCGACGCGTCACCTGGGTTAACTGGAATTTCGAAGTCGTCGCGTTTCCGTGACAATTGGCATTCCCGCATTTATTCAACAGAATCGGCTGAACCTTCCGTACAAAAATCGCGGACTGCTCCCGGGAGATGCCGGTCATGGAGGTTGCTTCGTCGGTGTTCTCCATCTTTTTCGTAATCAGTTTTTCCTGAATTTTTTCCTGGACCGTCAACTGTTTCTGACCAGGAGAAACGCTCATCAGCCGTTGCAGCATCAACTGAGGTTCAGAACGCTTGGGTTCCAGGCGGATCGCATCCCGCAGTTCGTCTTTCGCCTCTTCAATGAGACTATTTGTGATACACCAGCGGGCCAGATTCATATGGGTATTGGCCGTCGGAAATTTCATGGACGCCCGCTGTTTGAGATAAATCCCCTGCAGGTCGCTTGCTTCGAAGACCACATCCGTGAACGGAACCAGCATGCTGCCGGTCGGATTCGAAACCAGATAGCCGCCCGCGCTTTCACTGATCTCGCCGGTCACCATCCGCCCCGTCTTCATCAGCAGAATCGACGTCTTTTTGACCGGCTGTTTCTCCTGAGCCTCCAGGCTCACGCTCACAGCCAGACCGAACAGAACCAGAAGCACGCAGCCCAGGATTGCGGAAATGCCCGAACGGATTTTGGTAAACAAATATGTCATGAGAGATCTGCATTAAGACAAAGGACCGGGATTCCCTGCCTGCCGGCAAAGCACACAGTAGCTTATAAGTTTTTTATTTGCAGCCACTTACAGCAACAGAACTGCAGAGATGTGCGATGAGAGGCAGGCGAGAGGATTTTGGAGTCGCTGTCTTATTGGATTTACCGGATTGGGTCAACCCGGGATTTCCGCAGACGCTGGCCGGGCAGGGGACGGAACCGGTTGATTTCGACGGTGAACCGGTCACAATAGGCGGCTGGAATTATGACTTTAATCTGATGGATCATCTATGAGTGAAGACTCTCAATATCTGGATCAGCTGGTGGGCAAAACAGTCGTGATCGACCTGACCAGCCTGTATGTCATCGCGGGAACCCTGATCGGCCAGGACCACCACTACCTCTTCCTGGAACAGGCCGACGTCCACGACCTGCGCGATACGACCACCACCCGGGAAATGTACGTCCATGAAATGGGCAAGCACGGCGTTGCCGTCAACCGGGAACGGATCCTCGTCTCCCGCAGGGAAGTCGTCTCTCTCTCCGCCCTGGAAGACATCGTGCGCTGATCTCGCAGCTCCAGATCATGTCAGTCCACGAAAAACCCCGCAGAACGGTCGTCCTGCGGGGTCTGATGCGTCAGTGAAACGGGCTCTCAGCGATTAGAGAGTCCAGCCATCACGGTAGTCACGGCTCAGGAACTTGTTGGCTTCCGGAGCGTTCGTGAATTCCATCTTCTTGGCATCCCATTCCAGTTTCTTACCAGCGCGGATGGCACAGTTCCCCAGCAGGGTCGTTTCTGTCAGGCGGCTGGCATAGTTAAAGTTGGACATCGACGGTTCACCACCCTTGATGGAAACCACGAATTCTTCAAAGTGGCCCGGCGAACGAGGCAGGCTCTGTTCGGGCTTTTTGAAGTCTTTGAACTTGTCGCGGGGCAGCAGTACGTATTCTGCACCGTAATCATCCGGCGTATACAGGTTGCCTTCATCGCCGATCAGAACCACACCGCTGGACTTCATTTTCTCGCCCATCAGCAATTCTTCCGGAGGCAGGTTGCCGCCGTCATACCAGGTCAGCTTCAGCGGGCAGAGCTTCTTGTCGCCTGCGCTCCGCTCGGGGAACTGGTAGGTAATCTTGGTCGACTTGGGATAAGTCTCGTTTTCGATCATCCCTTCCTGTTCGGCGACAATCGATGTCGGATCGTACAGTTCCAGGGCCATCACGTGCATGTTCATCGTGTGGCAGGCCATGTCACCCAGGGCACCGGTACCAAAATCCAGCCAGCCCCGCCATTCAAACGGATGATACAGCGTGCTGAATTCCCGGTAAGGTGCAGGGCCCAGGAACAGATCCCAGTGAATGTGCTTCGGAACCGGTTCCCCTTCGGGCGGACGATCGACGCCCTTACCCCAGACCGGTCGGTTCGTCCAGACATGCGCTTCACGCACATTGCCCAGCACGCCGGAACGGATCACTTCGACGGCTTCGCGGAACCCGTCTTTAGCGGTTCCCTGGTTCCCCATCTGGGTTTTCACGCCGTGTTCGTTGGCCGTATTCCGCATCACGCGGGCTTCATGAACCGACCAGGTCAGCGGCTTCTGGGTGAAGCAGTGCTTTCCTTTTTTCATTGCCATGACGCTGGCAGGAGCATGCGAATGGTCGGGAGTACTGACGGTCACCGCGTCAATCTTGTCGCCCATTTCTTCCAGCATCTCGCGATAATCGTTGAATTTCTGCGCTTTGGGATAGCGGGCGGCTGCTTTCAGCAGGCGTTTGTCGTCGATATCACAGATGGCGATCAGATTACCATTTTTTGCGGCACTCGCCGAATCGCTGGAGCCTTTTCCCCCTACGCCGATCGAGGCAAAATTAATCTTTTCCAGGGGTGATTTTTCAGCGGCCAGCAGACTCTGACCACCCACCCAGAAGGCGGCCCCCATTGCCGAGGTCTGTTGAATAAACTCGCGGCGAGTTGTACGTTGACTCATGAACTGCTCCTGTTTGAATGTCTAAAGTAATCTTCTTACGCCATGTTTACTTTAGTCGGTTAAAACGTTTCTTAACTTTTACGAATCTCGCATCAGTAAAGTTTCATTTATTGTAGTGAACGCCCGAAGGAAAGAAAACAGAATTACTCCCGAAATAGCCATCTCGCCCAGACTCCGGATACTCCTGCACACTTGAGCCATTCTCATTTTTTTGAAATATTTTCTAAGGAGACTTTTCTCACTCCCCGGAACATGTCAAAGTAAATACAAGTCACAGCGTTCACCCACCCACACCTTCCCGCAACACGAAACTGACAACCCCCATGAGCAGCAGTGATCCTTCCTCCACAAACCCTGAATTTGATGTCCTGATCAAAGGCGGCACCGTCATTGACGGCACCCGCGACCCCCGCTTTCAGGCTGACGTCGGAATCAAAGGCGATCAGATCATCGCCCTGGGTGACCTCTCTGAAGCTTCAGGGGCCTTTGAAATCGACGCGACAGGGAAAATCGTCGCCCCCGGCTTCGTCGACGTGCACAACCACTCCGACAGCTGGCTGCTCAATACGCCCAATTTCATCTCCAAGACCTCACAGGGATTCACCACCGAAGTCATCATGGCCGATGGCATCTCGTATGCTCCCGTCGACCGTTGTACCGCCGCCGACTGGATCTACTACCTGCAGTCCCTCGACGGGCTCTATCCCGAAGAATACACGGGCTGGGAATCGCTGGCCGATTACATGAACCTCATCGACGGCAAAAATGTGCAGAATGTCATGACGCACATTCCCTACGCTAATCTCCGTTCCATGCACTGCGGCTTCGGTCGCCAGCGTGTCGACGATTTCCAGATGAAGCTGATCTGCAGCGAAGTCCGCAAAGGGATGGAAGCGGGTGCCGTCGGTATCTCAACCGGTCTGGATTATGTCGCTCAGTGTTTCTCACCCACCGATGAGTTGGTGGAAGCCTGCCAGGCGATGGCGGAATACGACGGACTCTATGTCTCCCACATCCGCTATAAAAAAACCCTGATGCCCGCCATCAAAGAGCTCGTGGAGATCGGCAAACGGGCCGGCGTCAAAGTACACATCTCCCACATGAAGGGACAACACCTAGGTCAGGCTGAAGAAGCACTCGAATACATCGACCAGGTCGCCCGCCACGAAGTCGATATCTCGTTCGACGTCTACCCCTACCAGCCCGGCTCCACCATGCTGCACTTCCTGCTCCCCTACGAAGTCTTCGAAGAGGGCCCCCGTAAAGCGGTCGAAAAACTGAAGCAGCCTGAAATGCAGCAGCGGTTTAAATACGGCCTGGAAAATTACCTGCTCGACATCTCGGCCATCCAGATAGCCTGGGTTCTGACCGAAAAGAACAAACAGCACCAGGGAAAAATGCTCAGCCAGTACGTGGAAGAGTCCGGGCTCCCCAAAGAGGAAGCCCTGATCAATCTGCTCATCGAAGAAGAGATGGCCGTGCTGCTGGTCTTCAACATGGGCGACGATCGCCTGGTCGATCCGGTCCTGCAGCACGACCTGTATATGATGGGAACCGACGGCATCTACATGGAAGGGGGCGTGATTCATCCCCGCCAGTTCGGGTCCGCGGCCCGCATCCTCGGCCCCTGTGTGCGGGACCATAAACTCTTCTCGCTGGAAGACGCGGTCTATAAACTTTCCGGCTGTGCTGCCCGCCGGTTCGGGATGGAGAAACGCAGCATCCTCAAGCAGGGCTACTATGCGGATATCGTCGTCTTCGATCCGGACACGGTGCAGGACAACGCCACCTACGAAAACCCGCAACAGTTTTCTTCAGGCATCGAATACGTCCTCTCCAACGGCGTACCGGTCGTCCACAACAACCAGCCGCTGCACGTCAAATCTGAGACACTCCCCGGACGCTACCTCCGCTATCAGCCCAGGTAAGGCTGCAGCCGGGCGACGGTTTCCGGGTCACGGTATTCGTTCTTACCGATCCCGTAAGCCGCACCGACTCCGACCGCCTGTTCCTGGTACTCCACGTAGTTGGAGACCAGCATCAACGTGCACGGTTTCACATCGGGAGTGTTTTTGATTTTCTGCATCAGTTCGATGCCGTCACTGTAGTCGGCATCCAGCTTGCGATTGATCATCACCAGATCGTATGCAGTATCTTTCAGTTTCTGCAGCGTATCCTGCTCCACATCAGCCTCTTCGATCTGGACTTCGAAATGCTTGTTCAGGAATCGGCTTAAGGCACTGGCGTCCGGCAGACACTGCCCGACACTGAGTACACGTTTCGTCATCGACATGATCCTCTCTCTGCTATTTCAATTTTCACTGAGGTTCTGGTAAAGCTGATTCGATCTGCGGTCATTTAACTGCACATGCGGGAAAGTTCGCGGATGGATTCCAGCGCGTCATCCACATCCGGTACTTCGACTCCCTGTTCGCGACCGTTGTAGTCGCATTCTTCAAGCAGCAGCAGATCTTCATAATTTTCGTTGGCCATCAGCCGTCGGCGTGCCCGGGCTCCAATTGTTCCCGAGCGGATCGCGTGCGCTTCCATGTGATGCTCGATCAGCCACGCAGTACGATCTGTAATAAATCCTTCCAGCGCCTGCAAGCCTGCCTCAACATGATTCTGGGAATCGATGGCTTTCCCCACGTCATGCAGCAGTGCCGCCAGCTGAAACTCCTCATCGTAAGGCAGTTCATCACAGGCCATATCATAGACCTGCAGACTGTGATACAGGGCGTCTCCTTCCGGATGGTACTTTTTTGACTGCTTCACTCCCGCCAGGGGGAGCAGCAGCATCCGGTAAATCTGGAACCGGTCGACGCTCTGTTCCACTTCCGCCAGCCGCTGGTCCAGATCGATGCCCGGATAATCCCGCTCCAGCAGTTGTTCGAACTCGGGGAGGGTCGCCCGTTCAATGCGCTTGCCCGTGATCGAACACTTGAAACCGTAACTCGATTTCTCCGTCGGATAGAGCGTCAGTTCCACCGGATACGTGTCCTGCACATGAATGTGTGTAAACACACGTTCCTCGCCATGCTTTTTCACGGTCTTATGTTCCACATGGTAGGGCGTGCCTTCTTCATCGAGCTGGGCAGTGACCGCTTCGCAGGAATGAGAGAAGACATGAATATCGATATCCGATCCCTGCCGGATATGACCGGTCAGCGTGCTGCCGATGATTTTGGGATGGAACGATTTAAACAGCCGCAGATAACGCAGGGCCTGCAGCCGCATGGCCAGCAGATTTTCGGTGCGGGACTCGCCTTCGAAAGTGCAGGCGAACCGCTGGATTTCATCGCGAATTTCCCGGTTGCTGGGCAGGTCGGCCGGTTTAACCCAGCCCTGGCAGACCTTGCGGGCCGCTTTCATCTTGGCGCGATAATACTCGGTTTCCTGACGGGAATACATCAGTCGGGCCGCCTCAAAAATAATCTGGCGGCGCATTTTGCTGGAACTCATTCAAAAATCGGTGAACTTTCTCACCGTCGAATCGAAGACAGGCTGATTAGGAGCGATTACGGAATGACCTGACAGGCAGGTATCAGGGAATTCTAGCGATCCCGCGGGAAAAATCAATTTGGATTTCTCCGAAACAGGTGATTGGTCCCTCAATTCTGACTGACCAGCTCTTCAGAACCAGCAAGCGAGCGGACCATTTCAAGAAAAGCGAACCAGGACTGAGAAGACGTTACTTTGCCTCAGCCACCTGCTTCTCTTTCCACTCGTTATACAGAATACTGCTACGAAACCGGCTGAATCCGGCTCCCGCTCCCACGTTCGATGTCCGGGCTCCCAGACCGGTCACCTGGGCTGCGACGCGGGAAGTTTCCGACAGTTCCCAGTCCGCCGGTGTATAGCGGTGGTTAAACGAGGTATTCACGCGACGCAGATTAAACGCCAGCGTATCTGCCAGTGACGTCTCATCCGTATTGCCCCAGAAGCTGTTCCAGCTTTTCAGATCTTTGACGCTGGAATCCGCAGTCCCATTCAGTCCCAGCCATGCATCCACGTCGTAAACATTCCCGTTGCCTGTATAGGAACGATCCGTTTTCGCTCCCTTTTGCGAGAGCATCGAGAGCCCCAGGTTTTCCACCTTCCAGGCACAGTGATCGCTCTTCACATTGATATCTTTGACGAACCGCTCAAAAACAAACCCGTCAATCCCCTGGATGGTACAGCGGGAGAGATTCAGGTTGATACTTCCCCCTGCGGACTTTTCGGGACTCTTCAATACGGAGAAAATCTTGCGGGAGAAAATGACAGATTCATCCACGTCGATCGTCTGCTTACCGGTCCCTTCGATTTCAAACGCAGCCCGTCCTCCCACAAAAAAGCTGTTCGTGATCGATGAATTCGTGGGCCGCGTAAACTGAACTGCCGCCATCCCCTTATCATTCTGTTCGGAAACCGAGCAGTTCAACATCCGCAGGTTACCACCATCGACTTTGATCGCCACCCAGGGAACCTCCTTGCCGACCTCAGGGGGATCAAACTCAAACCGGATCCCTTCCAGTGCCAGTGTCCCTTTGGTGACCTGCAGAATGTGTCGTACGTTGGGATCACGCTCCGGACGGGCTCTTAACCCCAGCTTATTCCGTCCCCGGGCATACTCAAACACAGGCGAATAACCAAAGCCGGCTTCGATGCTCAGATCCTTGTCGACCGTCACGTGTGGAATCCGAAAGGGTCCATCGCCGTTGACACGAATCAGGTCACCGGGCTTCGCAGCCGCGATCGCAGCTTCGAGCGAATCGAATTCCGGCTTTTTCGCTTGTGAGTGAATCTGAAATTTCTTCGCGGGTTCCCCATTTAACATCCGGGAGATATCACTCCCCAGGTTCGCTTTCCGCAGAAACAGAATCGCGAACGAGGTATCCGCCAGCTTTCCGCGCGAGTCTTCCCAGCTGCCGTCTTCTTTCTGAGTTGCAATCAGGGCAGCAGCACCTTTGGAAAACCAGTCGGTATCTCCCAGCTTCTCCAGACCCAGCAGCACGCCAACCCGCTCGGTCGACCAGAGGAAATAGCGGGCAGAGGAGGCGCTGATCCCGGCGGCATATTTGCCTGCCATCTCGAGACCTTTGGCGAAAATCGGATCGGAGACCAGCGTGTCGCCTTCCTTCTGTTCCGCGCCCCGGGCAGCCGCCTCGACTTTATTCTGCTCTTCCTGCAGTGATCTGATTTTGGTTGCCCGCGCCACGGTCAGACAGAACAGGCCGGCCAGGGTCATCGAGTTGCGAGAAGGCTCTTTCATATCATCTGTGGACAGTTTATAGGGCCAGCCACCATCTTCGTTCTGCGTCTCGACAAATCGTCGCGCTACACCGGACATCGAATCGTCGATATTCACATTCGAACGGGAAGCCGTCCAGAGCCCCAGCACGGCAAACTGCGTGCAGCTGTTATCACCGGGTGAAGTTCCCAGTTTCAACCGGCCCCGGGGATTATTCAGCGAACTGGCGGCGGCCAGCGGACAGGTATAGGACCAGCCTCCGGTCGTGGACTGGCCGGCAATCAATCGCGCTGCAAAGCGCCGGATCAGCAGCTTGTCTTCACGATCTCCAATCCGGGACAGCAGTAGAATCGCCAGCGCCAGATCGTACGTCGAGTTCAGCTTCTCCGACTCTTTGACGACAAAGGCCCGCCCTTTCTGAATCACGGAATCACTGACCGGAATTCCGTTTTCCAGCAGCGCCAGCGTACAGAGCGCGGTAATTCCGACCGGATGCCCTTCGAATTCCCAGCTGCCGTCCTCCTGCTGCTGAGACTTGAGAAATTCAATTCCCTTCAGACGCGAGGCGGTCACTTCCTGATCGGTTTGGGCCTGCAGAGTAGAAGCAGATATGAGAGAAACAGCCCACAGGCTGGACACAAAACATACGGAACTCAATAAGTGACGGCGCATCACAGACTACTCCCGGCGGGAAAGAATAGTTTTCACGGGACGAATACTTCCTTAACGGAACGTTAAACTATTCTAAATAAGCAGTCTGGAAAAAAGAACAGTAATCTGGAAATTCCGAGGCAAAAGAGACCGGGAGCAGAGAATATGACCTCTGCTCCCGGCTTTTCTGTCCGAGTTCAATCAATCACTGAGTGCCGCCCGCCGAGCCTGTTCGGTCAGCTGATGCACTTTGGCAGCAACCTTCTGTTCCACCGATTCTGCAAACGGACCGGGGTAGGAGGAGTAGATCATCGCCCGGGCTCCCTCATAGCCCCCCTCTTTCAAGACCCGCAGGCTGGGCAGGTAACCGAAGACATTGTTCGAATAGCCGGCGACCCAGACGATCGGATCAGTATCCTTCGCAGCACCAAAGCCGGACTTCAGCTCGTTCTGGAATCGATGCGAATAATCGACCACGGTCTCTCCACAGACCGCTACCAGGGTCAGGTCCTTGCCAAACTGAATTACCTGCAGCGGGAAGGCGAACCGGGTCTGAATTCCGCCCCGTTCTTCCAGCTGGTCCAACAGGCGGGTCGCATGGCTCACTTCATATTTGTTTCCATTTTCTTTCCGCTTCAGTAATTCCTCTTTCGTGGGCGGGGCGGCGAAGTCCAGTTCCACATCTCCCATCGCAATTCCCAGCGGTCCATGAATCACCCGCGGCTGTTTGACTTCCAATGCCGTTTCCACCGCATTGGCCAGCGCCCGTCCATGCTGCTTCGCCAGGTCGAGCGATCGCCGCGGGTAAGGGTTCTGATCGCCGCCACATCCCATCATGAACAGGGCTACCGTCCCCGGGTGATCGGCTTCGATGTCTTCCTGGGCATAGCCGGCGTAGTCGCCGCAGAACTGGTAAAAACTGAGCGTGGTATTGTGACAGGCGTATCCGAACAGCACCGCCATCAGGGAACTGTCAGGGCGTTCCACCATCAGTACGGGCACCCGCTGATCGACGGGCCCCTGCGGATGTGGGCTGTTGATCACACCGTCCTTGGTCGGCAGACGGCGATTCATCGAAAACCCGGCTCGACCATACGAATACTTCAGCACGGCCGGCTCCATCTGGGGCAGGGCTTCTCCAATCGCAGCCACCAGTCTTCTCACCAGTCCCTGGGTATACGCACGCGCCTCCGCACCGCGATCGCCTCCCAGTCCCCGGCGGGACGCCTTTGGCTCTCGCAGCTCCGGACCGCAGTGCGTGTGCGAGGCGTTCATCAGCAGTGCTGACGCGGGGATCTGGTAATCACGTTCCAGCTGCGCTGCAATCGGATCACGCAGGGCCGGGGTGATGCCGATCAGGTCAGTCGTAATCATCACCAGCTTCTGGCCACGGGCATCTTCCAGGATCAGCAGCTTCGCGTACAGATCGTGCACCTTACCCTCGGCAGGTTTCGTGCGGGCTGCATAGCCGGCCATCCACATATTCTTCTCAGGAGTGATCACCACCGACGCTGCCACAGCCTTCCATTCGGTCTGCTGCTTCGCTTCCGCTGCCGACAGACAACGGTTCCCGCTGGTAGACAATCCTCCGACCAGAACCAGAACCACCAGACATTGCTGAATCAATTTCTTCATCGGATCTCCCTGCAGTTAATAATAAGAATCGAGTGGAATCAGGCTCCACAAACCGGGCAATCGGGACGGCGCACAATCCGATTGCGGTGAAATGTCATATCGCGCAGATCAAACATCAACAGCTGATTCGCGAGCGTCTCTCCAAAACCGGCGATTACCTTGATCGCCTCCATCGCCGCCATGCAGCCCACCGTTCCCGAAACCGCGCCAAAGACGGGGAACTCCCGTTTCCAGGCAGGGGGATCATCGGGATACAGGCAGGACAGGCAGCCGGTCTGACCGGGTAGAAAGGTGGTGATCTGCGCTTCCAGGTCGTACATCGCGCACTCCACCAGCGGCTTCTGCTGCAGCACAGACTGGCGGTTCATGGCGTAGCGTTCGGGAAAGAGCGGGGCACAGTCTACAATCAAATCCACCTGATTCACGATCGCCTCCGCATTTGCTTCCGAGAGGTTTTCCGGAACCGCCACAATCTCCAGCCGCGGATTCAGCTCTTTCAGGCGGCGTTCCGCAGATTCAACCCGCGGTTTCCCCAGCCAATCGTGCGTCATCAGCAGTTGCCGGTTCAGGTCGCTCGGTTTCACATTCCCGGCGTGTGCCAGGACCAGTTTCCCCACTCCCGCAGCTGCCAGTTCGTAAGCGACGACGCTCCCCAGACCGCCGCAGCGTGAAATCAGCACAGACGCATTCTTCAGTTTCTCCTGCCCGGCTTCACCGAACTCCGGCACCCAGATCTGCCATTCGTAAACGGCTCGTTCTTCATCTGTCAGGGGAGCGAAACCGGACATCGTGTCTCCTTAAAAGCGGTATGGCGTGTGGTCTGTCAAAACTAAGAGGATATCATCCTCCGGAGATCGGGGAAAGGATCGTGACGCTGTGATGGGGCTGGAGTATCAGTGGTTCGTCCCACAGTACCTGTTCATTTGAGACAAACAGCAGCATGGAAGGGTGCAGGGCCTCTCCCTCGGGGAAGAGCAGCGGCTTCAAGGTGTCGGCACGCGTCTCGGCAACGGTTTTCACCAGGTCCTGCAGCGTCGTACCTTCGGGAACGTCAATCTCTTCTCTCCCGACACCGGCTGCTTTTTTCACCTGTGCTGTATATTCGACCGCAATTTTCATTTTAGTTGACTCTCGTATTGGCAGTAGATTCAGAGGATTCAGAAGTCGAAGAACCATTTTTCAACGGGCTTCCCCCCGGCAGTGACTGCAGCTTACCATGACTGATCGTCAATTTCACATCCCCCAGCCGATCCGACTCGGAAATATTGTGTGTGATATGCAGAGCGGTCACGCCGGTCACATGCTGGACATTGTTCAACAGATCGCAGATCTCACCCCGCGTGTCTTCATCCAGTGCACTCAATGGCTCATCGAGGCACAGAATCGCCGGCCGGGGTGCCAGGGCCCGTCCCAGTGCCACCCGCTGCGTTTCCCCGCCACTCAGACCAAAGGGGGTTCGATTCAGCAGCCCGGTAATGCCCAGCAGGTTCGCCAGTTCATCAACCCGCTCATCGATCTGTCGCTGTTTCCAATGGCGAATTTCCAGGGCGAACGCCAGATTGTCTTTGACGGTCATCGTATGAAACAGCACGCCCTCCTGCGGTACATAGCCGATCTCACGCTCCGCCGGTTTGGCATGTGTCATATCCTTTCCGTTCAGAAAGATTTCACCGGACTGCACTTTCTTCAGACCGCAGATCGTCTCCAGAATGGTTGTTTTTCCGCTGCCGGTCTTCCCCATCAGCACGGCGTAATGCCCCTGCGGAATTTCGAAGCTGATATCATTCAGCCGGAATTCACCAACTTGTACGCAAAGATTTTTTACTGAAATCATATCTCAATTTATCAGGCATCAGATGCCACCGGCTCTCAGATCGTTCTCTCAAATTCAGATTCAAATCGCTGTCGATCTTTCAAATCGCTGCCGATCTTTCAGATCGGAGTCGACCGTGTCAAACCAAACAGGCGGGCGATCACCAGCACGACCAGCGCTGAGACAACCATAATCAGCGAGGCGGCCACCGCCCCTTCAATATTCCCCACGGTCAGTTCCAGAAATACCGTCGTCGGCAGCACCTCGGTTTTCATTCGAGTCGCTCCTGAGAAAATCAGAATCGGACCGAATTCTCCCAGCGAACGCGCCCACGCCAGCGTCGCAGCTGCCAGCAACCCCCGGTACGCCTGGGGAAAGACGACACGCCAGAAGGCCTGCCCGCGGTTACACCCCAGGGTCAGCGCCACCTGTTCGTAACGGGGGCCAATCTGGTCGAAGGTCACCCGCATCGTACGCACCGCAAAGGCACAGGCCACCATGAACTGCGCCAGAATAATACTCGGAATCTCGTATGTCACACCGATGGATCGACCGAAGAGGACCTTGGTGATCTTGCGAATCAGTTCATCAATGGACTGCGTCTGCTCGATCGGCACGCGTTCCGCTTCACTCGCCTTCTGCGTTTCTGCTTCGCTTTTCTTCTGTGTTTCAGCCAGCCGTTCCTCATCTGTCTGCAACTGCTCATCCTCTGCCGTCTGGTGTGCGATCAGTACCAGCGGTTGCTCATCACTCACTGGCTGCTTTTCGTGAGACACCACTGCTGCCGTCGACAATCGATCATTGCCTGGAACTTCGTTTGTCGACTGGGTGACCGATTTTGCCTCTACCAGTTTATTCAGCCACTCGATCTGCGGGATCTGAAGCTGGAACAGAATCAGCAGACAGAGGCCAATCACCAGCGGGGGGAGCACGATGGGAATATCCAGGATGGCGTCGATCAACGTCTTCCCCGGAAACTGGTGGCGTGACATCAGGTAGCCGATCGGCACCGAAACCCAGAGGGAGAGCACCGTCGTAATCGCGCAGGAGACCAGGCTCAGCCAGATCGCGTATTGGATTTCCGGCTTCTGAAATGAGCGCAGGATGTGCCCGGGCGTGGTATAGGTCGTCTCCGCTGCCAGCATTGCCACTATCAACAGCACATAGACGGCGCTGACTGTCACAAATACAGCATAAAACGGGAGATCAGAACGCGACTTCCACTTGCGGGGTGGTTCTTCCGGGGTCGTCCCGCTCATAGTGACTCCGGAGTAATCCGCCAGCGGAAGCCGATGGATTCAAACAGGCTGCGCGACGGAGTCGAGGTCAGCTTATCCACCAGACGCTGCATCAGATTGGGATAAGCGGTGGTTTTGAGAATCGCGATCGGCTGCTGGGCCAGAGGATCGCCCGATTTGATCTCGACGATATCGACCTTATCTTTCACGTAAGGCAGATTTGCCCGGTAGACAATCGCAGCGTCGAGCGAACCGGTCCGCAACTGATTCACCAGCAGATCCGCCGTCGGCGTGTTCGTTTTTACGTTCGGCTGTACCAGGTCGTACAGGTTTTTTCCGTTCAGCTCCAGGGAGCTCAGCAGTTTTTTCGTCAACGCCCCCAGTGCACTCTGCTCATGGTGGGACAGACCGATCCGCAGGTCCTCATTGGCGAGATCAAAAACCGTTTTGATGTTTTTAGGATTTCCTTTTTCCACGATGATCACCATATCCGTTTCCGCCACAGTCAGGGGAGCCCGAAACTTGGGCTGGACCTGAACCATGTAAGATGTATCGCAGGCAAAGTAAGCGTCTGGTCGTTGACCACTGTTGATCTGACCAACCAGAATTCCACACCCGTTAAAGACCGTATTGATCGTCACGCCCTCCCGCCGCTCAAACTCCTTCAGCGTATCCTGAATCGCCAGCCGGTTCACACCGCCGCTGAACAGCAGGATCGTCGGATGCGGTTCCCACTTATCTCCCTCGACGGTCTGGTACCCCAGCTTCGCAAAAGCTTTCTGTCCCTTCTCAGGTGCCTGCAGATAACGGGCAAACATCAGTGCTTCCTGGGGATTCTGTGAGGAAGTTAATACACCCACCGTCACATTCTTGATCGCTTCCTGGAATTCCGGAACATCGACCATGTCTGCCTTTTCCGGATGCTGATTGACGGTCGCATCCCAGACAACGGCGGCATCAACGGCGCCCAGCAGGACGTCGGTGGCGATTTCGGAAACGGTCGGCTTGAAAACCCGGGCTGACTTGGAAAGCGGCTCCCACTTCCCATGTTTCGTGAGCACCTTTTTCGTCAGTTTGCCGATCGAAGCGGCATCGGGATTTGCCAGAGCGACCGTCACATCATCCTTGAGCAGGTCATCGATCGACTTGATCCCTTTGGGGTTCCCTTTCTGGACCATGATCACCGGATGCATCTGTGCCACCTGAATCGCTTCCTGCACCAGTCCCTTATCCCGGGCAATCTCAATGTAGCTGGTATCCGCTGCCAGATATAAATCGCCTTTTTTCGCTACCTGCAGGTTGGTCAGCAGGGTTCCGGAGCCGCCATACTGCAAATGAACCGGCATGCCGAATTCTTCTTCTGCAAACTGTGCTGCCATCTCGGCAACCGGCGGCTTGATTCCCGCGGCACAATACATCTCCAGGGCATTTTCATCCCCGGAGTCTTCGCTCTCTCCTTTTGCGGAAGCATCTGCCTGATGTCCACTGGATTCACCATCAGTCGCTGCCGTTTTCTGTGGAGCGTCTTTCGGAGGGGCATAAATCAGAACCACCAGCATGATCACCAGAAAGATGATTGAACTGACGGCGATCATGAGTCCTGACACTTTTCCACTGCGGCCCGGTTGAGGGAATGCCGGCTTCCGGAGCTGGCTACCAAGGTATTTCATTATTAGATCCTGTATATTTTTCTGAGCTGTTTGATGTGTTGTCAGGAATTCACTAACGTTTCTGATTCACTGGGGGTCACCAGGCGACCATCCCTGATCCCCAGCACACGCTGGGCCGACTGCACCGCCTGATCGTCGTGAGAAACCATGAGCACGCAGCCGCCATCCTCGGCAAATTGACTTAATGCTTTGAGTACGACTTCGGAGTTCTCGCTGTCCAGGTTGCCCGTCGGCTCATCTGCCAGCAGAATTTTTGGCTGATGAAACAGGGCCCGTGCCAGGGCCACCCGCTGTTTTTCGCCGGTACTCAGCTGGGCCGGCGTGTGATGCAAACGCTGCTCCAGCCCGAATTGGGCGACCAGCTCCCGGGCACGCTCGCGGGCCTGCCCACGGTTCGATGCCAGGGCAGGGGTCGCAACATTATCCAGCACATTCAGATAAGGCACCAGGTGGAACTGTTGAAAGACGAAGCCCAGATGCTGCGAACGAAAGCGGGCTCGCTGATCGTTGGACAGGCGATAGGGATTGGTGCCTTCAATCAGCACCTCTCCTGAATCGGGGCTGAGCAGGCCTCCCGCCATTAACAGCAGGGTCGACTTTCCACAGCCACTGGGGCCCTGAATCGCTACAAATTCATTCGTGTCGACGGTCAGGCTGATGCCGTCGACCGCCTGGACCCGCCCCGGTCCGGATTTGAATGATTTCGACAGTTGTTCCAGTTCGAGTATCATCGTGATGCGATTATCCTTCCTGTAGAATCGTAGCAGGATCCTGACGGGCTGCCAGCAGGGCAGGGATCCAGCTGGACAGACTGGCCAGCAGCGGGGCAAACACCAGGCTTAACAGCAGCCAGCGTCCCGAGAAGAGTACCTGAGAGGGATCCACAGCCGCGGGCAGGTCACCCCAGGTGACGCCAACCCAGTAGCCCACAAAATAGCCAATCAATGCGCCGACCAGACCGATCAGCAGGGCCTTGATGATGAAGATGCCGAAGACCTGCGAGGAACGCACGCCGATGGCCCGCAGGATTCCGATTTCCGTAGCCCGGCGGCGGACGTTTTCCAGTGACAGAAAGCCGATCCAAGCCCCGCACCCCAGCACTACCAGCGGCACGAGGATCGCGGCAAAACTGGCGTGGCGTTCGATCAGTTTGATCCGGTTGGACTTCTCCTGCTCCAGGGAAGCGACAGCGATCTCGGCTGCCTTGTTACGGGCCTCAGCCCGTGCCAGAGCAGGGGGTCCCCGTTCGATGATCTGGGTTCCTGGCAGAATTTCCGCTACGTCCTTGCGAATTTCCGCGATCCGGTCCACCGTCGCACAGTTGCATTCGAGTGCCAGAATCGCATTCAGCAGATTCTCCATTCCCAGCAGTTCCTGCGCCTCTTTGAGACTGATCCAGACCGTACTGTCGTCTGAATTCCCCCGCTCCGGAAAGGCTTTGGAGACCTTGAATGACTTGCCCATCAGCTGCACTTCATCGCCGGGCTTCAGTCCTGTTTCCTGCTGTACATGATAGCCCAGCACCATCGCTCCCGCGGGTACCGGCTGCTGCAGCGGTTTCTTGAGGGCACGTTCCAACTGGGGAACTTCCCCGCGGGTCCCAACCAGAATGACATCCAGTTTTTTTTCCGGCCAGGAGATCTTCTTCGACACCATCGGCAGCATATGATTGATGGTGACAATCTTCGAATTTGAGAGTTTGACCATATTCTCCTCGGGCATGGTACTCGTAACAATACCCGTCAGATGAAACTCTTGCAGATCCTGATCAGCCGGGAGGATCAGGATGTTGAAGCCCAGTCCCTTGGCGATCTTCCGCATCGAATCTTTCAGCTCAGCACCGGTCTTTTTGACCGCTTCTTCTTTCTGTTCCAGAATCAATGCGGTCTGGATCTCATCTGCCTGCAGCAGCGTTAAGGCGGCAATCAGACAGGCCACCGCGATGATCACCGAGAGCAGCGCCAGCAGAAAGTTCATTTTCCGATGCTGCATTTCCTGAAAAATCAGATGAAAGATTGACATGGTGCCCGCTCTTTATTGTTCCGGATGATAAAAGGTCAAATTGGTAAAGTGTCACACCGTCTGTTTATTTTCTCGCCATGACGATGTAACTGGCCGCCACGATAATCACAACGGCAAACGCAGCCAGAATCAACAGATTCCGCATCAGTGAATCTCCCTGCGTGGTTTCAGTGGTACCTGCGGCACCCGCAGCGGGAAGTTCACCCGCTCTTGCAGGCAGCGACGCGTCTTCCTGAGCCTGGACTTTCGTCTCTGCAGAAGCCTGCTCTGTTTTGGGGTCAGACTCACCTGCAGACTCCTGGTCTGACTTTGCGGAAGTCGTCGCGGCCTTCTGCTCAGCGTCTTTCGACATCTTCAGTGAGCGGGCCGCCTTCTCCCCCTGTTTCGAGAAACTGGTCAGCCCGGTCAGGGGGGGGATTTCTTTCTCTTCCTGCGTAGAAGGAATCACGAGTTTTTCCCAGTTGACCGCCATTAAGAGGTCGGTCCCGGGATTCTGATCTTTCACCTGGCAGGTGCAGGGGCCCGTGAGATCCCGGCAGGCCTGCTCGATGGTTCCCGGATTGATCCCTTTGCCAATCAGGGCATACAGCACACGTCCCCGCCCGAATACAGGGAGTGCCATCGGTTCGTCGCTGAATTCGTGGAGATCATTTTCCGTCGCGACCAGCATCCGGGTAAAATAATCTTCTGCCGCCTCGTCCCGAGACAAAGATACCACGTTGAATTTCAGTTTCAGACTCTCGGGTGCAACACTGACCAGCCCCTGTTCAATGTCGGCCTGTTCGATTTCGGGGAGCTTCAGCGTCTTTTCCATCCGCTTCAGTTCTTTGGTGAGCAGTTCCAGTCCCGCTTTGTCTTTCGCCTGATCGCCGCTTTCCAGGAAGACCCAGACCGCGGTCTGACCATTGATCAGCTGTTTCGCAATCTTCTGCCGCAGTGGGGAATCGATCAGCCGCGCCACGTTTTCTTCGGTCAGTTCTCCCGACCAGAAGCCGACGGGAACCGGAGCGGGCGGGGGAGTGCGCATCACCAGTAGAGGCAAAGTGTCTGACTGTTGTCTTTTCCAGAGCTCCAGGTCCTGCGGGGCGGGGTCATCATCCAGATCGACCAGCCTCAGTTCCACATTCGCAGCCTGACGCGTGATCTCACCCTCTTTCCCGAACAGGTCGATCACCTTCTGGTGCTGGGGTTGCAGCGGGCCACGGTGGAACACAACGGCACTGTATTTGTCAGCAGGCCAGCGTTCCAGCGCGTAACGGAATACGGGCACGGAACAGGCCCAGATGACTGTTGTCGTTAACAGGGCGCCAAGCAGAGTCACTGGTGTCAATAACCGTCTCATGCAATCACCTTTCGAGGAGGGGTCGGGTCGGGCGGGTTGCTAGCGGGAATCAATTCACTTTGATCTCACCTGGGGGGCAGATCACGTAAATTCAGTCCAGCACGTAATATGATGACAAATTGTGTGGTAAATGTGAAGAAAAGATGATTTCATTAGGAAACTTTTCTCAGAACAGGATTTCCGGCTCCAAAACAGGAGATCCGCTTGTTCACACCACTTGCTCTCTGTGATGACTGTGAACAAAAAAAGACAGGCATTCGGCGGAATACCGGAATGCCTGTCCTGGTCGATATCCAAAATAGATGCAGCCGCTGAGCCCCATGGGAAATCAGCTTACTTTTTCTTCCCGGTCAGTTTCAATTCCACCGGTTGTCCCGGCTTGACCTTCACTTTGATTTCAGAATGATCTTTGCTGGAATATTTGGCCGGTAGAGATTCAGACGCCGGTGATTCAATGGGGGGAGTATCGTCTCCTTCCGGAACCGGCGTTCCATCGGGCATCAGCCGATAGCTGACAGCGACCCGATAATCCCCCGCAGGCAGGCCTTCACCACCACGGAAGTAGACAATTTCAAATTGGCCTCCCTCTTTAGTCCGTCCCTGTCCGCCGACACCGGGAGTCCCTTCAATGGGCAGGAAGAAGACGTCGGCATTCACCAGCGGCTCTTCATTCATCATGACAATCCCGGTCACAGGCCCGAGTTCCGGCCCTTCCTCCCCGGAACCGCAGCCGACACAGAGACCACACACCAGCAGAACGACTCCCAGAGTCGACTGCCTGCACTGAAACAAACTCATGAACTACCCTCGCGCTTGCAGGTTGAAACTCAGGCTGTAATTAAAACGACTATGGCAGTTCGACTACGAAACCGTCCGAAATTGTCCCCAGTCGCTTTAAGAGAGTCAGGTCGGTGTTTTGCGAAATGAAGCGGACCGCACCGTCGCCCAGACCAAAATGAGCACCGCCGGTATGCAGGCTCCCTACCTGGCCCCAGCTGTTCAGGTTCCCCACATCGGGACGAGTCCAGCCGGTCGGGATATCCCAGACGTTGATTCCCACATCAACGTCACCACCCGTGGTGACCCAGCCACGCATCCCCCAGGCAGGGGGTTCGCCGTTGGCCACGCGTCGGGTCGTTTCACAGATCATCAGTGTGTTGGAGCTGCCATCTTTGATATCCCGCATGCGGCATCTGCTGTTTTCTCCAAACATCTTGCGGGCATTGACTGCCTGAGTCGCCCAGATGTTACAGGAAATCGTCTGATCGGCACTGAATTCATAATTGGTTTTAGCTGGCCCGGGAGCAATGGAAGTTCCATAGGGCGCCCCCGTCCCCAAGTGAGTCGTACCGTCATCCGAAGGACAGAGGAAAACATCCAGCAGTACCGTCATTTCATCGGCATTGTCAGCCGGGTTGCCAGCCAGTGGTGCATTGGCACCGCCATAGCCGCAGCAGTACCCCGTATTCTGAGCACTGTTGGCAGTCTGCTGATTGATGCGGTTATATAGCGGGGTCTGATCCAGGAAGGGCAGCAGTAAGGAAAGACCATTTTTGTTGTGAGTCGTCCGCCCCGGGGAGGCGCTCAGTGTGCACCAGCCATAGGTAATCCCGCCGGGGGGAAAGACACTGTGGGCATCATGATAGTTATGCAAAGCCAGGGCAATCTGCTTCACTTTGTTTTTGCAGCTGGCCCGCCGGGCCGCTTCACGGGCCTGTTGGACCGCCGGTAACAGCAGGGCGATCAGAATTGCGATGATCGCGATCACGACCAGCAATTCGATCAGCGTAAATCCGCGTCTCCTGGTGGGACTGAAAGACATGACATACTCCTAATAAAGAAACGATAAGAAATCATGAATTATTAAGATCCAGTCAAAACCATCCAATCCGATATTCCCGGGAAGAAGATTGAATGGAGTTCCGGAAGGTATTATCGAATAGAAGCAAAAGATCGGAAGATTGCGGGCAGAGCTGCTTAACAATCTTATTAATTGAGTATACATTCGCGCTGCTGGTGCTCAAGATGAATCAAGATTTGTTTAAGAGTTTTATAAAAAAATAAATTAACCCCTTATTAAACTTGATCTAAGTGAGCAAAACAGCGGGTGGATCGGCCTGCGCAGCGTCAATGACCGGAATCCATAAGGAGCAAGCCGCTTACAGCCAGGCAAGGCAAAACAGCAGCGTAGAAGAAAGCGCGAAGAGCAGGAGGGTGGCGCAGCCTGATTTCATGGGAATCTCATACTTTTGCATGAGCGCTTCAATCGCCTCTTTAGATTCTTTCAATCCGGAACCGGTCAGTTCCCGGTAATCCTTGATCGCCTGAATTTTATTTCCCTGTCTGAGGGATTCGACGATCTGTTCCATCGCTGCGGTACGCTGTGCGTCCTCGGCTTCCGGTTCCGGAGTATCAGTGGGGGACTCATCCATTGGTCTGCCTTTCCATAAAAAAAGAGCCTGTTGTCTTCACATGGAAAACAACAGGCTCCCTTGAGCTGTTTCCACGCATTTCCGTTCTACCATCGGAAATGCCACCGGTTCAAGCTTTTTTTAATCGAATTGTAAAACGGCCCCCCCGCCAGCGTGCCGTCGCTCGGGTTTACGAAACCAGGCAATCCGACAGCCGTGGATTCCGCTGCTTCCACTCCGCCTGCGCCTGACGCATGCAGGCTTTCGTCAGCAGACTCTTCATTTCTGTCAGTGAAACGTCCTGCAGGTCCACGTTCAGTTCCTGCAGCCGATCAATGACGGCATTCGCCAGTTCCATACTGTTAGTAACGGGGGATAAACCACTCCACAATTCTTCCATGACCTGTTCTGACATGACCCTCTTCTCCTGTTTCATTTTTATATCACTTTATGTTGTCTCATTTACTTTCTCAGCAACGACTGGTTCGTCAGTCTTTGCCGGGCTGATCTCCTGCGGATAAGCCTGATAATTGGAAGAATCGCAAGGACTGTACCAAACCAGTCCAAAAACGAAATTGACGTCGGCAGCTGACGTAAATCCCTGTCAAGTAACGCGCTCGAACTCCAAAGCGGTCTGGTAACTTTAACAACCCCGGATCGGGCCCTGTCGCGAGTGTCCTCGTTTTTGCGACATTCTTACATCAAGATGATAAGTCTTACGAAATGGCGGAATCACTCGGATTTGACTCAAGATCCCGGCCCGCCCCGATCTGGGTGCAAGACTCACTGTTAAGACAGTCCAAACGCGGTATAAGTTCGCTCGTTTGTGTGACTGTCACGCCAGGCAGCGGTTCGGTCCCGAGAATCAGCTTTCGGACTGCACCTGGGACAGGGGATCGCGGGAGGCCAGCTTCCGATCCCACCACTGAATGGCGGTGTTGCGTTCCTCGGCTGTCTCTTCCAGCAGCAGTTTCAGCAGTTTCTGCTGGGCAACGGTCAGCGTCAGCCCCCTGCGCTGCATTGAAGTCTCAGCCAGCTGCAGTTGATCAGCCAGATTCACCTGGTCGTCAATCCGTCCCAGCCAGAACCGGGAAAAGGAGGGGATGTGCTTGGGTAACAGTTCCCCGGTGGGCAGGACCATCGACATCACTCCCACCGAAGTCCCGGTATTAAACAGACTGTTGAGTCCGGTCTTGGTGTGATCGCCGATGAAGCAGCCCACCTTGACCGCCCCCGTGTCGACGGAAACACCCGCGACAGGCACTTTGACTTGCGAATAGTCATTTTTCAGATCGCTGTTACTGGTCTGCGCTCCCAGATTCACCCACGGACAGATGTAGGAATGCCCCAGAAATCCATCATGGTATTTATTGGCATACCCATGAATAATCGATTCTTCGATTTCCCCGCCCAGTCTGCAATACGGGCCCGCGCTGGTACCTGCTTTGATGTTGGCCCGAAACAGTCGCGTCCCGGGACCGATATAGGCGGGGCCCTCGATCCTGGTGAATGCCTGAACTTGTGCGTCCGCTTCAATCACAATCGGCCCCTGACGCGTATCGAATACCACAAAGGGATCGATCTCTGCCGTCTCGGCAATACGCACCAGGTCTGGAGATCCCACGATCGTCAGGCTGCGGGCATCGCCGCCTGTGGAACATGTATCTTTGGTTAATGCGAAATCTGCCAGCAGCTGTTGACGATTCTGATTCACCAGGTCCCAGGGGTAACGGAGTTCGGCTCCCTCCACGGCCACAGACTTCCGGGTCGCTGCAATCTGACAGATCGCATCATCCCAGGCTTCGGTGGTCAGCAGCACGGACTCTTCCGGTTCCAGCAGCAGCCAGGCGACGCCGTCTCCCAGCATTCCCACGCTCTCTGTGGATGCGTCAGCCAGCTGTTCCAGATCCGCGTTTGCGGGCAGCCAGCGTCCGTTGATCAGCAGGGTGGGGGCTTCGCTGAGCCAGAGTGCATCATTGATGCGAGCGGCAGGATGAGTTTCCGCATAGACCTCCGTCAACGCAGGCCGGATCAGGACACCCCATTCAGAAACGGGGAGGGAACGCAGCAGCCGTTCGCGGAGCGTGCAGGTACCACACAGCAGTTCAAACACCGGTCTCATGAGCGATACCGGTGAGAATTGCAGAGCAGAATGGTCTTCAAAAAATGCAAGCCGCATTATTGGGCACTTCCCTGTGCGAAATCAGCTGAACAGCAGGTGTGAAAAATCAAGGTTCACCTCCGATTGACCTTCTCACCCCGCACATTAATAACAGATATGCACAGGGGAGAAAAGGCATCTTACTACGGGATTGAATTGATCTTCACGGACAGGGAATCATCCGAAAAGAATATTAATTTTCTTAATATTTCAGACTTCCGGACAGGCATCCTGCCAGCCGGTCTCAGTTCACACCGGCTGACAAGGGGCTGGTTTTGGCCAGTTGATAAATGGCCGACTGACATTCAGACATTTTCGAATAGTTGTCTGAAATCCCCAGCACGGTTTCGGCAGCGCCCAGCAGTAACACACCGGACGACGACATCTGTCTGCTGATGCGATCCAGAATGTGCTTTTTCGTGTCTGGTTTAAAATAGATCAGCACATTGCGGCAGAACACAATGTCAAACATGCCCAGGTGCTGAAAATCTTCCAGCAGATTCAGGTGTTTCCACTGAATACCGGAGCCGAGCTCCGATTTGATCTGCCAGCCCTGTTCGCACTGATCGAAGTGTTTCATCAGCAGCTGCACGGGCAGTCCCCGCTGAACTTCGAACTGGGAATAGATGCCTCCCTGGGCACGGTCCAGCGCCTTGGTACAGAGATCGGTTGCGACGATCTGAATATTCCAGTTGGCCAGTTCCGGAAAATGCTCGCGGATCAGCATCACAATGCTGTAGGGTTCCTGCCCGTGTGAGCAGGCCGAACACCAGATTCGCAATCTCTGCGTTGTCTGCCGCTCGGCAATCAGACTGGGGAGGATGTTATTTTTGAGTTCATCGAACGGTCGTCGGTCACGGAAGAAAGACGACTCATTGGTAGTCATCGCTTCCATGACGTCTTTTTTCAGACTGGGGTCGATGCTCGACTGGAGCGCCAGCACGAGATCTTCGATCCCGTTCATTCCATGTGACTGAGCCAGAGGGACCAGGCGGGCTTCGAGTAAATATTCTTTATTCTCACCGAGAGAAAGACCTGTCGTATCCAGCAAAAAACTGGTAATGAAATTATAATCTTCTGGAGACACGGGAACACCACTTTCTATTAAGAACAAAGTCGCGCCAGTTCAGTGGCAATATTTCTGAGTGGCAGTACCTGGTTGGCCAGTCCTGCCTTGGCGATCGCGCCAGGCATTCCCCAGACAACACTGCTTTGTTCATCTTGTGCGATAATATAACCTTGACGTTCACTGATCGATCGGGCACCCTCAATCCCATCGTCGCCCATCCCCGTCAACATAACTGCCAGTACCGAACTGCCATACCAGTTCGCTGCAGAGTTGTATAACGGATTCACGGAAGGACGGCAGAAATGCTCGGGAGCTTCCTGATTCAGTCGAATTACCATGCGGTCATCCTGTTTATCGACCACCATGTGAAAATCACCTGGCGCGATATAGATATGACCTCGTTCAATCAAAGCACCATCCACCGCTTCGGCAGCTGGTCGACCTGTATCCCGCTGGATATGTTCCGCCAGTGTTCGGGTAAACAAAGGGGGCATATGCTGGGCAATCAGAATCGGCAGTGAGAATTTCTCGGGCAGGGCAGACAACACTGTTTTCAGAGCATTGGGTCCACCCGTACTGGATCCGATCACCAGCACCATGGGAGTCTTCGCTGGCAGCGCTGTAGTGCGTACCTGCAGATTGGTCAGACTCTGAGAGTCAGTCTGGCTGTCACGTACCAGTGCCTTGATTAACGGCAGCAGATCATGAGCCATCTGTGCGATTGCCTCAGCCGCATTCGAAGCGACCGGTTTGGCAACACATCCGGCGGCGCCAAGATCCAGAGCCTGCAGAGTGATTTCTGCACCGGCACGGGTCAGCGAACTGGCCATAATCACCGGCAAATCCGGATGGCTCTGTCTCAACTGTTTCAGACAGCTGATTCCATCCATCACCGGCATTTCCACGTCGAGGACAACCACATCCGCCTGGTTTGAATTCAACCAGGTTAATGCCGCCTGCCCATGCATCGCGGAACCGACAACACTGATCTGATCATCGAGATTGATAGCCTGCGTCATCAATCCTCGAATCACAGCCGAGTCATCGACCAGCAGTACTTTGATTAACGACCGGCTCACAAAACACCTGTCTCTTCAAGTTTGTCACGGACGATGTCTTCAGTGAACGGTTTCATGATGTACTCGTTGGCACCAGCCTGCATCGCCTGCACAATGCGGGGCATGTCGTTTTCCGTCGTGCACATCACCACGATGGGCTGTTTAGCACGGTCTTCTGCACGCAACGCGGTCAGAAATTCCATCCCATCCATAATCGGCATGTTCCAGTCCAGTAAAATCACATCCAGTTCCGGATTCGCTCGAACGACTTCCAGAGCCTGTTTGCCATCTTCTGCTTCCAGAACCTCCAGACCAAACGTTCCCATCATCCGGCGACCTACAAGTCGCACAGCACGGGAATCGTCTACAAGTAATACCGTTTTCATTATCACCGGTCTCCCAGTATCTTAGTTATCGTTTGATCAATTGCCGCGCCACATAACTGCTGTATCTGATACAAGCCAATCCTGTGGTCGGGCGGCAGTTTCAACTGTCTCTCGAAGTCTAGGACACGTTTTTGCCCCAGTTCTGATCAAAGTCTAAATTCCTCATAAATAGGCAAGGTTCAGTGTTTTACCTGACCCTCACTCACTCCATTAAAGAAAAAAACCGTCAGATCTGGCTTTTGTAAATATACATTGGCTCAGACTGACGGTTGATTTCATTGAACCGCATCACGCGCCCCGTCAGGGCCGGGATGACTAGATCGAACGCATCCGCTTCAGGAAGCTGGCGGCTGCTTCGTCCAGTTTGACAGACTCCTGGGTCAGCCCCTGAGCTGCGGCCAGCATGTCGTTGGCTGCGGTACCACTCTCGCTGGCTGCCTGGGAGACCCCCGAAATGTTGTTGGTCACTTCGGCGGTTCCGCGAGCTGCCTCAGCCACGTTGCGGGAAATTTCATTGGTGGCTGCCGTCTGTTCTTCGACTGCACTGGCAATCGTAGTGGAAATTTCGTTGATCTTACGAATGCTTTCCCCGATTGAACCGATGGCTGTCACGGCGATATTGGTCGATCCCTGAATGGCACCGATCTTCTCGCTGATCTCTTCCGTGGCACGGGCGGTCTGGCGGGCCAGTTCTTTCACTTCGTTGGCAACCACGGCAAAACCTTTGCCAGCTTCGCCGGCCCGGGCCGCTTCAATGGTCGCGTTCAACGCCAGCAGGTTCGTCTGCTGTGCAATCGAAGTAATCACTTTCACCACCTGACCGATCTCGCTGCTGGCATCACCCAGCTCTTTGATGGTCTCATTCGTGCGATCGGCTTCTCCCACAGCCTGGGAAGTCATGTGAGACTGTTCCTGCACGTGGCGGGCAATTTCACTGATGGAAGCGCTCAACTCTTCTGCAGCGGAGGAGACGGTCTCCACGTTGCGTGTCGCTTCTTCACTGGCAGCTGCCACGACCTGAGACTGGCGGGCGGTTTCATCTGCCATGTCAGACAGGCTCTTGGAACTGGCCTGCATTTCCGTCGCGGAAGAGGTCACTACATTGACGATGCCCTGAATTTCGCTTTCGAAATCATCAGCCAGTTTCACCTGGTCGGTGATCAGCGACCAGCTGACCATCGGACCGATGTAGTTACCTTGTTTGTCTGTGATCGCAGTCGCCAGCAGATCCAGTGTTTCTTCACCGACTTTGATTTTCGCCCGGTGTGGCATGTTGGAAGGATCGGACAGCAGACGTCGCTGCATTTCCGGATTTTTATGGAAAATATCGATGCTCTGCCCGACCAGCTGATCGACCGGCTTAGGCAACAGATGCTCGATCGCTTTGAGCTGCTTGTAAGAAGCAGGGTTCATATAAACCATCTCAAAGTCCCGGTTGGCGAGCAGCACGTTGATCGGAATATTGTCCATCATGTTCTGGACCCGCACCATATCCTCTTCAGCCAGCTTCTTCTCGGTGATATCAGTCGCATATTTGACGACTTTGACCAGTTTTCCGGATTTGTTTTTGATCGGGTTGTAAGATGCCGCAATCCAGATCTCTTTGCCACCTTTTCCAACACGCTTGTATTCAGAGATCTGATTCACACCGGCATTCAGATTTTTCCAGAATTCATGATATTCTGTGCTGTTCTGGTACTCACTGTCCACGAAAATACGGTGATGTTTTCCCCGGATTTCATCCAGCGAGTATCCCACAGTCTTACAGAAATTGTCATTGGCAGTGATAATCGTGCCGTCCATTTTGAATTCAATCACTGCCTGGGCATCGCTGATGGCCCCCAGCTGACCGGCAAAATCGCAATTCTGCTCTTCCAGCTTGATAGTTTCCGTTACGTCTTCCCAGGTCATCACGGTGCCGACATTTTCGCCGGACTCTCCGTTGGCAGCACTCAGGCTGATTTCCACATTCCGGTCCCCGATGGAAGCCGTAATCGTCTGCTCTCCCACCAGACCGGAGATGGCGGTCTGCAGCTCAGGAATCCGGGCTCCCAGCTGATTGATATTGCCTCCCACTACCTGCTGTGGAGTCAGTCCCAGGTCACCGCTGAGCTGGCTCAGCAGTTCCTGGCCCTTGCGGTTCACATAGGTCAGCTCTCCCTGAGGGCTGACGAACAGGGTGGCTTGCGGACTGAATTCCACAATCCCGTAAAACTGATCGAGGTTCTGCGACCGTTCAGTAGCCGCGCTCTGTCCTGTGTTCTGTACTGAATCAATCGACATATCACTCTTCTCCTTTGGATGGTTGATCTGCTCTTCAGATCGAATAGACTGTTCGGTTTGTGGTTCGGTTAATGTCTCTGAAGCCAGGGCAGGTTCCACAGCGGATTCCGCCTCTTCAAAGTCGGCTCCCGTTGAGCCCGTGGCTGCCGCCGATTGAAGTTGCTTTGCGCGACTGGAGTCTTTAGCTCCTTCAATCATCAGATTCGCAACGGCTGCCAGTGCCTGATTCCAGGCTTCTTCCAGTTCCTCGGTCCAGTGTTCGCCGGCAAATTCCGCCAGCACACTCAACAAAGTCTGTGTAACGGGAGGATAATCTTCCTCCTGGACCCCCATCTCATCATGTTCTTTTCCCAGCTGATGCAGCACTTTGGTCAGAGCCGGAGGGTTTTCCAGCGACTTCATGACCAGCACCAGGGCCTGAATCAGCTTGCCCCGCTGCTCTGAAAAATCGGTATGTGTGAAATACCGCAGCAGGTCGGGATAATCTTCGAATAACTTCTCATAAAACCGTTCCGCCAGCTGGTCGGCACGGGGTGCCACCAGCTCGAACGATTCGCGAAGTGCAGTCACATTTAGATCCACGATTTGGCCCTTTTAATATTCGCCGGGAACAGAACAGAATTCAGTCAAAATTCAGGATTGTCTCGACATCCAGGATGACAAACAGACCCTCATCCAGCTGAAACACACCAATCGTGACCGAACGCCAGTGCGGATCCAGTGTCCGAGGAACCGGCTCCATTGAGCGTCCGGAAACATTAATCACGTCTCCTACTTCATCCACCAGCAGGCTGAAAGACTCTCCGCCCAGCCGGGTAACGACATTCATGGACTCTTCGTCATCCAGGTCGGGCAGTCCCAGCCGTTTTCTCAGGCTGACTGCGGTCACAATCTGCCCCCGCAGGTTCAACAGACCTTTGATTTCCGGACGGGCCAGGGGAGTCGGAGAGATGACCTGCTCGGTCAGTACTTCCTGGACCATATTCACGGGGATTCCCAGCAACTGGCCATCCACGCGAAACGAGACATACTGACTCGAGTAATCTAACTGCGACTCCATGCCGCTGGTTGAATCAGTCGCTGTAATGCTCATGCATTGACTCCTGCGTTTTGTTTCGTACGGGCAAAATGCTCATCCAGACAGGAAATGAGTTCTTGAGAGTTGAATTTGACCAGGAACCGGTCAAAACCGGCTTCCGTGGCCCGGGACTGATCTGCAGAGTTGTTGGAAGAGGTCATCGCCAGCACGCAGGCATCCTGCATGTTCGGCTGTTCTTTCACCCATTCGCAGAACTCAAAGCCATCCATCATCGGCAGATCGAGATCGGTAACAACCGCCTGGTAACGGGAATCACGTTCCAGCAGTTCCACCGCTGCCACACAACTGTCACAGGTCACTACCGAATAACCTTCCGTCTCCAGTGCCGTTGCGACCAGCTGACGGAAGAACATGGAATCATCCACCACCAGCACCCGGAAAGACTTCTTGTCTTCCACCTTGTTAAACCAGTTGGGAGTGGACCGCATGACATAATACTGGGTGTCGATCACATCGATCGCATTCTTGCCGATGATCGCCGTCCCCAGGATACCGGGACGGTCAGACTGCATCCGGATCACCAGTTGCTCATCGATAATGTCTTTGATCTCATTAACCATCAGGCCCATCGAACGGCTGTTTTCCGAGAAGACGACCACAGGTTGTGGATCGATGGCTTCTCCGCCGCCATAGCCGGCCCCTTCGACAGAGAGCAGTGGCAGCAGATTGTCACGGTACTGCACCACTTTGCGGCCGCCGTTGAGCTCGATGCTTTCCAGCGGGAACTCTTCCAGGCGTGCCACCAGCGAAAGCGGCACAGCCATGGTTTCGTTCTCGCCGACACCGAACAGCAGCATACTGATCGTATCCTGTCCCGATCCGGTCGTCGTTTCTTCGGCGACTGTCTGAGGATGCGAGGAACTGCCGCCACACTGATTGAAAATGCCTCCAACATCGAGGATCATCACCACCCGGCCATCGCCCAGGATCGTGGTTCCCTGATAGAGTCCAATGTTTTTCAGCAGTCGGCCCACCGGTTTCACAACGATCTCTTCCGTATCAAAGATCCGTGACACGATCAGTCCAAACTGATCCTCGCCGACCTGCACGACCACGATATTGGTATCGTGCATGTCGTCGTCATCTTCGGGCAGGCTTTCTTCGAGCTGCAGGACTTCATTTAAGTGGACTAATGGCAGCAGGCGGTCCCGCAGGCGGAACACTTTCTTATCATGAATGGTTTCGATCTTCGCGCGATCTTCGGCAGAGAGCCGAACCAGCTCAACAACTCCCAGTTGGGGAATGGCAAACGGCTGCCCGCCACTCTCCAGTACCAGGGCAGAGACGATCGCGAGGGTCAACGGAATTTTGATCCGAACCGTGGTCCCTTTACCCATGCGGGAATTCAGATCGACCGTACCACCGATTTTTTCAATCTGGGTGCGTACCACATCCATTCCCACGCCGCGACCGGAGATCGAACTGACCTGTTCCGCCGTCGAAAAGCCCGGCTGGAAAATCATGGAAAAGACATGACTGTCGGTCATGGTGTCTGCATCGGATTCGTTGATCAGCCCCTGGGCGATCGCCTTTTTCAGCACGCGTTCGCGGCTGATGCCAGCGCCGTCGTCCTGAATTTCAATGATCACATGACCGCCTTCGTGATACGCATTCAGGTGAATGGTCCCCGATTCCGGCTTGCCGTTGGCTTTGCGGATCTCTGGCGATTCAATCCCGTGGTCGGCCGAGTTGCGGACCATGTGAGTCAACGGATCTTTGATCGCGTCCAGCACGGTCCGGTCCAATTCGGTTTCCGCCCCTGTCATCACCAGCTCGATCTGTTTATGAGTCACCTGCGACAGGTCGCGGACCAGGCGGGGCAGCTTGTTCCAGGCGTTCCCGATCGGCTGCATGCGGGTTTTCATCACCCCTTCCTGCAGGTCGGTTGTCACGCGGTTCAAGTGGGTAATCGGAGCAGCATACTTGGATTCTTCATCCCCTCGCGCGAGCTGCAGCAGCTGGTTTCTCGTCAGCACCAGTTCTCCCACCAGATTCATCAGGCTGTCTACGACATTGACATTCACCCGGATGGAAAGATCGGCCACACTCACTTTCTTAGCTGCCTCTTCTGTATTCGCTTCCGCTGCTACTTCGGGAGCGGGCAGGGACTCCGGAGACTTTGTATCCTGGTCCGGTACCTCAGCCACGGGTGGACTGGCCGTTTCAGGTTCGCTCTGGGTGTCTTCAGCCGGAGGAGCAGTTTCTGCCACAGGTTCGCTGGTCGTGGCGGGCTCCGGTTCAGACACGGGTGCTGCAGGTGCTTCTTCAGCCGGGGCTGTTGCCAGATTGGCCAGATCATCCAGCATCCCTGTCAGTGTGGAATGATCGGTTTTTGGTTCTTCGCCCGTAGCTTCCAGACCCTGCAACAGCTCTTTGATGCTGTCGACCGCTTCCAGAACCAGAGAAATCGCCCCGGGGGAGACTTCCAGCATGCGTTCCCGCATTTTGCCCAGCACATTCTCGGCCGAATGCGCCACGGCTCCCAGATTGGTCAGCCCCAGAAAACCACAGGTTCCCTTGATTGTATGAATCGTCCGAAAAATGCTGGCAATCAGCTCCGCATTCTGGGGATCCTTTTCCAACTCGACGATTTCGGAATCCAGCTGACCTAAATTTTCCCAGCTTTCTGCCAAAAACTCCTGCAGAATATCGTCCATCAGCCCGTCCTGGTGTTTGGGGAACGCATTGGTTTGATTGTTTTTAAGACCTGGCGGGAAGAGTTAAGTCACTATCGGAAAGGGTCTTATCAACATCCGTTGATACATGGTCTGTCGATATATTCCCTCTAATGGTAAACATTCTCCCCCCAAGCACTATCGTCATTTTTGCTGGAGCCCCTTGAGGACGTGTCATCCAGACTTCAGGAAGGGAGGGGAATACTTGTCCGGATTTCCCCTCTCAACACTTTCATGAACACTGGATGTTCACCCATTTGAGATACTTTCGTTGCGAAGTACCTCCGGGGGTTTGGGCACAGATTTCAATACTTAACAATGTTGAATTAATAAGAACTCAAACGAGTTGCTGCGTTCGGTTGTGTGGCTGTGCACAGACCATTACAATCCACCGCGAATTCGAGTGACAACGTACGCGCAACGAGATCCTCGCGGAATTGTCTTCCAGCGGATCTGCCGTCAACAAATAAAGATACAATTTCATTCAGATGTAAGGAGTGAGTCCTGTGGCTGCTGTAAAGGTAGGTATTAACGGTTTTGGACGCATTGGTCGTATCACATTCAGAGCACTGGCTGCCCGGCCCGATGAATTTGAAGTCGTTGCCATCAACGACCTGGGAGATCCTCAGAAACTGGCATGGCTGTTGAAATATGACAGTGTACAGGGTCGTTTCCCCGGCACCGTTGAAGCAGAAGGCAACAACCTGATCGTCAACGGAAAAACAGTCCGGGTCTGTGCAGAACGCGATCCCCGCAATCTGCCCTGGAAAGAACTCGGAGTCGAAGTGGCTCTGGAATCCACCGGTTTCTTCACCAAACGTGAAGCGGACGGTAACCCCGGTTACGACAGCCACATCACTGCCGGTGCTCGTAAAGTAGTGATTTCCGCTCCTGCTAAAGACACTCCGGACATGACCGTGGTCTTTGGCGTCAACGATGACCAGCTGACTTCCGAGCACAACTGCGTTTCCAACGCCAGCTGTACCACGAACTGCCTGGCTCCCATGGCCAAAGTTATTCACGAAAACTTCGGCATTGAGCACGGTCTGATGACCACAGTGCACGCTTACACCAACGACCAGCGTGTCTCTGACCAGCTGCACGCTGACCCGCTGCGGGCCCGTGCTGCTGCTGTGAACATCATCCCGACCACCACCGGTGCTGCCAAAGCCGTCGGCCTGGTCCTCCCCGACCTGAACGGCAAGCTGACCGGTCTCAGTCTGCGTGTTCCGGTTCCCGCCGGTTCCATCACCGACCTGGTCGTGACTCTCAGCAAAGACGCTTCTGCTGATGACGTCAACGCTGCGATGAAAGCGGCTGCAGAAGGCCCGCTGAAAGGCATCCTGCAGTACAACACCGACCCGATCGTCTCCAGCGATATCATCGGAAATACGCACAGCTCTATCTTTGACGCCACCTGGACCACCCAGATCGGCGGAAATATGATCAAAGTTCTGAGCTGGTACGACAATGAATATGGTTACTCAAACCGGACGGCTGACATGATCGCCCGTCTGGCACAACTCTAATCTATAAAAGACCTTAAAGGTAATGGAATAGAGACGTATGCACGAACACAGCCGAGATGGTTTTCATCTCGGCTGTTTTTCCAGAGCGACAGACAGATACACGTGAACACACATTTTTCACTTTCGACTAGACGTTGCTCCCTAAGATCGTCAAAATGACCCGCTTATAACGAAAAGCGGTTACTCCTTTCATCAGACACTCAAGAACATCAAACTCTTGATGCGGACAATTCAGAGCTCTTGCTTTTGGCTTTGAGTTGTATATTATTCCTGAATTCTATGATTGACTCAAATACCAAACACAAACTGTTATCAGATGCTCCGGTAATTGCTCCCTCGATGCTGAAGTGTGACTTCGGAAACCTCCACAGAGAAGTCGAGCTGCTGGATGCCACGCAGGCCCCCGTACTCCACTGGGATGTGATGGATGGGCACTTTGTCCCCAATCTCTCCTATGGTGCCATGCTCATTGAGCGGGTCAGACCATTAACGGATGCGTTTTTTGACGCCCATTTAATGATCAGCAATCCGGAACAGTATGTTGATGACTATATCAAGGCTGGCTGTGATTCGATCACCGTTCACATTGAAGCACTGCCGGAGCCACAAGGTCTGCTGGACCACCTCAACCAGGCCGGTGTTCTGCCCGGACTGGCGGTCAGCCCTCAAACCCCGCTGGAGAAGATCGAACCGTATCTGGACTCCTGCGGACTGGTGCTGGTCATGAGTGTGGAGCCCGGTTTTGGAGGCCAGTCCTTCATCAAGACCAGCCCCGAGAAAATCAGACAACTGAAATCGATGATCTCTGCAGATACGATCCTCTCCGTAGATGGGGGGATCGATACGAGCACGATCGGTGAAGCGGCTCAGGCGGGAGCAAATTACTTTGTTGTCGGAAGCGCCATCTTCAGCCAGTCCGATTATTCAAATGCTGTCAGCGAACTGGCCCGGATTGCCAGGGACCAGACAGCTTCCCTAAAATAAAAGAGATTCAAAACCATGCCAACTGTGGTACTCATACGTCCTGGTTGTACTGACTTTGATAAAGACGAGCGAATTCAAGGCACACTGGACCTCCCCCTGAATGCAGAGGGGGAAGAGCAGGTCCGTAAACTGCTGCCCGAGCTCGAAAGTGCGGGCATCGAAACCATTATCACCTCCTCTTCAGAGCCGGCTTTATCCACAGCTGAACAACTGGGTGAAAATCTGGGAGTGCCTGTCAAAGAAAAAGAAGGCCTGCGGAACCTCGACCAGGGGCTCTGGCAGGGCCTGGAGTACGAAGAAGTCCGCCGCAAGTATCCCAAGCTGCTCAAACAGTGGGCGGAATCCCCTGAAACGGTCTGCCCCCCCGAAGGAGAGCTGGCATCGGAAGCTGTCAACCGGGTGCAGAAAACGCTGCAGAAATACCTGAAGAAGAAACAGAATTTCGCGATCGTTGCTTCGGAACCGCTGGCAACCATCATTTCCTGCCTCTTGCGGAATCAACAGAAAGAGAAAATTTCTTTTGAGCATGCAGGACGCTTCTGTCACAATGAAAAGTTGGAAATTCTCGAGTCACCCCCTAAAAAAAGTGATTCAAAACAGGTAAATTTTGACGATCAATCAGATAAGAGGGATTCCCAACAGGGTCAAAGCAGCCATGCGGAAAAGTGGCGCTACGAGGAGGCTAAGTAATATGAGTTCTGCTCCCAAGTCAAACATCGATTCAAAGCTCAGCCCAGCTGCCCGCCCCAAACGGGGGGTGCCGGAAGGACTCTGGCAACGCTGCCCCGCCTGTAATGCCACGGTATTCTGCAAACAGGTCGATCAGGGGCTGGGCCTCTGCCCGGAATGCGATCATCATTTCCCGATCTCGGCACACACCCGGATCCAGCAGCTGCTCGACCCGGACAGCTTTGAAGAATGGTACCCCGATATCACCGCTGGCGACCCGCTGGAATTTGCAGACAAGAACAAAACCTACAAAGAACGCCTGGTCCTGGAACAGAAAAAAACCGGCATGAAGGACGCCTGCATCGTCGGGAAAGGCTATATGCGTGGTCGACCGCTCGTCATCGGCATTACCGACTCCTCCTTCATCATGGGCAGTATGGGGTCGGTTGTGGGTGAAAAGCTCACCCGCGCCATCGAACAGGCCACGGAGTTAAAACTCCCCCTGATCATTATCAGTGGTTCCGGCGGCGGCGCCCGTATGCACGAGGGAATTTTCTCACTGATGCAGATGGGGAAAGTCTCAGCAGCCCTGGGACGCTATCACGAAAAAGGAGGCCTGTTCATTTCGGTTCTGACCAACCCCACCATGGGGGGCGTGGCAGCCAGTTTCGCCTCGCTGGGGGACATTGTGGTGGCAGAGCCTAAGGCGCTGGTCGGTTTCGCCGGGCCGCGCGTGGTCGAAGCCACTATCAAAAGTTCGCTGCCCGAAGGCTTCCAGACCAGTGAGTTCCTCCTCGAGCACGGATTTATCGACCGGATCATTTCACGTCCCAAACTGCGTTCAGAACTGGCACGACTGATTGACTACTGCGTCTGACTTCCCCAGAGCAACTGATCACCACTCGCTGCAGCAGAAATGGAGCGAGCACAGCAGTTGACTCTGATCAGATTTGGTCCCTTTCCGGCGGACCGCTTTGCGTCTCGTCAGGCTGGCAACTATACTAATGCTGTTGGGCCGGTTATTTTCTTCTGAGCCCGGGATGAAACCTGGTCCTGAATTCACTCTCTGCCCCTGGTGAATACATGAACTTTTTAAAGCGTCTCTTCTCCAAAGAACCACGTATTCCCCGCGTGAATATCAAACAACGTTTTGAACTCATCGGGCGCGTCGGTCAGGGAAGCATGTCCAAGGTCTGGCGGGCCCGCGATTACACGACCGGCAGAGTCGTCTCCCTCAAAATTCTGGACAAAGTCAAAACCGAGGAACTGGAAGCCCGCTTTATCGGCCTCGAGAAACCCAAAGAAGGCGAAATCGCAGTCCAGTTCAATCACCCCCATATCGTCAAAACATACGAGCACGGCTTGACCACCGATCAGGAACAGTACCTCGTCATGGAGTTTATCGAAGGCTACAACCTCAGCTTTCTGGTAGATGCCCAGAACGAGGACATGAAAACCAACTGCCTCAGATACATCATCCAGCTGGGAGAGGCCATCCAGTATTTTCACGATGAAGGCTGGATCCACCGGGACATCTGCCCGCGTAACATCATGGTGAATAACGACCACGAACTGAAGCTGATCGACTTTGGCCTGGTCGTTCCCAATACGCCTCCGTTCCTTCAGCCCGGGAATCGCACAGGTACAGCAGCCTACATGGCCCCTGAGCTAATCAAACGGCAGAAGACCAGTCAGAAAATTGACATCTTCTCCTATGCGGTCACCTGTTACGAAATGCTCACCAGACGGCTTCCCTGGAAAGCAGCGGAAACGATGGAAGCGGTCTTACAGCATATTAATTCACCGCCGGAACACATTCAGAACCTGCTTCCCGACCTGGACCCGCGCATTGGCGATACCATCATGAAAGGACTGGAGCTCTACCCGCAGGATCGCTGGCAGACGGTCAACGACATGCTCGAACCGCTGAAACAGGCTTTTAAGGACCAGCAGCGTTCCGCCCCCCGAAAAACTTCGGAGGCACAACAGACCACAGCCGATCCGGCGCGCCGTAAACCGCAGCCCGACAGTAAACAGGCGCGACCGAAAGTCCGCAAGAAAAAAAAGCCAGGCACGAGCAGACAACCGGGGGAATCCAAACCGGAGTCGACCGAAACCGGGCAGGCTTCCGCTGAAAAGTCGCGCAGCGCTTCGCGCAAACCGGAACGTCCCGTTCAGAAAAAAACTCCCAGGCCCAGGCCTGAAAAAACAGATGACAGCCACTGAAGGAACACCTTTACCGGTTCTCTCTTCAATACAGACGCCCGTAACAGTTTTAAACATCGATAGTTGATCCAGTTTTATGTCCCTGTCTTCGACCTCCCATTCTTCCAGTCATCTCTCCGCTCTCAATCCCGCACAGCGTGAAGCAGCCTCCACCATTTCCGGCCCGCTGCTGGTCCTGGCAGGCGCCGGCACCGGTAAAACCCGCGTGATCACCTATCGCATGGTCGAACTGATCCGACAGGGGGTCCCCCCCGACAAAATCCTTTCGGTCACCTTCACCAACAAGGCAGCGAAGGAAATGCAGGAGCGGATGAGCGCACTGCTGGGGAAACGCCTGCCTGCCAAACCCTTTATTTCCACATTCCACTCGCTCTGTGTCCGGATCCTCCGCGAAGAAATCACTGCACTGGGCTATCCGCAGAAGTTCGTCATTTACGATCGTGGCGATCAGGAATCCGCGGCCCGGGCAGCCCTCCGCGAAATCCGCGTCAACGACAAAAGCCTGCGTCCCGGAGATCTGCTGAATCGGATCAGTAACTGGAAAATGGCCAACGTCTCTCCGGAGATGGCCACCAACTACACCGAAAACGATTTTGACTTCCTGGCCGCCATGGCTTATCGCAAGTATCAGACCAAACTGCGTTCCAGTGGCGCCGTCGACTTTGACGACCTGCTGATGCTGACCAACGATCTCTTTGATCAGTTTCCCGAAGTCCTCGCCAAGGTCCAGAGTAAGTTCGACTTTGTGCAGATCGACGAATACCAGGATACGAACCTCTCGCAGTTCAACCTGATCCGCGCCCTGGTCAAGCCCCATCTGAACCTCTGCGTTGTAGGGGATGACGACCAGTCCATTTACGGCTGGCGCGGGGCGGAAGTCCGCCACATTCTGGGATTCCAGCAGCAGTTTCCCGGCGCCAAAGTCGTCCGCCTGGAAAGCAACTACCGCTGTACCGACAAAATTATCGACCTGGCCAATCGCCTCGTCCAGCACAACCGGGATCGACATAAGAAACAGCTCGTCGCCCATAAAAAAATGGGCGCTCCGGTCCGCTTCCTCGAACTGGCTGATGAATTGACCGAGGCGGAAAAAATCATTGGCGAAATTCGCTACCTGCACGAGACACAGGATATTCCCCTGCGAGATTTTGCCATCCTGTTCCGCACCAACGAACAGCCCCGCGTTTTCGAAACGGAACTCCGCCGAACCAACGTCCGCTATCAGCTGATCGGCAGCCAGTCTTTTTTCGATCGTCGCGAAATCCGCGACCTGCTGGCCTATCTGAAAACGCTGGCCTTTCCACACGATGAACTCTCCATGCTGCGGATCATCAATACGCCCACCCGGGGCATTGGCAGCGGTACGGTCGAAAAACTGGTCAACCAGGCCGTCAAAGCCGGCCATCACTTCTGGGACATGGTCGATTCCGCGCGCGAAGCCAATGAGTTGACGCCGCGTGCCAGCACCGCCCTGAACAGTTTTCACCAGCTGATTCGTCGCTACCGGGCACGCCTTGAACAGCATCCCCGGGAACTGGCCCGGATCATGCAGGATCTGATTCAGGAAATTGATTACGCCTCGGAAATCAGAAAACAGTATAAGACCTCCGAGCAGCAGCAGGCCCGACTGGTCGTCCTGGAACAGTTCATTGAATCGATCAATGAATACTGCCAGAGAAGCAGCGATCCGAGCCCGATTGGTTTTCTGGAAGAAACGGCCCTGGGAGACCGTGACGATCTGAATGAAAAGGAAGATCAGCTCGCTCAGGATGCCGTAAAACTGATGACCCTGCACAGCGCCAAGGGACTCGAATTCCCCCGCGTCTACCTGGTCGGCATGGAAGAGGGCCTTCTGCCGCACAAACGGTCGGTCGAGGGGACGGACGCGGAAATTGCGGAAGAGCGACGCATCGCCTACGTCGGCATTACCCGGGCCCAGGATTACCTGACGCTCAGCCGCGCCGCCACCCGGACCAAGTGGGGCAAAAAACAGCCGACCCTGCCATCCCGCTTTCTGTTTGAAATGCGGAGTACCGGTGAGGAGGACGACGAGTGACCTACGCGGGCTCCAGTTCCTCGCCAGCCCGTTTATGTTTCAACAGCTGCTGGTTGTAATAACCAATGGTCTCCTTACGATGCAGCATCCCCAGCAGGATACCGGGATCGCTGGCATCGACGACCGGCAGGGCCTCCACATTGATCGCGGTAAACCGCTGCATGACGGTATTCAGGTCGTCCTCAGGGGTCACCCGCAGGAAGTCCGGCTGCATGATGTCTCGGGCCAGTGCCAGTTTCCAGATCGTCTCATCATAGAGATAAGCCCGCACGTCATCTTCAGAAAACACGCCAATAATGCGTCCCGCATCATCCACCACGGGAAAATAATGCTGCTGCGTACCGGCCAGTGAATGCACGATTTCATCCAGGGTTTTCGATTCAGGGATCAGCTGGATTTTGCGATTCGGATCATACACATCCGCCACCCGGCTCCCTTCCAGCACATCGATCAGGAAGTCCCCACGATGAGCGGGAGAATCCAGACGGCTGGGATACTGTTTCTGATAGAGATGCACCCGCTGACAGAGCACAAAACAGAGCGTCGATGCCAGCATGGTCGGCAGGAGCAGGGCATAGTTACCGGTAATTTCCGAGACCATGATGATGGTCGAAATCGGAGCATGTGCCGCCCCGGCAAAAAAACCGGCCATCCCCACCAGACCGTAAGCTTCAGGCTGCGTGACCAGATCGGGCCACATCTTCTGTAGAAACTGTCCGGTGGCAGTTCCAATACATCCACCGATGACCATTGAGGGGCCAAACACCCCGCCCGAACCTCCGGAGCCAATTGTCAGTGAAGTGGTGAAGACCTTGACGAACGCAATCGTCAGCAACAGGGGGATACCCACATTGGAGGCATTCGTCAGCGCTTCCTGCAGTAAACCGTAGCCCGTTGACAACACCGACAGCGCCCGCATGTCCTGATGGTACAGATAGAACAGTCCGATTCCGACGACCCCGGTCAGGAACGCCCCGATCGCCGGTCGGAACATCGGTTTGATCGGCAGCCGCTTGAAAAGCTTATTCGTGCCGTAAAACGTTTTCACATAAAACGCAGCGGACAGGCTGAGCACCACCGACAGGATTGCATAGGGAATCAGTTCGAAATGGGAATCGACCGTATGATGCAGCTCATTCCCAAACAGAGGCATAAACCGCAACGACTGAGGCAGCGACATGCAGTACAGCGAGTAGGCGATGATCGACGACATCGCAGCCGGTACGATGACGTCCGATTCAAAATCCGCGTTGCTGTACATGATCTCGGCGGCAAACAGCGCCCCGGCCAGCGGTGCCCGGAAGATCGCACCGATCCCGGCCCCCATGCCCGCTGCCAGCATGATGCGGCGGTCGCGGGCGGAAAGCTTTAACTTGGTCGCCACCCAGGATCCGAACCCGGCCCCGATTTGCGCAATCGGGCCTTCCCGGCCTGCCGACCCCCCGGTGCCCAGCGTCAGTGCGGAAGCGATCGTCTTGACAATCGGAATGCGGGGCTGTATTTCTCCCCGCTTATTATGAAAAGCATCGATCGCGGCATCGGTTCCATGGCCCTCCGCCTCCGGAGCAATATTATAGACAATCACCCCGGAAGCCAGTCCGCCGAGCGTAATCACCGCCAGCAGCAGCCAGGGAGCAAAATCGACCTCCACAGCGTGGTCCTGGTAGAAGGAATACTCTCCGACCGTCTGGGGATGTTCGAAACCGGCAATCGCCACCAGGGAATGGTGCTGTACGAACTGTGTCAAAGCGTCAAACACAATGGCGCCCAGCCCCGCCACGACACCAATCAGACAGGAAAGCACAAACCATTTCCCGCTAGTCTTGAGATCGAACGATGTCAGCAGGTTATTGATTTTTTTGAAGTAAACCATTTTGCCTTAACTTGATTGACAACAGCCTGAGTGTTGTCGAGAAAATTCCCGGTTGTCTGGAGATCTCAAACACCTGAAACGAAATCCTGGCGGGGGGACATCGATCTATTTTCGGTCCTCTGAGCGTTCGAGGTACAATAAACTATTCAATTTTGGACTTAGAGAGCCTGCCCCGAGGAAGTGCATGGTCAGAATTCAGACTGCGCAGACCCTCGTTAATATCTCGAGTTGGAGTTTTTCCGGTAGATGACTTGGAAGCCCTGGGGGAGTTTGTCATACTCCTAATTGCATTTTTAACGCATTTGCGCCTTTTTTTCGATGTACTTGATTTGAGTCAGTGTGGAAAAATCCGAGTTTTATTTAGGTATCGACACCTCCGGACGCAGTGGATCCATCGCCATTCATTGCCCCGGACAGGAAATTGCGCCCGTCTCTCTGCAGCAGCAGGGTAGAAAACACGCTCAGACACTGGTCAGCGAAGCCAGGAAACTGCTGGACCGACTTCAGATTTCCCCCCGTCAGATCAGCGGAATCGGCGTCAGCCGCGGCCCGGGAAGCTTTACCGGCCTGCGAATCGGCATTACGTTTGCAAGAACGTTCGGTTACGTCACGGGCGCCCCCGTGCTCGGCATCGACACCTTTGAAGCCATCGCCTTGAGCAGTCCCGCTGATCTCCAGGAAACCTGGGTGACCTCCAATGCCCAGCGGGGCGACCTGTTTGTCGGAAAATATACCCGTATTGCTGCACGACAGTGGCAGCAGACCAGACAGATCACGCTACGGGAAATCACGGAATTCTCTGCAGCACTCCAGCCGGGCGAGGCCGTCTCCGGACCGGGAATCGACCTGCTTGATCAAAATGCCTTACCCGAAATCCAGATTGTAGATACGCCGCGCGATACACTCGCTGCTCAGGTCGCGGAGATCACCGCACGACTGTTAACGCAACCGACACCACCCCCCAGTGAAGTCTGGAGCCTGACACCGTTTTACCTCCGCAAAAGTGCAGCGGAAGAGAAATGGGACGCACGTAACACGAATCAAGACAGGTAGATCCAGAAAACAGACTTCGAGAAATCCACCGGCAACAAGCCTGATTGCTCCATGGACACAAGCAGGAAATTGGGATTTCTTTTTTTCTTGAAACATTTTCCAGAAGACACTCTCACCCCGAATCGGGCTTGGCTATAATACGGGCAGGGAATTATTCGATTTCAGACTCCTGAGTTTATGTCTGCTGCGACGAATTCGAAAGAGTCCTGTTTTTCGTTGTTGTTCACAGGCTTTCACATTTCCATTCTTCAGACTGGAGTTGAATTATGGCTCTATACGAGATTGAAACTAACGCACACATCATGGTGGGCTGGGCAAACACTCAAGAAGAAGCGGAGCATGCTGCTCAGGAAAATTACCCTGAAGATGAAATCTTAAGAGTCACCCGCCGCCCCCGCGATATGTGGGTCATCTCAAAACGCCTGCTGGGAATCGAAGGGCACACCGAACCCTGCGATACCGCTCGTGAATGCCTCTTCCGCGCCTCGGGCGACAAAGTCCACGCCATCCGGCTCTATATGCGTGACACAGGCGCCGACCTGCATGAAGCGCAGCTCGCAATCGAAACCAACATGTCTGTCGGCTGGTAATCAACACCGCCGCGGACAACACCACTTTCACAACGGAATGACTTCAGTTCGATGATCATACAAGGAACTCTCGTCAGTTCTTCAGGTACTTTTCACAGCCAGATTCGCATTGAGGGGAATCAGATCACCGAAGTCGGCTCCCAACTGGGAGAGCCGGATTTCACCTTTTCTGATGACTGTCTGATTTTTGCCGGCATGGGTGACATTCACATCCATGCCCGTGACGATGTCGGCGAATCACAAACCTACAAAGAAGATTTCTGCACCGCAGGGGAAGCTGCCATCAACGGGGGCGTGGTCCATGTGGCCGACATGCCCAACAATCCCGTCCCTCCGATCACCGACGAAAGCTACCACGCCAAACAGGAACACCTGAAGCAGCGCAACCCGCCGATTCATTTTACGCTCTACGCGGGCATTGGCCCGGGTACCAGCCCGCTGTCTTTCCCGGTCCCTTACAAAGCCTACATGGGCCCCAGTGTCGGCGACCTGTTTTTCAAAACACTGGAACAGCTCGACGAAACCCTTTCACAGTATCGTGGCTGCAATGTCAGCTTTCACTGTGAAGACCCGATCCTGCTCGACGAACACGCCAATGCCGCAACCCACGAAGAACGTCGGCCGGCAGCATGTGAGATTTCCGCCACCCGTTTCGCCCTGCAGATGATCGAAAAATATGACCTCCGCGGTAAACTCTGCCATTATTCCGTCAGAGAAGGGCTCCCCCTGATCCGCGCCGCCCGGGACCGCGGTCTGAAAGTCACCTGTGAAGTTACTCCTCATCACCTCTATTTCGATCAGTCTGACCTGACCGATCAGAATCGGGGCAAGATGCAGATGAATCCGCCGCTGCGTACGATCGAAGATCGCAAAGCCATGCTGGCAGCACTGCGGGAAGGCACTCTGGACTACCTGGCCACCGATCATGCCCCCCACACACTGGAGGAAAACGAGCAGGGGATCTCGGGCCAGCCTCACCTGGACACCTATGGCGCGTTTGTGACCTGGCTGATTCTGGACCAGAAATTCACTCCGGAACAGGCAGCCTGCTTCTGTTCGGAAAATCCGGGCGAATTCGTCAATCCGTATATCGCCCCGTTGAAATTCGGTAAAATTGAACCCGGCTATACCGCCAGCCTGACCGTGCTCAACCTCAAACGTCCCGTCACGATTCAGCGGGAAGACCTGAAAACCAAGTGCGGCTGGTCTCCCTTCGAAGGGATCACCTTCCCGGGTTCCGTTGAAGCCGTCTTTGTGGAAGGCCACAAGGTTCGCTAGGTAGCGTTTATTTAATAGATTTCAGCGTAATTATGAGGTCTATAGCGTAAGTCATGTAATTATTCTCCGTGGCCGAGGGTATGCTGTTACTCTTGTTTTCAAGACTTCAACAACAGAAAAGCCAAATTAGCCGCAGGGCGTTAGCCCCGGTTGAAACCACTTTGGTATAGACCATCCGAATTAAGAAACACTACCTGGAACCTGACTCGCCAGCCTTTGAACAGTGCTGGCCTGCAGCAGACCATTCACCCATAAAAAAGGGGCTGACTTTCAAAGTCAGCCCCTTGGCTTTTGGGTAAATCAGCTTACTCAGCAACCAGTTCAGCTCTTGCTGACGCTGGTCTGCTTTTCGCTTTCCTGCGTGGCCCGGGCAGTTGCACTTCCCGGACGGTTCATCAGCCAGAGCAGTACCGGGCTGGCGATAAAGATCGAACTGTAGGTACCGACAATCACACCCAGTACCAGGCAGTAGGCGAATCCATGAATCCCTTCACCACCAATCGCGTAGAGGATGATCACTACAATCAACGTGGTGAACGAAGTCAGCAACGTTCGTGAGAGAGTCTGGTTCAGACTCTCATTCACCATGTTGTTGGTCAGAGCAGGGTTCTTACCCCGCACTTCACGGATCCGGTCAAAGACCACAATCGTATCGTTCAGCGAGTAACCGACAATCGTCAGGAAGGCGGCGATCATAGGCAGATTGATCTTAAAATCAGTCAGCCCCATTACCGGCCCCAAAGCGGTATTGCTCAGGTAAGCTCCCAGGGCAACCAGTCCCAGCACGACCAGCACGTCGTGGACCAGGGCCGCCACAGCAGCCAGACCGAAGGTGATCCGCTGGAAGCGGAACCAGATATAAGCCACGATCGCAATCAGACTGATCAGCATCGCCATCAGGGCCGATTCCTGCATCTCACTGGCCACGGAACTGTCGAAGCTGTTCACTTCGTCCAGGACAGCAGTCGTTGCCATGACGTTTTTCATGGCTGCCAGAGCAGTCTGCAGATCAGCGACCGCCAGGTCCGGACCAAACTGGGCCGTCATCTTTTTGAAACGGTCCGGCTCAGGAGCGGCTTCCGATTTCTCATCGTCTGTTTTCTCTTCCGCCTTCTTCTCTTCAGCAGAACCGCCTTGCAACTGAAACTCAGGAATCCGCTCGTACTTTTCAGAACCATCTTCATTCTTGATCGAAGCAATGGCTTCTTTCAGATAGTTCTCAACGGTAGACGGTTTCAGATCACCACTGAAGGTCATCTCGACCTCGGAGCCAGCCGGTGAATCTTCACTGCCGGTCAGCTTTTTGACATCTCCATAATCCATCGTCACTTTACGGAGCTTGTGATCAGTTCCGTCAAAGGCTTTATTCAGGTTATCGCGGATGCTGTCGGCAGCTTTCTTGCCGGTATTTTCCTGATCCGCATCATTCATCGTGGTTCGCAGCCGGAAAAACCGTCCTTCGGAGGAAGGATCGTTCGACAGTTCCAGCTGTTCCAGTGTAATGCTGCTGCCAAAGACTTCCTGCAGGCTGTTGCGAACTTCGTCAATGTCCTGTTTGTTTTCGAATTCAAAGGTCACCATGGTACCGCCGGTAAAGTCGATATCCAGGTTTTCCTGTCCCCGAGCCACAACAACGCCCATCCCGATAATGATCAGGGCGACCGAACAGACTCCGGCCAGTTTTCTCTTGCCGATGAAATCGATGCTGGTATCACCCACGATGCTCATCATTTTCAGATCGCTGATCCAGCGTTTCCGTTCGAAGATGTCAAAGATCAGGCGTCCCACATACAGAGCGGTAAACATACTCATCACGATCCCGATAAACAGCGTCACGGCGAAACCGCGGACCTGGTCGGTACCGATCACATATAACACGACAGCCACAATCAGCGTGGTCAGGTTAGCGTCCACAATCGTGGTAAAGGCGCGTGAGAAACCGTTGTTAATCGCCATCCGCAGGCTCGAACCACGGTTTTTCTCTTCCCTGATACGCTCGAAAATCAGCACGTTCGCATCAACGGCCATACCGATCGTCAACACCAGACCGGCCAGACCGGGCAGGGTGAACGTCGCATCGATGAAGGACATCGAGCCCATCACCAGCAGCAGGTTCAAGGTGAGACAGATATTCGCCACCAGACCGGAAAACCGGTAGTAGATCAGCATGAATGCGATCACAGCCACGGCTGCGATGATAATCGCCTGCTTACCCTTTTCCTGTACGTCGATCCCCAACAGCGGGCTGATGGAGAATTCGGAAACCGGCTCGGGCTTCAAGGGAACTTCCAGGGCACCGGCATTCAGGACATTCAACAGATCGGTGATTTCTTTCTGGCTGAAATGTCCGGTAATCTGGCCTTCGGAACCGATGGTGGTAATCAGTCGCGGTGCAGAATGTACTTTACCATCCAGCAGCACGGCCAGGTGGCGATGGAAACCATCCTTACTTGGCCGGTTCTTCGAGGTCAGCTGACTGAACAGGGTCCCGCCGCGGGCATTGAAGGTAAAGGAGACCGCCGGAGCACCGTTCTCGTCTGTCGACTGACGGGCACGCACCAGGTATTTCCCGGTAACACGCCGTTCTTCGTTGGGCTCGATGATGACCAGAACTTCTTCACCCTGGGTCCCATCCTTGCGGGTCACCGGCCGGACGACCATCTGGTCCTCTGTGCTGAATGGCTCATCGTTGCTGACTTCCCGCCAGCTGGCGATCACGCGACCTTCGTTATCACGGACATCTTTGCCTTTGGCTTCCTGCGCCAGTCGGACTTCACGGGGATGGTCGCGACGGTTCGCAACGATATCAAATTCCAGGCTCCCCAGACGGGTAATCAGCGATTTAATCCGCTGAACGTCTTCCGAATCGGCGCCCGGTACGATGACTTCAATCCGGCTCTGGCCGACTTTGCGAACCGTGACTTCTTCCGTCCCCGAGGGATTGATACGACGCCCGATCGCGCCCACCATCTGGTCCATCACCTCGTTGGAGAGTTCTTTCTCACTTTTGGCCTGATCGACTTCGAAGACCATGTTCGAACCGCCGGCCAGGTCGATCCCCAGACGAATTGCGTTCCGCCAGTCATGGCCATGAGTCACCTGCCAGACAAAGGGAGTGGCCGCAATGATGGCAGTAAACAGGACCAGGCCGATTTTCTGTGAGAACTCCTTCAGTTTAAGAGCGCGGGAAATCACCGCTCCTAAGACAAAGGGGAGAACGAAAACAATCAGGAGGATTCCGATGATAGTCCAGATGGAAACTCCTGAAGACGCTTTTTCTGTCGCTTCCGCAGCCAGCAGAGTTGCTGAGTGAAAATCAATCCCTGTCATTCAATTAGTCCTGAAACGATTCTATTTGCCTGGGCCGATTCATTCGGCAATGATGATTTAAGCTGACAACTTCGTGCCAGATACTGACAATTGACTCTGTTGAAACGCAAACTAGCTTGTTGCTTCTTTTGTTTCAACCTGATACAGCCCCTGAATGGCACTGCGACGCACTTTCATCTTGGAATTGTCATCGATTTTCAGAGTGACTTCCTGATCGGACTCAGAAATATTGGCAATCGTACCAATGATCCCGCCGATGGTCACCACGCGATCATTTTTCTTCAATTCCTTCAGTGCCAGCTCGCGTCGCGCCCGCTCTTTCTGTTGCGGGCGAAACATGATGAAGTAAAAAAAGACCACAATCACAATAAAAGGCAGCGACTGCACAATGAAAGAGGGAGCAGAGGGCTGTTTGGCAGGGGCCTCTTCAGCCAGTAAAAACAAAGTCGCTAATAAAGTGTGCATTTCGTTCTCTTCCGGGTCAGCAGGCCAATCCATAAAGTGAAACTAATTCTTCACTTAGATCTGACCCGCACCCCGATCCAGCAAGAAATTTGATATCTATTTTCAAGGCTGGGACAATGCACTCATGCATCCAATTTGGCCCAAACCTAAACAATTTCAGGAGTTATCCAGCAATCAAGTAAGCTGTATCTTAGAAAGATGCGTTCCAGCGGGCAAGGTGAACCGCCCTAAACTCCTCAACTTGATCATTCAGAATTGCCGCGCGGATGTCCCGCACCAGCTTCTGATAAAAGGCAATGTTGTGCAACGAGACCAGAATCGGCCCCAGCATCTCCCGCGCCATGAATAAATGTCGCAGATAAGCCCGGCTGTAATCCCGTGAACCGGGCGAATCACACTCGGGATCCAGCGGACTGGGGTCCCGGGCATGCTTTTGGTTACGTAAATTCACGCGTCCCTGACTGGTAAAAGCCATTCCATTTCTGCCATTTCTGGTCGGCATCACACAGTCAAACAGGTCCACGCCCCGCATGATCGCCTCGATCAGGTCGGAAGGACGTCCCACGCCCATCAGATAGCGGGGCTTTTCCACAGGCAGCAGAGGCGTCGTAAAATCCAGGGTAGAGTACATATCCTCAGGCTTTTCTCCCACACTCAGCCCCCCGATCGCATATCCCGGAAATTCCAGAGGCAACAGTCCCTCGGCAGAACGCTCCCGCATCTTCTGGTCGGTGCCCCCCTGGACAATGCCGAACAGCGCCTGATCATCCCGTTTCTGTGCATCCCGGCAGCGGGCCGCCCATTTGGTCGTCCGGTCGACCGCCTCCCGCATCTTTTCCAGAGGCACATCGTGCGGCGGACACTCATCCAGGCACATAATGCAGTCGGCTCCCAGTTGTTCCTGGATCTTCACCGCCTTTTCCGGTGAGAGTTCAAATAAGCTGCCATCGATATGAGAGCGAAAGACGACCTGCTCATCATCCATTTTGGTGAGTTGTGCCAGGCTGAAGACCTGAAATCCACCACTGTCGGTCAGAATCGGGCCATCCCAGTTCATAAACTCGTGCAGTCCCCCGAGTTCCTGTACGATCTCGGCACCGGGTCGCAACGCCAGATGGTAAGTATTGGCCAGCACCTGCTGTGTTCCCACCTGTTTCAGCTGTTCGGGAAGCAGCCCTTTGACAGAGGCCAGGGTACCGACCGGCATGAAAGCCGGAGTATCGACAATACCATGCGGGGTATGCCAGCGTCCCGCGCGGGCTCCGGTACGGGCATCGGTATGGATCAGTTCAAAATGAAAGTGAGACACGGTCGTTTTTCTGTTCGGTTGTGATTGGCAGCGATCAGGACTGACGGCGTTCAGAAGGAAACCCGGGTCAAACCTGTTTCAACGCATCGTTGATTATCCCCAGATACCAGAAAGCGATCCGGAACACAACGAAGATGATAAAAGCGGCCACCATCGCCCAGACCAACCAGCCCAGCACTGCTGCCAGAGCAGCCAGAGATCTTTGTGCATCTTCCTGAAACCGGGGACTCAGCCGTTCCAGCGTTTCAGGCACGGTTCCGGAAGTCTCTCCCACATTGACCATCTGAATGTAATCGTCGGGAAACAGTCGCGTCATAGCCATAGCATCAGTCAGGTGCTCTCCATCATTCACGGCGGCATTCACCTGGGGAATTTCCGCGATAAAGGCTCCGTTGCCCGTTGCTTTCAGACTGGCTTCCAGCGAGTCCAGAATATTCATGCCGGCCTGTTGTGTCAGTGCGAATGCCCAGGAAAAGCGGGCAATGGCGAACGAACGCATGCAGTGACCCACAACGGGAATCTTCAGAAACAGGCGGTGAAAAAAGCGTTTGCCTCCCCACAGTCGATCCAGCAGCTGATATGCGACAAACATTACAAAAATGGAACCGAACGTACAGGTCAGCCAGATCAGGGCACCGCTGGGTCCCGAGAGCCCCAGGCCCAGCACGTCGATCGCCTCGCCTCCCCGTGCGTCCGCTATCAACCCCAACACCAGAATCATCAGGGCGATGACCATAATCGCCGCCACGAACTGAAACACGGGCCAGGCAATCAGTCTCACAAAGTTTTTCCGCAGGTTCAGCAACTGATCATAATGTTCGGACAACGCTTTCAATACTTCAGGCAGACCGCCGCTCTGTTCGGCTACACTGACCATGTTGATCATCAGTTCCGGGTAATAGTCCCCCTGTTTCTGCATTGCCGAGGTCACATCGTTACCGGCTTTCAGTTCAACGGTGATATCCTGAACCGACTGCTGCATGCGACGATCGCTCAGTTTTTTCCCGGCCAGCTGGAAACTTTTCGTGATCGGCACCCCGGATTCCAGCATCGTACTTAAAGAACGACACAGCATCGCCAGTGATTTCAATGAAGCACGTGACCGGAACATGGATTTGACTTTCAGGAAACATTTAGACTAAACAGAATCAGGAGAGGACCGCCGTCCCGTTCATTATGTCGAATTACGACTTATCTGAGAGTGACAATCTTCTACACATTGCGAAAAAAATGAAAATTTGTCAGAGTAACCCTCGGTCTTTCAGAATTTGTTTACAGAAATCGATCCTGGGAAAATGATTGAATGGATTTTTTAAAGTTAGCGGGAAAACGGATTCTCGTATTTGGAGTCGCCAACCGCAAAAGCGTGGCTTATCAGACGGGAAAGGTCCTGGAAGAAGCGGGAGCCGAAGTCATCTATGTCGTGCGTTCGGAAGCCCGCAGGGAATCGCTGGCCAAGCTCCTGAAAGACGCACCGATTTATGTCTGCGATGTCGAACATCAGCAGGCAATTGACCAGCTGCAGGCCGACATCAGCCAGAAATACGATGTCATCCACGGCCTGGTACACTCCATCGCCTTTGCCGATTACTCAGCCGGCTGGCTCCCGTTCCACGAATCTCCCCGTGCGGCGTTTTTACAGGCAGTCGACATCTCCTGTTTCTCCCTGATCGCGCTCTCGAACGCCTTCAAAGAGTTGCTCGATCCGGAGCAGGGGAGTGTGGTCACCATTTCAATCTCTACGACACGCATGGCCGCGGAAAACTACGGGTACATGGCCCCGGTCAAAGCGGCCCTCGATTCGTCAGTCTGCTTTCTGGCCAAATCATTTTCCAACTTCTCGCAGGTCCGCTTCAATGCCGTCTGTCCCGGCCTGCTGAAAACGTCCGCCTCCGCAGGCATCCCGGGATATGTCGACAGCTACTTGTTCGCAGAAAAGGCCACGTTGAGAAAATCAGCCGTACAGACCTGCGAAGTCGCAGACACAGTGGCCTTCCTGATCAGTCCCCGCTCCTCGGGCATCACTTCTCAGGGAATCGTCATCGATGCCGGCATGGGAACCAACTATTTCGATAACGAAATCATCTCGGACCAGGCCTGAATGGAGTTGAAACAGCAAATAAAAACAGCCGACGGAAATCAATCCCGTCGGCTGTTTTCGTTCACATCACGGGCGAAACGTTAGCCTCGCCATGTTCGTTATGATTTTTTCCGTTATGATTTTTTCCGGGGCTTTCCTTTGCCTTTGCCACCAGCCCGTTTGCCACGGTTCTTCATCATCTCTGCCCGTGCGGCCTGGCGTTCGGCTTCATCAAGCTTGCCATCGCCGTTTTTGTCGAACTTCTTGAGCATCGCTTCGCGGTTGAACCCGGGACGACCTGCGCCCAGAGTCTTGCGTGCTTCCTGACGTTCGGCTTCGCTCAGCTTCCCATCGCCGTCCTTATCGAATTTTTTGATCATCTCTTCACGGCTCATCCGCGGGCCACGCTGCCCCATTTTAGCACGGGCTTCCTGAGCAGCCTTGCGCTCTTCCTGATCCAGTTTGCCGTCGCCATTCTTGTCAAACTTCTTCATGAACTCTTCCCGGTTAAAGCCCGGACGCCCTTTCTGACCTCCCTTTTCTTCGCGTGCTTTCCGTGCAGCGGCACGCTCTTCTTCATTCAACTTGCCATCACCGTCCTTATCAAATTTTTTGATGATCTCTTCGCGGTTGGGGCGCTGTCCCTTTTTCCCCTCTTCAGCCTGCGTTGCAGAACTCCATGAAAGCACAGCCATGCCTAAAGCAAACGCAGTTACAATCCGATTCATTTTCATCAAGACAGCTCCTCATTCTCAAAAACAATGTGAACAGGAATCAGCTTCCTGCAGCGGTTTCAGTTAACACATTATCAAACGCGAAACGGAGGATGATGTTTCGCAGTTTCTCAGAAAAAAATCAGAATTCAGTATCAGTTTCACACCGTAACCCTATGAAATCAGGGAAATTCAGACTGTCACCGGCACCAAGCTGATCTTGCCTCAATTCCGCCTCACCTATTATGATGCCGCCCCTGTGGGCTGCGCCTGTTCAAACACTCCTTACATTCGATGCCTGTATTCCTGAAGTCAATGAGCACACCCGACCTGTCAGCACAACTGAATCAGATTGAAGCGCAGCGAATCTGCATCATCAAACCCAGTGCGCTGGGTGATGTCGTGCAGACACTTCCCATTCTGCCGGTGCTCCGCGAACGCTTTCCGGGCGCCCGCATTTCCTGGGTCATCCGCGACAGCTTTGCCAATCTGCTGGAAGGGCATCCCTGCCTGGATGAAATCATTCCTTTCCAGCGCCGCAGCTCAGCTGGGCAATGGTGGCAGTTTCTCAAAAGCCTGAACCAGAAAAAGTTTGACCTGGTCATCGATCTGCAGGGACTGCTGCGTACCGGCATCATGACAGCCGCAACCCGCGCCCCGTGGCGGATCGGCATTGAAGCCGCCCGCGAAGGTTCCCGCTTCACCTGCAATCTGACCGTCCCCGACACCGGGCGCTATGTCCCCGCCTGGCTCAAGTACTGGCGTGTCGCAGATGCCTTCGGACAGGGAGAGCTGGAGCGCAAAACAGAAATCTATCTGTCTCCGGGAGACCGTAACTGGGCTCTGGATAAATTACATTCCCCCGAATACCCGCTGCCCACTCTGGCCATCCATGCGGGCGCGCAATGGATTACCAAACGCTGGCCGCCGGAAAGCTTCGCCGCCGTCGGCGCCAAAGCGATCCGCCGCTTCCGCTGCCAGATTGTTTTGGTTGGAACGTCAGCTGAAAGAGAACTGACCGGTCACATCGAAAAACTGTTACATAAGTTCGTTCCCACCGGCAGGGTGATCAACCTCGCCGGAGAGACTTCGCTGAAACAACTGGCCGCAGTTCTGCAACAGTCTGACTTTGTACTGACCAACGATTCCGGTCCGATGCACCTGGCTGCGGGACTGGGGACTCCGGTCACGGGGATCTTCACCTGCACCAGTTCTCTCCGTTCCGGTCCGCCGGGAGACCTGCACGAACTGGTCTCCACGAATGTCAGCTGCGGTGGCAGTTACAACAAGCGCTGCCCCAAACGGGGACCGCAGAATCTGTGTTGCATGGAAGAGCTGGAAATCAGTCGTGTCTGGCAGGCCCTGCATCGACTGATCACCCGCGAAGCAGCCGCGAGAACATCGAAAGCGGCCTGATCGCCCTGTTGATCAACGCTCCGGGCGCCGCAGTTCGTAATAGCGACTCAGCACACGCACCCGGTAAATCTGGTACGCAGTGATCATTCCCAATATCGCCAGGACCATCCCGTAAATCACGGGATACTGCCACAACTCCACCAGTTCCCGCCTGACCAGAACCAGGATCGCAAAGGCAAGCAGTGAGAGTACCGTGGTAAACAACACCAGCCGTACATAAAAAAACAGGCCGGCTGAGACGATCAGCATCGGATAACCGATCAACAGAATCCCGATCGGGGAATCAGCCAGGATCAACAGTCCCGTCAGCAGTGCAACATCCGCCGCCGACCAGCAGTAGCGGACCCGCTTCTTGTTCGGAAAGTAATCCAGCCCGAACTGAAAGAACACCACCAGCGCTCCCCACAGCATAAACAGCGACATGATCTGGATGTGATACCCCAGATCGACGCCTTGCGTGGAATAGACGGTCTGAATAATGCCAATCGCCAGCAGAATCGCCGACAGGCGCGAGACCAGCGCCGGTTTGCGGCGAAACCAGCGTTGAAACTTCTGCACCACTCCTGCCGGCTGCGCCTGCAGCGGCTCTCCCGTGATGAATCGTTCCAGATCCTGGGCCAGCTCCTGTGCCGACTGATAGCGCAGAGCGGGATCTTTTTCCAGACATTTCAGACAGATCAGTTCCAGTCCGCGCGGAATCTCCCTGCAGTGCGAATGAGGTAACGCGGGTTCGCCTTCAATCACCGCGACCAGCGAATCGAGCGGGCTGCTGTGTTTAAAAGGGGAGACTCCGGTCAGCAGTTCATACAGAATGATCCCCAGGCAGAAAATGTCACTCCTGGTGGAAATCTGATCCAGTTGACCGGCTGCCTGCTCAGGCGACATGTAACCCGGGGTCCCCACAATCATGCCGGTCTGCGTGCGGGCATCCGTGCCTGAGCCCAGTGGAAGATCCTCGTAGAGTTTCGCCAGGCCAAAATCGGTTACATACGCCTGACCGGCACCATCGATCAGAATGTTCGACGGTTTCAGGTCGCGATGCACAATTTCTTTGGAATGCAGATACGCGACCGCCTCCGCGACCTGCCTCATGAGTGATGCGATCTGAAAATAATCGGCTGGCTCCGTCTCCGACAACGGGCGGAAACCCGGATTTGCCAGGGAACCGCCTTCAATGTAATCCATGGTAAAATAATGCTGCCCCAGATGCTGTCCCACCTCATGGATGGCAACAATATTCGCATGCTGCAGGCGACCGGCTGCCTGGGCTTCCAGATAAAACCGGCGGACCTCGTCCTCAGAGGCAAACTGATTACTCAGGATCGTCTTGAGTGCGACCACCCGGTTCAGATCTTTCTGGCGGGCCTTATACACGATGCCCATGCCGCCCCGGCCCAGTTCTTCCAGCAGTTCATAATTGCCAAATTCCCGTGAGGGCAGGGGAGCCGTCTGGCGCGATGCCTCCTGTGCGAGATAGAGCGTCGGGTCCTCGGGCCCCAGTTCTCCCGCTTCCGAATTACTTTCCGCTTGAGGTGCCAGACGTTCCAGGGAATCCAGGCAGGCCATCAGCGGTTTTAATTCGGGATTGATGGCCCGCAGGCTCTGACAGCTGGCCTCATCCTGGCGCTGCAGATAGTCCAGATACTGATTGAGGATTTCCACCTGCTCAGATTGTTCATTCAGCTCGTCGGTCACAGACTGTCTGCTTTCTAAGTTGGTTCATTCAGGGGCTCAAGGATCGACTGTCACACCTGCTCCAGCAGTTCCTGCAGTTGATTGAGCGCCCGCATCCAGAGCATCTGTACGGCACCGGGGCTCCGCTGCATCCGCTCAGCCACTTCTTTGAATGAAAGTCTCTGCAGGTTGCGTAACATGATCACTTCCTGGTAATCGGGGGGCAGCCGACTGACTGCTTCGGCGACCTGAATTTCCTGCTCCCGGTTCAACAGGATCCGGCTCGGGGTCTCCGCCTGGTCGGGCAGTTCCCATTTCTGCTGACCGGACGTTTCTGTCTGCTGGCCGGCCCGATCAATGGAAAACTCCCGCTTCACATCGCGCTTGGCGGCTCCCTGGTACCGGCGGGCAAAGTCCAGCGTATTATGATTCAGAATGCCCCGCAGCCAGCCCAGCCATTCCGCCTCCGTTTCGCCTTCAAAGCGGGAGAGCCCCTTGTGCGCTTCAAGCAGGGTCTGCTGCACCAGATCGGAAGCATCAAATTTGGTGCGCATCCAGCCTTCAATCTGGGCGCGGGCGATCAGCGAAATATAGGCGCGGCATTTTTCCAGCAGTTCATTTTCTGCAGTACGATCGCCGTCCCGCGTGCGTTGAATCAGTTCTTCAAATTGTGACTGAGGCATGACGGATCACCGGATTCAGAATGCAGTGCCTGGGCTGTGAACTCTGGAGCAATCAGAGTAATCTGTCTCGGGGAACGATTCAACGTTTTTTATATTTGCTGCTGGCTTCTTTGAGCAGTTCCCGCTCCTGATCCGTCAGGCTCGCTTCCCCTTCGCGGCTGATCTTTTCCAGAATCGCGTCAACCCGCTCATCCAGGCTGGCCTTGCTCAATCGGGTATCCGGCTCCGAATAGACGTGCAGATTACTTTTGCGAACCGCCCGGTTCGACTGAAACCGCTCCCACTTTCGCTGTAATCCGCGTGTCAGATTCCAGCCATAATATTTATATGCGACTCCAAAAGCGGCCCCACCCAGGTGAGCAAAGTGGGCGACGCTGTCTCCGCGGGGGTTTACAAATCCGAACAGGTCCACCACAGCATACAGGACTGCCAGCCAGCGGAGCTCGATCGGCAGCACGAAAAACAAGAGGACAGTCATCTTGGGGTAATACATGGCTGTCAGAAAGACAACTGCCATCACACCACCCGAAGCACCGATCACCGGGTTGACACTGATCGCAATATGACACAAACCGCTGATGACGATGCTGACCAGATAAAACGCCAGAAATTCACGTGAACCGACAACAGGTTCCACGGAGCGGCCAAACATCCACAGTATGAACATATTAAAGAAAATATGTCCCAGGCTTTGTGTGGAATGACAGAATCCGTAAGTCACCAGCCGCCAGATCTGGAAACTGGAAAAGATCGATTCCCGATCCAGTGCCAGAAAATTCAGGATCGTAGAACCACTCCGCCCCTGCATCGTGGCTATTTCCAGCAGAAACACGGCCACATTCGCGATGATCAGATACTTGATGGCCCAGCCACCGGCTGACATGTTAAATGAGCGGTAATTTCCCCCGCTTTCATTTCGCAGGTAATCCCGGCTCTCGATCCCCATCGCCTAACGTATCCTTAAGTCTGTCAGTTCCTAATCAGAGACGCTGTCCATTTTACGCTCTGTCATGCGTGCTATTGAGGAGTCGCCTCAGAAAGCTTATCGCCAGTTTCCTGCTTCTTTTCACCGTAACCCTGGTCTTGATGGGGTAACTGCCTGGTCAGCTGGCTGACTTCTTTGATCAGGTCCTGCTGCTCCTGAAACACTTTCAGCAGATCACGCCGTAAACGATCGGTTTCCAGAAATTCCTGGTTGCGTTCCTGTTCTTCTTCTTCCAGACCGGCCACCAGACCTTTCCGCAACTCGACAGGCAGGTTCTCCCCCTGGGGTGCGTTATCAGAACCGATCAGTTCGCTGACACGTGCATCCAGCCGTTGCTGGGCCGCGGCCAGCAGACGATTCAGATCCTGGATCCGATCCTGTTTACGCTGCCGTTCCTGTTTGCGTTCCACCATTTGATCACGCAGGGTCCGCAGAATCGAAATATATTGTGGCGGTACCAGAGCACGTAAACGCCAGGTCCCGTTTTGCCACTGTGCCGCTTCACCCGATTCGGGCGGCGTCACTTTTTTCAACAGCGCCCGGTTGGTATCCAGTGCCGTCACGCGGAAAGCGCCCACATAACTCGTACTGCCCTGCTGACCGGGAACCGCCTGAAACGCGAACACCACCGGCTTGGCGGCTGCGGCGTCAGCACTACCCAGACCATTATCGCTGCCGATCGGAATCTGAATTTCCCCTGTCTGCTGGTTGGCAACCGTCACTTGTGCATCCCAGTAACGATCCCAGCCCAGCATCTCCCGGGTCAGTTCCGTGCGCAGGTCTTTGCTCTCTTTGCTCTTGGCTTCGATTTCCGCTTCGTTTTTGGCGATCTGGGCATCGTTCTTCTCTACTGCCTGCAGCCAGCTGCTGCGAACGGCAAGTACCTTGGCTGTGAGCGGGATCGCGGCAATCGCTGCCAACACGACAAGCCAGGCGAAGACTACTCCGGATTTATGCATCGTTTTAAACCTTGATCGAATTCTACAAAGCCAGCGGCTTCGTGTTGCGTTTTCGAGTTTCTCTAATGGATCTCAGTCATGTACAAAGGCTTTTCGACGGAATCGGAAACGCCTTGTCTGTAACATCGTCTATCCGGGCCACCGGAACCGAAGATAAATCGTTCGGTATCAATTATTCCCGCGTATCCCGGACAGATCAATTGTGGGGGTCAGGAAAGCTGCGAAAAACCGGATGGGACTTTTATTTAATGATAAGTCCCACAACAAATCAGGGTCAAGCAGAAACCACAATTATACGCTTTTCCTGAGGGGATAATCACTAAAACCCCTACAAGTCAACCTGCGTCTGCACGCCGGAATGGGCGCCCGCTGAATTCCTCAGTCGAGACAGATCCGACTCTACCCGGCTGCTTCTGATTGAAATCCCGAACTTTCTTGCTGCAGATTCCGTGCAATTTCCCATTGAATGGCTTATAAAACATCCTATTCTATCATCATACGTGTATTGAAGTCCTGAATTGATCTGATGTTGCAGAGCTCCCCAAGCAGCGGAGACCGATCAGTCGTTCAGCAGGTTTACAGTCGATGCGAACCTTTTCAGACTGAAACTATCATTTTATTTATCAGGGAAACCGAACATGTCCACTGTCACAGTAAAACGATCTGATCTGAAAAGCGGGGAAGTCTTATGCAGTTACTGCACGGCACGTTGTTGCCGCTATTTTGCCTTACCCATCGAAACGCCGACCACCTGGGAAGATTACGATCACATGCGGTGGTACATCATGCACGGCCATTGTGCCATTTTTGTCGATGAGGATGTCTGGTTCCTGATGGTCTACGGAGACTGCAAATACATTCTCCCGGACTACCGTTGCGGCAATTACGAAGATCGCCCGCAGATCTGTCGTACCTACACGACAGACGATTGCGAATACGACAATGACGGCACCTACGACCGTCTGTTCGAGACACCAGAACAGATCTGGGAATATGCCCATGCGGTTCTGCCTCCCAAGAAAAAGAAACGCAAGGGGAAGTCAAAAATCAAGGCAGAGAAACTGCAGCTTCCCGTCGTACACGTGTAGTACGCTGCCAGACGCAAATCAAAATCTGAAACTCTCCAGTCAATCACGATCCACGAGGATCGCATCCGGTAAGATACTGTGAAAAAAGAATTAATTACTCCACGTACGCTCAAAGGGTTCCGCGATTATCTCCCCTCGGCCATGATTCCCCGCGAACAGCTGATCGAGACCGCCAAATCCGTCTATCGCAGCTACGGCTTCAGTCCGATTGACACGCCGGCTCTGGAATACACCGAAATCCTGACCGGCAAGGGAGGCGAAGAATCGGACAAGCAGATGTTCCGCTTCGAACAGGGAGGCCGCGATGTCGCCATGCGGTTTGATCTCACCGTTCCTTTCGCCCGTTTCGCAGCCCAGAACATCAACGAACTGGGAACGCCGTTCAAACGCTATCACGTCGGCACCGTCTGGCGGGGAGAACGTCCGCAGAAAGGGCGTTATCGGGAATTCGTCCAGTGTGACTTCGATACTATCGGCACCAATTCCAATTCGGCCGACATCGAAACGTTATTCATCATTCACGACCTGATGCTGAAGATCGGCTTCACCGATTTTAAAATCCGCATTAACAACCGCATGATCCTCAACGGTCTGCTGGAACTGCACAACCTGGAATCGCAGTCGGCAGCTGTCCTGCGGGCGCTCGACAAGCTGGCCAAGACCAGCCCGGAAGCCGTCATCAGTGAAATGCAGGAGCAGGGAGGATTGACTCAGCAGCAGGCCGAAGAGGTGCTGGCGCTGATGACGGTCCAGGGATCGACCGAGGAAATTCTGAACTCGCTGGAACAGCAATTGAAAGAGAACGAACGCGGGACCCAGGGAGTACTCTACCTCCGGGAACTGTTTACCGCTGCTGACCGAGCGGGCATCCCTGCAGAACGGATCGTGCTGGACACCTCGATCGCACGGGGACTGGACTACTACACCGGCACGATCTACGAAACCTTTCTGGATCAGCTGCCCGGTATCGGCAGTGTCTGTTCGGGGGGCCGCTACGATAACCTGGCTGACCTGTTTACCAGTCAGGAATTGCCCGGAGTCGGTGCCAGTCTGGGGCTGGATCGCCTGCTGGCTGCCATGCAGGAACTGAATCTGCTGAGCGAAGTCTCCACGCCCGCCCCGATCCTGATCACCCAGATGGATGCCGTGTTCACTCCTGAGTACCTGCGTCTGGGACGCAATCTGCGACAGGCGGGACTGAACGTCGAAGTTTATCCGGATACCAAGGCGATCAAGAAACAGTTGAAGTACGCGAATCGGCACCGTTTCAAAATCGTGATTGTGGCCGGAACCGATGAATTCGAAAATCAGCTCTGGCAGGTCAAAGACATGCAGACCGGCACCCAGACCGCCGTCAAAGAGGAAGAACTGATCGACCTGATCCAGGAAATCCTCTCCTGAATCCCTCTCTCTGAAAGTTGCACTGATCTATAGATATTTACAGCACCAGCCAACCCTGTTACCATCTGATCAGTACCTTAGATTTTCAGACAGGGAGCGACATGGTCATTCGCAGGAATCACTACGAATCCGCTTTTGAGGACTATCTGCGGTCGGAGAAGGTCCCCTACGTCGCCGTTGATGAAAAACGGAGGGCGCTGGCCAAAGAAGCTTCGATCAAGTCACTGGATTTCATCGTCTATTCCGCTCACGGTCCGAATCTGCTGATTGACGTCAAAGGACGCACGGAGATCTTTGACATCCCGAACCGCAGCCGGCGCTGGGAAAGCTGGGCCACACGTGAAGATATTGCAGGCCTGCAACAGTGGCAGGAACTGTTCGGGGAAGGGTTTGTCTCCAGCCTGGTCTTCGCCTATCAGCTGCCACCGGACTCCATTTCCAACAACCTGGAAAAAGTGTATGAGTTTAAAGACAACCTGTATGCCTTTTACCTGGTCTCCGTCGATCAATACCGGGATAAAATGAAACCCCGCTCTGACAGCTGGCAGACCGTCTATCTGCAGCAGCAGGATTTTCAGCAGCTGCGACAACCTGTAGAAGTGCTCATCGAGGGAGAAGCACCGGCAGAATTAACCGAGGAATTTACAGAGGAATGCCGTTTTCCTGATGCAGATTCCGATCAGGACTGATACAATCAGGCAGCTGACAAGCTCTTTTTTACAGACTCCCAGAAGGAAGTTATGAACACTCGCAAGCGACTCACATCCCGAATCTTCACTGCTCTGGCCGCATTCACCGGTTCAGCTCTGTTTTCAGTGACTACCGTCCTGGCGCAGGAAGAGGCACGGAAGGGAGGCGCGGTTGTGCAGTCACAGACTTCGATTGTGGAATACCTTCTGGTAGCAGCTCTGTTTGGCGCGGCTCTGTTTGCCGTCTGTCGTACCAGCCATCGCGTCTGATCACTCCGGTTTCATTTATACTCAGCCCTCACGTTCTAATGCGACCACCGTCTACCGTATCTGATCCCGAGCCCCGCAGGGTCGTCATCACGGGTATCGGCCTGATCACTCCTTATGCCGTCGGCCGGGAAGCGTCCTGGCAGGGCATCCGTTCCGGACATTCCGCGATCCAGCCACTGCAGGGATTGTCCAATCAACTCCAGCGCCCTCTGGCGGGGGGAATCATTCCCGATGCCCGTCTCTCCAGTGCCACACTTTCGAGCCAGTCTCCGCTCCAGACAGAGCCCTCACTGACACTGGCTCTGAAAGCGACGGAGGAAGCGATTCAGGATGCGGATCTGAACCTGAACCGACTCAACCGGGAAACCGCAGGCTGTGTCATCGGCTCCAGCAAAGGGGGCATGGCCAGTTTCGCCCAACTGGCAGCGATACCATATTCAAATCACTCCGCCGCAGAGCAGCCTCCCCCGGAACTCTGGCCCCAGTGTTTTGCAGGTGCCGCCAGCCACACCATCGCTGCCCATTACAATCTGCAGGCAGCAGCCCTGACTCCGGTTTCTGCCTGTGCGACCGGATTCTCCAGCATCATGCGCGGTGCCGAGCTGATCCGCGAAGGAATCTGCGATACGGTTCTGGCCGGCAGCACCGATGCCTCGCTCCTGCCTGCCGTCCTGGCTTCATTTCACCGCATGGGGGTCCTGGCTTCTCAGTTTGATTCACCTGCCAGGGCCTGCCGCCCGTATGACATCAGACGCAACGGTTTTGTCGTCGGAGAAGGGGCCGGCATCCTGGTCCTCGAATCACTGGAGCAGGCCGAGCAACGCGGCGTGACCCCTTATGCTGAATGGCTGACCGGAGGTCTGGGTTCCGACTCGACACATCTGATGCAGTTTGACCCCGAGGCACAGAGCCTGGCCCACCTGATCAACGAAACGCTCCGCCGGGCCGGTGTGGAGCATGACGAAATTGATTACATCAATCTGCATGGGACGGGAACGCAGATCAATGACGTGTATGAAACACACGCTCTCCAGAAAGCATTCGGCGCACACGCCGCTTCGATTGCCTGTTCCAGTCTGAAAGGGGGGATGGGGCACCTGCTCGGGGCAGCAGGAAGCGTGGAACTGGCTCTGACGCTGCTGGCCATGCGGGACGGCATCGTCCCACCCACACTCAATCTGGAAGAACCTGATCCGGAGTGCGCTTTAAATTACACTCCGCTGGTGGCAGTGCCACGGGAAATCAGGACGGCGCTCAAGCTCTCGTTTGGATTCGGCGGACATCTTGCGGCTGGTCTGGTCCGAAAATGGAATGCTGAGCGGTAGTCCGGTCTCGCACCCGGGCTATTGTTTGAAGCGGGCTGACTTCAAGAATGCTTCAAACTCCGGCTCCGCTTTCAACAGCTGTTCCCGGGGCCCCGTCAGTTTGAGATAGAAATCGCGGGGACTGCGGGGGATTGCCACTCCGATCATTCGCATCCCGGATTCCGCCGCTCCCCGCAAGGAGGGGCCGGTATCAAAAGTCCCCCGTAAGTCCAGCCAGATCGTCTCCACGCCATCCACGCGAATCGTCTTCTGAATTGGCTTTTCACCGGGGGGTAACTGAAACTGCCCACGCCAGCGTTCCAGATTGGCTTCAACACCACCGCCGACAGAAGAAAGTGTCAGTCTGACTCCGTCGCCTGCCTCAGGAATCTGAAAACTGGCTGAGATCATCCCCCGTTGTGCGGGAGAGAGGGGAACCTGCTTCCAGCCAGCCGGTACTTCAAACTGAATGCCGTCGAATTCTTTGACGCCGGCAGCGGTCTGCTGTGGTTCATGGGTGCCAGACCCGGTTGTGTTTACGGGTTCCGCTTCAGGAATGGGTGGGTCGGTAGTGGATTCAGACGAACCGGAACCACAACCGAAGAGACAAGGTAAGAGACAGATCAGAAGAACGGTTCTCTTCCAGTGTTTCTGATGCAAAACAGACAGCATACGAGTCTCCCAATAACAGAATCCAATAAAATTCTTATCGTAATCTGTTAGCGGGCGCCAGTCTATTCACGGCCAGTTTCTTCAGACTGCTCGGCTGATTCCTGACTGTATTTCTGAGACAGACGTGTAATTTCATCACGAATCTCAAAATAGGCATCGATCACGTCCGCATCCCATTGAATCCCTTTCCCTTCACGGAAAATGGCTTCGAGCCGTTCCAGGGGCATCCCGTTACGGTAAGGCCGGTCGCTGCCCATCGCATCGTAAGCATCCGCAACCGCCAGGATGCGGGCCATCAGCGGAATGTCATTTCCAGTCAGGCGATCGGGATAGCCCCGCCCGTCAATCTGCTCATGGTGATTGCGGATCCCGGGCAGAATGTTTTTCAGTTTCTTGATCCCGGAAAGAATCTTGTAACCAATCATCGGATGCTTCTGAATCTGCAGAAACTCTTCGTCGGTCAACCGGCCTTCCTTGCGAAGAATCCGGTCATCGACGCCGATTTTCCCGATGTCATGCAGCAACCCTGACAGATAAATTTCCTGCAGAAATTCTCCCGTGTACCCCAGCTGCTTTGCCAACTGCTGCGCGATCAGGGCCACACGTTCGCTGTGGCCGCGTGTGTAGGGATCTTTGGCATCCAGGGTGGAAATGAATGACTTGACGAAGCTCAACATCATCTCTTCCTGTTGCGCATACAGGTCGATGTTGCGCAGGTGAGTCCCCAGGAACGACGCCACCGAATTCAGCAGGCTGGCCTGAATTGTTCCATACTCTTCGCTTTTGAGCAGGTTACAGCTGAGGATCCAGCCATACGAACTGGTGCCATCGGAAATCGGCACCAGGACCAGATTATGCAGGTCCGGAAATTCCAGTGAGAGCAGTGAACTCTCCACGTGATTGATGACCAGCGGCTGATTGAAATCAAACCCGTCAAACTGAGCCACCAGACGTGCCAGTTTGAGCTCGTCAAATTCTGCCTGGCTTTCTGACATGAACTGGGATGTATTTCCCTGTCCTGCAAACCAGATGATATTCGTTTCCGCTTCTATCAGATTCCCGATCCGTTCCAGGCAGAGCTCTCCCAGATTCTCAGGACTTTCGGAAATTTTCAGATGCTGTGCGACTTCGTGCAGCAGACTGATTTCCTCGAAAGTTTCATCGAGGCACTCGGACAGGTTATCGACTTCCTCGTTCAACTCATCGAGTTGCTGCTCTTCATCCAGATGCAGAATTGCCAGGCTGAGCAGGGCATGCAACGATTTCACATCCAGCGTACGCTGTCCTTCCAGCCACGTATCCAGCTCCTCTGATGACCATTCCCGCTCGACAGCAGACAGAACCATTTCGGTCAGCTTGCGTTTTTCTTTCTGAAACACGAAACCCGCAGCGACATATTTGTGGTCTGAATCCTCAAACAGCGGAAGCAGATAATGAGTAAGCCCGTTCGTATTTTCGACGAGGGTCAGTCCCTGGACCTGGTCGAGCTGGTTCAACACATCGATCGGAAAAAAGGGCATGGACTGCGCATGAGTACGCCCGACCAGCACGCGCAGACTGGCGTCAAAACAGAACATTGACAGGCCCGTCAATTCTGAAATACGCTGCATGCGACGATTGGATAATTCAACTTTGGTATCCTGCTGAATTTCCAGATCCCATGCGCCACCACACCTGCTGAAGTTGGATAGTTTCTTGAATGAGTCAATTGTTCCCGAGACCATAATTCAATTTCCTGCTTTCTAAAGGATTTATTCCCAATAGAAAGTTAGTTCGCAGACATCTGCTCGCAAATCGGAATTGGAATCGTGATCTGTATTTGTGTCACTCTGTGAGAAAACAGCTGATTTTGGCCGGAAACCCGCCGATATCCCATAAATACCTGTAAAATCAGGTCCTAGTGAACAGGATGCGAAAATTCAGTCGATAAATTAGACCAGCTCAGGGAATTACAAGAGCAATTCAGAGAAAAGGGTCCTCTTCTCTGGTTGTATCATCTTGATTTAGCATCAGTTAGAGATACATGCAGTCGAAATCGCTGATTTTCAGCCTCTCGCGAGGCCTCCCGTCTCTGTTCACCATCTACCAGTCAGGCGACATGGGAAACAGTGTTCTCTGAGAGCGATGGCAGGGATTCCGGCAATAAAGCGGATTATGCGGTCCCAACAGGAAAATGATTCGCCTCTACAGGGAAATTCAATAAAACCCGGTGGAAAGAGGTGAGTCGTTGCCAATTCTGAACGCAGGTTACGGCTTCAGGAATCGGTATTACTCTTGCGGTAGCGGGCGCTGACCTGATTTAACTGCTGTCGTTCCTTGGGGGTCAGAGAATCCAGGCCAAGTTCATGAACCTTATTCAGCAACTCATCCAGTTGCTTTTCCGCATCACGCTCTTTTTCGCGTTCGCGGAGCTGCTTCTGCAGTTTCCGTTTTTCCCGCCACTTCTGGAAAAATCCGGCCTTTTTCTCGACCAGTTCCCCACTGGAACGTTCCAGGCTGGTATATCCCTGCGAGAAATCATAGCCGAAGATGGAATCATCGAACGCCTCTTCCCGATGGCCACTCGTGAACTCCAGCAGATTCAGCATCAGCAGTAGAGCACCAAAAAAGACGACCCAGACCGTGTGGCTGCACAGGCCAATCACCATCCCCAGTCCCCCGACCAGGAAACTGACATTGAGCAGGATCATATGCAGCACAGTCTCATCAAAACGACGGGAAAGAATGATCTGCAGGATCTTGCCGCCATCCAGGGGCAGCACGGGAATCAGGTTCACCAGCAGCAGCAGCCAGTTGATGCTGAACACCATCAATAGCATGGCCTGTCCCAGATTATTACTCAAATCCACGACGGGAAGCTTGATCGGGTTCAACGATTCAGACAGTTGCCCGGACCAGATTACGGCAGGGAGCGTAATGGCACACAACAGCAGGTTGACCAGTGGCCCCCCCAGAACCGTAACGATCCTTGCTGAATCGCTGCGGGCAGGGCTGCAGGGAACCAGGCCCCCTAAAGGCCAGAGCATAATCTGATCGGCCTCTCCCCCCATCATCCGACAGGCCACCACATGCCCCATTTCGTGAAGAAATACACTGAGAAACAGCACACTGAATAAAGCGAAACCCAGGCCGAGAGAATAATGCGACCAGAAAACCAGCAGCAGCACGGGTAGAAAAATGCTGACGCGCACCTGAGTCAAAAACCAGGATCCGATGGGAAATGACCAGTGCAAAGGATTCGATCGACTCATCTTACCATGACCTGTTGCAGAGAATCACTAACGTCCTTCAGCAGTTGCTGAGCTCAGACAGTATGGGGAAGCGAAAAAGGAGAGCAGTAGAAAGTTCCATATTCTACTCAACATCTTATATTATACAGCGGAGAACCGCCTGACAATTCCACTCTCTTTTTCTGTACCGGAATCATACTCAATTCACAGCCTCAAAGCATCCCCAAAAGTTTTTTCTCACCGATTCCGTCCGCAATCCGGGTCTGAATTTCCCACTCGGCATCACCTGCCTGATGAATACAGTCTGTGGATATTGCCAGAACTCCAGCAACTTCATCTGCTTCAAAAACTGGTACCGCATAGGATTGCTGTGCGCCAAACTTCAGCAGCCACTCTGATGAACCGGGCAGCCCCGATTCCGTGCTGCTTAACGTTCCAATCGCCGGTTTCCGCTCCAGGGCCGCTTTGACAATCCCCAACCCGGTATTTTCCAGAGAAACCTGATGCGTCAGGGCAGCAAAGTCCTGCTGCACCTGCTGATCCATGTCCGGTACTGCACGAAAGCCTACCTGCAGCAGGTTTCCTGCCTCACACCGCCAGAGACCGATGGCCCGCCCCCCAAGTTGCTCCAGTAACAGATCTAACACGCCCGAAACGCATTTTTGTTCATGTAATTCCGTTTCAAACTGCGCCACTACCTGTTCAATCTGTAATTCCATGTCTCTGATTTCCATTCCTCTTGAAATGATGTGTTCCCTTTGACCCTCAGTGGATCTGGCTGTCATTTTTACGTTATCAGTCCCTGGCAGACAATCCTCTCAAAACCTCTATAGCTCAGAGGTTCAGCCGCGTTCATTGAATCTTCCTTGAACAGGAGCTTATTCAATGTATACAATAAACTTAGCTTTCTGTTTTCTAAACAGTAAACTATGATTCCTTTCTAATCACGATCAAACTGTTACGACATAATTTTTCACTTCTGAATGACTTGCAGATGTGGTAACAGGTGAAACATGGACATTGATTAACCACCAGTATATATCGGACTCTTGAAATATGGATCTGCCAACTTGCCCGTCCTGTGGAGCATCAGTACTCGACGAAGATGCCGTTGAATGCCCGTTCTGCGGTGCTGCGATGAAGTCTTCTGCCAAATCCAGCTCCTCTCCCAAAGGAAAAGCAGCTCCCGCTCAGACCACGCCCCCCAAAGGGCAGCCGGCCAGACGCTCGAAACGTGAAACCGTTTCCGATGACGATCCTTTCGAACTGGAACGCAAGCAGCAGGAAGCAGCAAAGGTCATTCCCCTGGCTCGCAAACCAGCCAAGGGAAAGATGTTCCGTGTTGTCTGTCCGATGTGTGATACCCAGGGTTTCGCCTCTCCCAAGGTCGTCGGCAAGGAAGTCAAATGTCGTAATCCGGAATGCCTGGCACCGGTGTTTACTGTTCCCGATCCGGACGCAGGGGAACGAAAATCCAAGGAAGATGAAGCACCAAAGGAAAAGAAACCTTCCAAGCTGCCCCTGATTGCAGTAATCGTCATCTTTAGCGGAGCCATCGGTGGTGCTTACTGGTATCTCGCTCGAGTCCCGGACAGCTCGGAACTGACCAAACCGTTTGATATCCCCGCGATTAATAATGCCCCCAAAAATCAATTTGTGAAAGACGACAAGGACAAACCAAACCCGCTCGCGAATCCGCTTACGAATCCGGAGCAGGGCACACAGACGAACCAGGCCTCTGTCTCCGCCGCGAAGGTCAAACAGGACGCACTTCAGAACATGGTGGAACTTTCACGGGAACGGAAAAACCGCAGCAAGCCTTTCAGTCGACGTCTCGCCGCGGAGGCGTATGCCGTCGCCGGAGATCTCACCACAGCGCGTGAACAGATTGCCTACATTGATACTGTCAGCCCTCCGTTGCCGTTTTATAAAATTTTCCCGCTGATTGAAATCGGCTGGATTCAGCTGAAGGAAAAAGATCAGGCCGGTCTCAAAGCGACACTGGACCAGACCATTGAACTCGCTCAGAAAATCCCCCAGTTTGGCGGACGCGATACCCTGGACCTGATTTCACGCCTGGCCGCCTTCTGGATCGCCGCCGGCAAAGAGGATCTGGCAACAGACCTCATCAGACAGTACCAGGCGGAAAATGATCTGGCGCAGCTCTCTGCCTACCTGCAGATTGCCCAGGAAGCCAATCATCATGATTTTGAATCTCTGATCGACCTGCATCAACTCTGGAAGTCCCCCCAATGGGTCGCCACCACCATGATTCTGGTGACGCACGGTTATCCCGACGCAGCCCTCAACTGGGCAGCAATGGCTCCTGAATCTGCCGACCGGACCGAAGCCGTCACCCAGTGGGCACTGTCCCAGATCGAATATGCCATCAGGCATAAACAGCAACCGGATTTGAGTCTCATCCAGCCCGCGGAACAGAAACTGTCTCCCACAGGGAACGCCCAGATGCTGGCCCGCTGCGCCCGGGAACTGGTCTTATTCAAGCAGAATCAGACTGCCGAAAAATTCGTCGATAAGGCCATCAGCCTGATCAAGGAACAGCCTGTTCCCAAACCACTCACACTGGGTGACATCAAAGAAGTCAACTCCCTGCGGTTGCCCCAGACGGCCTCACTGGAACAACTGGCGCAGACCTACCTGCAGATTGCCTGTGCTCAGTCAGATCTGGGTCAGAAGCAGGCAGCGTTACAGTCTCTGAAAAATGCCGTCCAGAGCATCCATGCGATCGCGCCCAGCCTGGCTGCGGTCAAAGAAAAGACCAACGAGACATCGAATTTTAATTTCAAAGACCGGATCAAAGACACATACAACCTTGATACCTCCGACCGCGTTAACCTGGCAGTCGGCGACTACAAGAAACAGCTCCGCAGCTTAAAAGCCGCCGCTGAAGACCGCAATGAACGACTGGTCACCCTGCTGGCTCAGGCAGCCCGTTCCGGCCTGGCCTCTGATGCCTGGAACCTCGTGCAGGGGGCCAACCAGAACCCCGACCTCAACCTCAAAGATGACTTGCTGGAAACCACTTTGCCGGCAATCATTATGGGATCTGTCGATTCACAGAATGCTGCTTTGACTTCACAAATCAAAGCAGCACTGACCGGCAACGCCCCCAAACTGTCCAAACAGGACGAGTTGATCCGCCAGACCGTTTCGCTGATCAATAACGGGAAACCGGAACAGGCGGCCCATCTGATCAACCAGTCTGACCTCAAAAAGCCCTGGAAAGGCCAACTGTCGCTCAAACTGTTATCCAGACTCCTGAATAAGTCGCAGTTCAAACAGGCCGTTCAATTTGTCACTGCGACCAAAGATCCGGTATTACGCGAAGACATGCTCAGCACCATTGGCTCCGTCGCAGTAGAGCAGAAACAGATTGGCACCGTTGATAAACTACTGCAAAGCAGTAATTACTCGCCTACCGAACGGATCTCAGGATATTTGGGTCTCATCACCGGAATTCAGGCCGCTCAAAATGATCAACCCGGTTCGGCTCCAGCGAAAGAAGAACCTGCCAAGAAGCTTTGATCACTGTCTGACCTCGCCCATAAAGCGAAAGGGGAGTTCTGTGTCAATTCGGCAGCAGGCAACCCAAGGCAGACCAATCTTAGCGATTCTGCTGTGAAGCTTGATTCAGTTCGGATTTTTTTGAGTTTGTTTCGCAACATCCTTCATATTTTCGCAGGACTCCGCCGAATTTCTATTCTGGACCCTCTGGTCTAACCGGACCTGACAATACACACGTACACATTGTATTTCTCATCCCAGATTCGCCTGTTCTACCGGACATAGAAATCTTCGATTTCGGACTTTAGCTTTTTCTTCAACCAGAGTTCCCTATTCATTACTATCGGTATAAACTAACATTCGCTGCTGACGGTAATGAATCAGGGCGTCCTTCCGGGACGTCACCTGCAGAAGATTCAGGCAAATTAGATATCGATCCCAAGATCCTCAGAAATACATCATGGAGGAAATGTATGAGCCGCATTGCTCATTTCGCGTTGATTCTCTTAGTTGCTTTCTCACTTCCGCGCACGGCAACTGCTGAAGAAAACAAAGCTGCTCCCAACATCTCACTGGTCCAGATCAATGCCGACGGCATGATTGCCGATCTCAAATATCTGGTACTGGATCTGGCAGGCGATAAAAAAGGCTGGAGCAACCTCGAAGAGTTAATCCCCACCTTCCTGGAAGGGATTGATAAAACACGCCCCATCCGCATCGATATCCTGCTGGGAGAAAATCAGCAGCAGCGTTATCGCCTGATTCTCCCCATCAGCGACCTGGGCGAATTTCGCGATAACCTCGAAGTCTTCGAGATCTCCTCCAAGAAACAGCGAAAAGGCCCCTATAAACTGGGCAACCTTTTTGAAGGATTCATGGAGTACCTGCAGAAACTGAAATATGTGATCATCTCCGAAAAAATCGAGGAAGTTGAAAATATCGACGATCCGCTCAAGCGGGTCCAGGAACTGATCCAGGCCAAATACGATTTCAGTGCCCTGATCACCAATCAAAAAGAGGGTGTGGATCTTCGCAAAAAATCGATGGCCAAAACCCGCGAACAGCTGCAGGCGGCGATCAAGAAAAAACGGGATGAAACCGAAAACGCATTCGAACTCCGCAAACTCGCTTTCACCCACCAGATGGATGAAGCAGAACGACTATTTGCCGAAGCCCAGAAACTGGTCATCGGCTGGACGACTGATGCTGCTGCCAATGAAGGCCGACTCGTTTTCAGTCTGAAAGCCATTGAAGGCACTTCGCTGGACGAAAGCATTAAGCAGTTCGCTACCAAACCCAGCTATTTCGCCAATGTCGATGTCAAGCAGGATGGAATCCTGAACGGCCGCATCAACCACCCTCTGGATGAAATGCGCAAAGCCAATTTTACCGCATTCTATAATCTGCTGCTGCCCAGTCTCAAAGAGCGGATTGACAACAACAAGGATCTTACCGACAAGCAGAAAGAAGCGGGCAAGAAGATTTCTGAATTGATCATTCAAATGCTGGATGCCGGTAAAGAAACCTCCATGATCGATGGCTTCATCGACGCTAATGCGACCGAGGGGGGCAAATACACGCTGCTCGGAGGCATCCGCTCAGCCGATGGAGCCAAGCTCAAAGAAGCTGTTGAACTGCTGCCCCAGTTAATGAAAGGGCAGACTGTCGAGCTCGATGTCGTCAACGAAGAGAATCTGAAGATTCATAAAATCAATATCAGAGACGACTACCAGGCTGGCTTCTACGAACTCTTCGGTGAAGGAGAGGCGCTCTATGTCGGCAGCACTCCCGAAGCACTCTGGATGGCTGCTGGTCCCGATGCGATTCAGCACATCAAAGATGCCATTCAGAAAGTGAAGGAACCCGCTCCTGAAAAAATCAGCCCGAATGTGATCGAACTCAATGTGAAAACACTGCCCTGGCTGAAACTGGTCAACAAGATCAGAGGCAAAAAAGGGAAAGCGGATATCCGCGAAATGCTGCTCGAATCCCTCACGGACAAAGACGACACCTTCACCTTTGTCATGAAACGGGAAGACGATGTCATTGACGGCAAAGCCAAACTCGACAAAGGCATTCTGAAATTCATCGGTAACGTGATTGCCAAGTTTTCCAAGGAAACGCTGTAATCCGGAACTGATGCCTGATCAACACAAAACCCCGCAGAGCTGCCTTTCAGCCCTGCGGGGTTTTATCATTATATCTCAGGAAATGGTCACAGAGGCAGAGGGATACTCGACCAACAGGTCGGCCCGCCTTATTCCCACTCATCCATAATTTCTTCGAGCATCTCTTCTTCGCTCTTATCCAGTGAAAGATCGCCAAGCTGATCTTCGATGGAAGCCGACTCCGGACAGGTTTTGACTGGTTCCATCTGCTGGCTCACTGTATTGGTCGCAGTCACCGAATTTTGCCGCCGGGAAGAGTTCGGTGTGTTGGCGACATTCCCGCCTCCCGGTTGGGCAAACTTCCGTACCTTATCCAGCAGTTCTGTTTTCGAGAAACTGGTCTTGATAATATAATCATTCGCGCCTCCCTGTATCGCCGCAATCACAGTCCCCTTACTGGCGTCGGAGGTCAACATGATGATTTTGGTATTACAGAGCGTCGGGTGTGAACGGAATGCTTTCAACGTCTGCAAGCCATCCCAGACGGGCATCTGCACATCGACAATCGCAATGTCAGGCGGGTACTCGAGCGCTTTATAGAATCCTTCCGAACCATCACTGGCAACGGAAACGAAATACTCTCTCCGCAGAAATGAAACCATCAGATTGCGGAAAAGCGGATCGTCATCGATTACTAAAATTCGTGCGTTTGATTTTTCTGATGCTTGTAGCATGAGAGGAGCCTACTACTGAAACTTGAAATCACTTATTAAGACTTGCTGGAAGGCACAATTGAATCAAATACTTCATTTAAGACAAGCAGCATTTCCTGGGAACGATGATCGATCTCAAGTTCCCGGGAGCGTTCGGAGCTCTGTTCAACGTGTTGTTCTTCCGCTTCCAACTCGACTAATAATTCTGCATTACTCATAATTCCACTCTCTCCAGGTTGCTGATTCCAGATCTTCCAGGGCAAATCACCTGCGCATCTCCGTGATGCCCGTCGTTAAAAAATAGGTCAACTTTAGCCAGATGACCAGATATTCTAAAAAAATTGATCCGGGGCGGACGGGGTGAACCAGCCTATTCCCCCCAGGCATCAAAATCAGAACGATCCCTGCCCGAATGAGTTCTTGCCTGCTGTGTGACAGGAGTTACTTCGTGTCAAAGCGAATGGTGCCATCCCAGTCGGCGGGGGCCACCCGATTGGAACGCGCAATCTGCAGCGAGAGAAAATCCTGGGCCCGGTCCGAAGCGGGGATCGCATGCAGCAACCGAAAGGACTCTTCCCAGTCACCAGCGATAAAGCAGTCGACGGCCCGCTCGTAGCAGGTCACTTCCTCTTCCGTCAACGTTTCGGGATGTGTTTCCGGAGGCAGCAGCTCGCTGACAACGACGGACTTTTCCATTCCATAAGGCAGGATCTGTGCCAGTTTACGCACGCGTCCTTCGCGCCGGTCCAGCTTATTCCGCACAATCTGTGCCGTCGCTTCGTCCAGCACAACCGGAACCCGCAGGTGTTTAGTCAATCCTTCCAGGCGGCTGGCCAGATTGACTACCGGACCAAACACCGTCACTTTAACCTGGTCACTGGTCCCGATTTTCCCTGCCACAGCCCGCCCATGCGCGATCCCGATCCCCATCCGGAAATCGGACAGAGGATGTTCGGGGTGCTGACGGATCTGCTCAAATGCCTGGCGGATCGCCAGTGCGGCCCGGCAGGCGTCCAGGGGCGCCAGTTCGGAAGAGAAGGGCCAGCCCCAGAATCCCAGAGCCGCATCCCCCTGAAAGTCACCCGTGACCCCACCGAAGTCCAGGATATGCGAGGTCATGATTCCCAGGGCCTGGCTGACCCGGTCCAGGAGTCCGATCAGGTCGCCCGAGGAATCCTCCGCATGCTGGCTGAATCCCCGCAGGTCGCAGAACAGCACCGTCACGTCGCATTCTCGGGGTTCCAGAATATCCGTATTCAGATTATCCCCCAGCGCAGACAGAATCGGCGGCGCAAAGAACTGTCTTAAACCGGCCTGCTGGCGTTCCAGCTGATTCAGACGCCGGACCGACTTCACGATCGCCGCGACCAGTTCAGTAAATTTGACATCGGCCTGCAGGTCAACACCACTCATCCCGCCACCGCCAGAGACCTGATAAGGATGTTCCAGTTCGCCGGCAACATACAGGCCCCATTTACCGGCAGTACCATCTTCAATCGGTGTGCAGAAGGCCCAGTCAAACTCAGCGACCGCCGTGTAATCCTCCTGTTCCGGCTTCTCCTCCCGGGCCGCCCAGACATGCAGCACCGACCGTCCACTCTTTTTAATGGCTTCCTGCACCAGGCGTCCACTCGGATGAAAGCCCCCCTGTGCCTGACGCCGCCGTTCCCAGAATGGGACTTCGACCCGATCTTCCTCGTTCAACCGCACCACCGCAACTGCATCCGCATGCTTCACACCGGACAGCAGCATCGTGACCAGTCGATGAAACAGGTCTGCGTCGTTGCGAGCATCCAGAATCAGCTCCGGTAAATGCGCCAGCACATCGATCCGCTGATCGGCATCGCGGTATTTCACCTTCAGCAGTTCATGCGGTTTAAAGGTGACCTCTTCCAGCGGCGATTCACGGGGAGAGGTAAAACTGGAAATGGAATCGACCAGCTGAAACGTGGTGGATCCAATCACGAAGGCGTTCCCGGGTTCCAGCTGAAAATCGGTCAGCCCCGCTCCTGATAAGAAGATTTCATTTTCGGCTCCGTCCAGCCTGCTGACCTGCACCTGCTTCTGCTGCACCTGCAGGCGTGCATGCCGCCGGGAAATGCGATCGTCCCAGGAGACCGGAATATCGGCATCGGCTGCCCGTCCCAGGATCAGTTCCTGCCCCGGCTCCAGGCTGATTCTGCTGGAATTGCGGGGACTGCTGCCATAAATCATGAGTTCCAACAAAAAAACGCTCCCTGCCTGTCTAGGTGCTCCTGAGACGCGATCACTCTATTCAGTTCAAAAATACTCAATTCGCAACCGGTGTCACTGAATCTGATTTCTTTTCCTGCTGATGACGAGACCAGTCCCAGCCGCGGCGTTCAGTCAGCACCCGCATCACGAAATACCAGACGGTGAAGATCAGCAGACAGCTCGTGACCAGCACAATCAAGCCATACTCGATCAGCCAGTTCTTCATCTCTACCACCGGTCGTAATGCCAGCCCCCGGCGTTCCTGAACCACGGCGGTCCAGCCTGTATTTCCCACTGGCGCGAACGCGGCCAGCCAGATATTGTCTTCAATGTCCTCAGAAAAGACCGCTTCCACCGGGTCATGGTAATCGCTGATCACCGCGGGAATGGGACCACGTTGCCCCTTCTTCTCAGTCAATCTGAATAATTTCAGCTGGTCAAAGTGATTGTCTTTCAAAACCAGCTGATCGACCTCTTCACGACTCAACGACCGCAGGTTCTCTGCGGTCATCCGGGGATGGGCCAGCACTTTGCCATCCCGGTTGTCGATCAGGGCAATTTTCCGGTCGCCGATTTTTTCAGAATCGCCGCGGATACTTTCATCGTAGCCGGTGAGTAATTGATCGAGGTGTGTCGTCCGGGCCAGGATTCCCAGCACCCTGTCATGTTTCAGATCCCAGATCGGCACCGCGACGGCAACCATCCACTGGTTGGTCGCATCACTCTTGAACGCCTGGCAGATATAGGGATGGGTGATCGGTTTCACCGAAGCAGGTGCCTTCCCTTTTTCATATTCTGTTCCCTGTCCATGAAAATAATCCCGGTAGGAAAAGTCCTGCCCGATCGTGGGGCGGGGAGGATCACGCCAGACCTGAATCCCATTCGCGTTGGTCAGAAACCAGCTCGTATCTTTCTCTCTCCCCAGAGAATCACGCTTCTCGTCAACCAGATCTTTTTCCTGCTGCAGGTACGCTGCAATTTCACCGTAGCTCTCCAGACTTTCCGATCCATCATTCTGGACTTTTTCCATCATATCCCGCAGCAGGGTACGTTGAGATAACTCCACCAGTTGGACCTGGCGATCCTGCAGATCGTGCTCCACATTCTGTGAGAGCAGATTGGCCGAGATCAGATCACTTTTCAAAGCACGCGCTGTCAGATTTTCACGGAACTGGGAAACCATCTGGTTCACTGCCGCTCCCGCCACCGGAATCAGCCCCAGCACCAGCAGCAAGGGCGCAATGATCCCCAGCGCAATCAGGGGTCTGCGGGCACGATACTGGTCCCGTTGAATCAGACTGCTCAGCACCGCCTGTGCATTGGGAAACCGTTTGCGGGGATCGGTCTCCAGGCAGCGATCGACAATATCCACCAGACGCCGGTCGATCCCTTTCACTTTGCGATGTTCTGCAGGGCGGGGGGATTTCTGGATCAGTTCCCGGTAAGTCTGCAGCTTCTCTTCCAGCGTATCCTTCTCGCGAATGGACTGTTCATTCCCTGCGGTCCGGTAAGGTGCCTTGCCGGACAGCATGTGATACAGCAGCGCCCCCAGGGCATACACGTCCCAGCGGGCGTCAGGGACTGCCTGCAGATCAGACTGTTCGGGAGCCATATAATACAGCGTCCCCAGGGAAGGGCTCTGTTCGTTCGAAAGACGCGACTGTCCGAAATCACAGATCCGGGGTTCGTAATTGTCATCCAGCAGAATATTGGCCGGCTTCAGGTCACAGTGCAGAATCCCCCGCCCATGAGCATGCACCAGCGCCTGCAGCACGGTTTTGGCAATCCGGACCGCCTCGGGTACCGGTAACGGCCCCGCATCCAGAAAGGAGGCCAGCGATCCGTTTTCCAGGTACTCCATCATGTAATAGGGGGGATCGCTGTTCCAGCCCACCCCCTGCAGACTGATGATATTCCGCGAGGTATACAGCTCGGCCAGCTTTTCTACTTCCCGGTTCAACAACGACCAGTCCAGCCCCCGACGGTAGGTATAGAACTTGATCGCCACATATTTACCGGTATTGTCTTCCTGGGCCAGCCAGACCGATCCATAAGATCCTTCCCCCAGCGAACGCACCATGACATAGCCTGGCACCTTCGCAGGCAGAGAAAACCGGTCTTTACTCAGATGGGCAGCCCGTTCCCGTTCTTCGGGACTCTGCCGCAAAGTTTTTCCCTGAGAGCCTCCCTGATCTTCTGCGGGAGCCTGCTCATTCTGCCCCTCAGCGGCTGGATCGCGGGAACAGTCTGCCTGATCTTGAGATTCTGGCTCATTCATACAGAAAAACTTTAAAAAAGGGGCGCTTCCGGACAGAAATCAGAGTCAGAGAACGGAGCCAAAAAAGCCCTGCGTTCGCTTATCTATTCTATGCAATGTCCATGTTCTCCTCAATGATGAATTTGAGAACGTAACTTATTGAAAATCAAGGTTTTTCTCCCCCGTTCGACCTCAAAAATCAGAGGCGTTGTCAGTTGTGAAATCAGCTGATTCCAGCTACAATTTGATTCAGATTGATACGCTTGAATTCTGCGGGTTTCGACTTGTTTTGCAACCTCTGCTGAGAGCAAAAAAAACAGTTTTCACCAGGCAGTTTTTTCAGTCGACAGTAAGGATACCCGCGTTCATTTCAATTTGCCCGGATCGTTTCTCTGACCTCAAAATTCAGTCCGATTTTTTCCACGAGAATCAGGGATCGGTTTGACCTGTACTGGCAATGTGAATCACGTTTAAAGACAAAACTAAAGCAACACCAAATCAGTAGTTGAATTCCTTAAGGAGAACAAGGATTGGCCACCGACAACGGCGAAGAGCCAAATATTGACCCGAATATCAAGCATCTGGACATTCAGGACGAAATGCGGGACAGTTACCTCACCTATGCGATGAGCGTAATTATCAGCCGCGCCCTGCCTGACGCCCGTGACGGTCTTAAGCCCTCACAGCGTCGTATTCTGGTCGCCATGAACGATCTGAATCTGGGAGCAAGTTCATCCCGGGTAAAATGCGCAAAGATTTCCGGTGACACCAGCGGTAACTATCACCCTCACGGGGATGGTTCCATCTATCCGACCCTGGTCCGTCTGGGACAGGACTGGGTGATGCGGAACGTCCTCATTGACAAGCAGGGTAATTTCGGATCGCTGGCTGGCCTGCCTCCCGCTGCAATGCGTTATACGGAAGCCAGACTGGCCCCCGTTGCCGCTGAGATGCTGGATGACATCAACCGGAATACGGTCGATTTCGTTCCCACCTATGACCAGCGCAACAATGAACCAGTCGTCCTCCCCTCCAAATTCCCGAACCTGCTCGTCAATGGTTCCAGTGGAATCGCGGTCGGAATGGCGACCAGCATCCCCCCCCAGAACATGGGCGAGGCCTGCGAAGCCGTCAAACTGCTGATAGACAACCCCGAAGCCACTATCGATGATATTCTGCAGGTCATGCCCGGTCCCGACTTCCCGACCGGGGGTATTATCTGCGGTCGCTACGGCATCCGCAAAGGTTACGCCACCGGGCGTTCCACTATCACCCTGCGGGCTCGCACTCACTTCGAAACCGAGAAGCAGTCCGATGTGATTGTCATCACGGAAATTCCCTATATGGAAACCCGTGACCGCATTCGCGAGAAACTGGAACTGCTGGTCCGCGATGACCGGGTCAAAGGGATCTCCCGCATCGTCGACCTCACCGACCGCAACGTCCCCCCCTGGAAAGTTCACCTGCAGATCATCCTCAAACGGGACGCTGACAAAGAAGTCGTGCTCGCACAGCTCTTCAAGTTTTCTCCCCTGCAGAGCACTTTCAGTATCATTCTGCTCGCCCTGGTAGGGAACCGCCCCGAGACCCTGTCGATCAAGGAACTGATCCAGCAGTTCATCCTGCACCGCATCGATGTCATCCGTCGCCGGACCGAGTTCCTGCTCGCGGAAGCCCGCAAGCGGAAACACACTGTCGAAGGTCTGATGATCGCGCAGATCGATATCGACGAGGTGATCAAAACCATTCGCAACTCGCCCAGTCGGGCTGAAGCGAAAATCAGTCTGCAGGGCATGCAGGTCGACGGCAAACTGATCGAACGGGCCCTGGGAGAAGCAGGCTTCAAAGAATATCAGAACGAGCAGGGGATTCACGAATACTACTCCCTCTCGGCCAATCAGGCGGAAGCCATCGTTTCCATGCAGCTCGGCTCACTGGCCAACCTGGAACGGGAAAAACTGGCCGATGAACACCGCGAACTGCTCAAGGCAATCTCCGAACATCTGTACCTGCTTTCAGATGAAGATCACATCCGCGCGGTGATCCGCGATGATATGCTTCATCTGCAGGAAAAATACGCGGACAAACGACGCACCGACATCAGCGATGAGGAACTGACCGACGTCAACCGGGATGATCTGATCACCGAAGAACCAATGGTCGTCACACTCTCTCAGCGGGGCTACATCAAACGTACCCAGCTCAACACCTACCAGGCACAGAACCGGGGAGGCAAGGGGGTCAAAGGGGCCAAGACGGACGAAGAAGACCCGATCGAGCATCTGTTTGTCGCCAGTACGCACTCGTATCTGCTGTTTATTACCAACCGGGGACGGGTCTACTGGTCCAAGGTCTACGATCTGCCCCTGCAGGGCCGCACCGCCAAGGGACGCGCTCTCGTCAACCTGCTCTCACTGCAGGAAGACGAAACCGTTTCCAACTGCGTTTCTGTCCGGGAATTTGATGAAGAACGCTTCCTGGTCATGGCCACCCGCAACGGGATCATCAAGAAGTCGCCACTATCTGCCTACAGTCGCGTGCAACGGGGCGGCATCATCGCCATCAAACTCGACGAAGATGACGAACTGGTCGAAGCCCTGATCGTCTCCCCGGGAGAAGATCTGCTGCTGGCCACTTCCGACGGCATGGCGATCCGCTTTGCCCAGTCGGATGCCCGGAGCATGGGCCGCAATACCCGGGGCGTTAAAGGCATCAAATTAACGAAATCGGGACATGTAATTGGCATGGTCATCGCGGATCCTGAATACTGCCTGCTGACCGTCTGCGAGAATGGTTACGGCAAACGGACCCCCTTCGGCTTTATTCCCGCTTCCGAAGAGGAAGAAGACCAGACCGAGACCGAAGAAGAACTCACCGCCGGCGATACTGATGCCGACGAGGATTCGGACGAAGAACAGGCAACCCGCAGTGGCATGCAGTACCGCCGCCAGAAACGGGGTGGAAAAGGCATTCGCGATATCCGCGCCTCGGCCCGTAACGGGCAGGCCGTCGATATCATCTCGGTCGCCGAAGATGATGAAATTCTGATGGTGACCCGCAGTGGAAAAATTCAGCGTATCCGCGGCTGTGAAATCAGCCAGGTGGGGCGCAACACCCAGGGAGTCCGCGTCATCACTCTGGATGAGAACGACAAACTTGTCTCCCTGGCACGAATCCCGGCTGAAATTGTGGTCGAAGCAGAAGAAGCGGAAACGGAACCACCGGCAGATGCCACTGAGGCGAATGCTGCTGCTGAAACGGAAGTAACGGAAACGGATGGATCGGACACCGACGACAACAGCGCACAGGACACCGCCGGTGACCAGGAATAAATTTTCTTATTTCGCGATCGAAAATTGATTTTTAAGAGGGATTAAGGCATCTATGAAACGGATTTTAGTAACAGGCGGATGTGGTTTTATCGGATCGAATTTTATCCGTCTCCAATTGTCTGAGTACCCCGAGATTGAAATCACTAATCTCGACAAATTAACCTATGCCGGAAACCTCGAAAATCTGAAAGAGTTTGAAGGACATACCGGATATCAGTTTGTCAAAGGCGATATCACCGATCCGGAACTGGTGCATTCCCTGCTGGATTCCGTCAGCTTCGATGCCGTCATCAACTTTGCTGCAGAGTCACACGTCGATCGCAGCATCCTCGATTCCGGTCCCTTCATCCAGACGAACATTGTCGGGACACAGGTCCTGCTGGATGCAGCCCGCAAACATGATGTAAACCGTTATGTTCAGGTCTCCACGGATGAAGTGTATGGCAGTCTGGGTCCCGAAGGGCTGTTTACCGAACAGACTCCGATCGCGCCGAACAGCCCTTATTCCGCTTCCAAAGCGGCAGCGGACCTGCTGGTGCGCAGTTATGTAAACACCTTTGGCTTCCCGGCCATCATCACCCGCTGCTCCAATAATTACGGGCCGTATCAGTTCCCGGAAAAACTGATCCCCCTGTTTATCTCCAATGCCCGGGAGGACAAATCCTTACCCGTCTATGGCGAGGGAACCAACGTACGCGACTGGATCCACGTCATGGACCATTGCCGGGGCATCGATGCCGCCCTCAGAAAAGGGGAGCCGGGGCAGGTCTATAACTTTGGCGGTCATGCAGAGATGCAGAATATCGAGATCACGAAGCTGCTGCTCAAACTCCTCGACAAACCGGAATCACTCATTGAATATGTCACTGATCGCCCGGGGCATGATTTACGGTATGCCATTGATTGCAGCAAAGCCGAATCCGAACTGGGCTGGAAAGTCGAAACCGACTTCCAGACGGGCCTCAAAGAAACCATCGACTGGTATCTGGATAACCCCGAGTGGGTCAATCGAATCCGCACCGGGAAATATCGCGAATATTATGAACAGCAATATGGAAATCGCCTGAAATCCTAGTCGTTTTTATTTAACATCACTTCTTTTTACAGGAGCTGTATTGACACATTCACTGACGGTTACAATCATCTCCGTCAGCATTCGCTATTGAATATTCAGTGCATCTCAGTCTCCACAATCGAATGGATTCCTAAGACTATGAAAATTGCAGTTATTGGTACGGGATACGTGGGTTTAGTCACAGGGACCTGTTTCTCAGAGAGTGGAAATTACGTCACCTGTATCGACATCGACGAGACCAAGGTTCAACGTCTCCAGGCTGGTGAAATTCCGATTTACGAGCCGGGGCTGGAAGAAATGGTCAAACGAAACACCAAAGCCGGTCGCCTGATGTTTACTACCAGCTATGAAGAGGTCATCCCGGAATCCAAATGCATTTTCATCGCCGTCGGAACCCCGATGACTGCAGATGGCTCTGCTAATCTGAGCAGCATCTGGAAAGTAGCCGAATCACTCGCACCGCTGCTACCCGAAGACGCGATCGTCATCATTAAAAGTACGGTCCCGGTTGGCACCAATCGCAAGCTGGCCGAAATGCTCAAATCGCTGACCGGACGCGAAGTCGATGTCGCCTCCAACCCGGAGTTCCTCAAAGAGGGTGCTGCAATTGAAGACTTCTCCAAGCCGGACCGCGTCGTGGTCGGGGTCTCCCGCCCGGAAATCACCGACGTACTGCATGAACTCTACAAACCGTTTCTGCGAACCGAACACCCGTTCCTGTCGATGGAACTCGAAAGTGCAGAAATGACAAAATACGTCGCTAACTGCATGCTGGCGACCAAAATCAGCTTCATCAACGAGATGGCCAATCTCTGTGAACGGGTTGGCGCTGACATCAATCAGGTCAGACGGGGCATTGGTCATGACCAGCGGATTGGATTTTCATTCCTGTTTCCGGGCGTCGGCTACGGCGGATCCTGTTTTCCCAAAGATGTCTCCGCCCTGATTTCTGTTGCCAATGATCGCGAGATGGTCCCCTCGATCCTGAACGCAGTCGACCAGGTGAATACCGCCCAGAAACGGGTCCTGTTTGAAAAGATCAACCGCTTCTTCGAAGGGGAACTCGCTGGAAAAACGATCGCGATCTGGGGACTCGCCTTCAAACCCAAAACCGACGATATCCGCGAAGCGCCCGCCCTGGTGCTGATTGATCAGTTACTGGAAGCAGGGGTCAGCAAGATTAAGGTACACGACCCGGTTGCCATGGAGAACGTCAGAGCGGAATATGGCGACAAACTCTCTTATTATGATCATCATTACGATACACTGGACGGTGCCGATGCTCTGGCAATTGTCACCGAATGGAACGAATTCCGGCACGCCGATTTCGACTACATTCGCCACAAGCTGACGCAACCGGTCATCTTCGACGGACGCAATCTGTACGACCCCGCAAAACTGAAAGCCAGAGGAATCAAGTACTACGGGATCGGACTCAGTTCGGAAAAACCCGAACTTTGAAACGCCCGTCTGCGATTGGCCGCTGGACGGTTCTGAAACTTCAGATCATCGCCGTCTGTCATTTACGAACTTACGCTTTATCAGTCGCAGGACTGTGAATCCTTTGAAAGAAAACTGGCATGGACCACGAACTCAGAGATAAATGTACCGGAATCATGGATCGCATTGTTAAACTGCGAGACTCTCTTTGACTACGCCAGTAAGAAAAAACGCACCGCGGAAATCAATGAGCTGATGGGGGCGGCCGGCTTCTGGGACAACCAGGAAAAGGCCCAGGAACTCGTCTCGGAGATGCAGCAGCTGCAGCTGACGGTCAAACCGCTCACGGAGCTGGTCGAAGGGGCTGAAGACCTGGAAGTGCTGCTGGAATTCATCGATGAAGAAGGCAGCGAAGAAAGCATTCCCGAACTCTCTGCCACCGCGGACCGACTGCAGAGAATCCTGGATGACCTGGAGCTGCACGCCATGATGTCTGCGCCGGAAGACGGCTCGGCAGCGTACCTCAGTATTCAGGCGGGAGAAGGGGGGACCGACTCCTCGGACTGGGCCGAGATGCTGCTCCGCATGTACCTCCGCTGGGCGGAACGCCGTGGATTCAATGTCGAACTGCTGGACCGCTCTGATGCGGAAGAGGCGGGCATACGCAGTGCCACCATTCGCATCGAAGGGGATTATGCCTACGGCTATCTCAAGGGAGAAACCGGCAACCACCGCCTGATCCGCATCAGTCCGTTTGACTCTGCCGGCAGGCGGCACACCTCGTTCGCCGCCGTGGACGTCTCCCCGGACATGGGGGAAATCGCAGAAATCGAAATTAGCTGGGAACAGGATGTCCGGGAAGACACTTACCGTGCCAGTGGTGCAGGGGGGCAGCATATCAACAAAACGGATTCTGCGATCCGCCTGACACACCTGGAATCCGGCGTCGTCGTCCAATGCCAGAACAATCGCAGTCAGCATAAAAATCGTGCGGAAGCCCGCAAGATGCTCAAGGCGAAACTGTTCCAGATTGAACAGGAAAAGCGGGATGCCGAGTTGGCTGCCAAACGGGGCGGCAAATCAAAAATCGGTTTCGGGGGACAGACCGTACGCAATTACGTGCTGCACCCCGACCAGTATGTGAAAGATGCCCGCACAGGCCACAAAGTGGGAAATCCGGGGCCGGTCCTTGATGGCGATCTGGATGGGTTCCTGGAATCCTTCCTCCGCTGGGGAATGGTGGAAAACTAACCGGTCAGAGACAGCACAACGCCTGTCTGAAACCAGTAACAGAGGGAAGAAAATCATGCGACCAGGAAAGCTGACTTGCTGTGTTTTAAGTACGTTTATATCACTGACACTGGCGGGCTGTCTGGAAGTCGAACATCCATCCCCTCCGGCCAAGACCAACGCCGAACCCGAAGTGGGCCAGCCCCCCAAATCGCAGGCAAAATCAATGCCTGAACCAGCGGGGGATGTCATCCCGGAAACGGGACTGACCCCAGCCGAGATCGAAGAAGGCTGGATCGCTCTGTTTGATGGCCACAGCCTCTTTGGCTGGAAAGCCAACAACGATGTGAACTGGCACGTCGACCAGGGCGTCATCAAAGCCGACACCGGCCAGCCGGGGCTGTTACTGACCACTTCCCCCTTTGCAGATTACGAACTCCGGTTCGATTTCAAACTCGCCCCCGAAGCCAACAGCGGCATGTTCCTCAGAACGATCTTTGATCCCAAAGATCCGACCAAAGACTGTTACGAACTGAATTTATGCGACACCAAAACCGAATTCCCCACCGGGAGCCTGGTCGGCCGCAGTAAAATCAAAGAACCGGTGCCCGCCAGCACCGACTGGCAGACCTTCCACGTACGGGTCGAAGGCCCCCAGTTTCAGGCCTCTCTCAACGGCAAAGAAGTGCTCAATTTCAAAGACACTTCAGAGCACCAGCGGGCGATCGGCTTTATCGGCCTGCAGAAAAATGAAGGTGCTGTTGAATTCCGGAACATCTATCTCAAACCGCTTCGTATGATGACGCTCTTTAACGGCGTCGATCTGGCAGGCTGGGAGGTTGTCCCCGGTTCGAAGAGCAAATTTGAAGTGGTTGACAACACGATCCACGTCACTGCTGAAAAACAGGGCTATTTGGAAACCGAAGACAGCTGGGACAACTTCCTCTTCCAGGCGACAGCCAAATCAAATGGGGAAGCACTCAACAGCGGCTACTTCTTCCGCGCCATCAAGGGAACGGAAAAAGGCATGGCCAACGGCTATGAAGTCCAGATCCATAACGGCATCAAAGACAAGGACCGTACCAAACCGGAGAATGCCGGGACTGGTGCCATCTTCCGCAGAACCGAAGCCCGCCGCGTGGTCTCTAACGATCACGAATGGTTCACGACCACGCTGAACGCCTATGGCTCGCACATCGCAGTCTGGGTCAACGGTTATCAGGTCACCGACTGGGAGGATACCCGCAAGCCGGATGAAAATCCGCGGAAAGGCCTGCGACTCAAAGCCGGGCACATCAGCCTGCAGGGACACGACCCGACGACCGATCTGAACTTCAAGAATCTGAAGCTCAGCGTTCTGCCTGCGGAGTCACCTTAAGCTGTAACCCTTGGGTGACAGCCGCAAACAGCTCCTGCTCAGGAGCCAGCTTGCTGACCACAGTGTCGACTCCCAGCAGTCGCGCTGCGGTCTCCGTTTCGGGATGGAACAGCCCCATCAGGCCGATGCAGGCAGGCATTTCGCCCTGAGTCAGCAACCGGGTCTGCACGACTTCCCAGGGATCCAGATCATACAACCAGAGATCTGCCTGGCATAACAGGGAAGAGACAGCGATCGTGCCCCCCCAGGAAACTACCAGCGCTTCCAGCATTTCGCGGTAGGGAGGATCCGCAGAGATCACGCCAACCCGCTTTCCTGCCAGACTGCCTGTGGTCGCCTCCAATCCAGACTCCACCTGATATTGAAAGATTTCATCGCGCCCCGCTGTCAGAGGGTAAGCGGGGGCCGTTCCCCGGATCACTTCCGCTTCCTGCCGGATCCGAAAATTAGCTGCGCGGGCGGGAACCCGAATACTGACGGGCCACTGGTTCCGTGTTCTGCCATCCGCTTCACACCAGACGCTGAAACAACAGAGAAACCGACTTACCGGAAATTTTCTGACCAGTTTCGTCAATGTCTGACCGCTGAATTCATCGGGCCAGTTCTGGCAAATCAGCACCAGCTCGGGTTGAACGGTTTGCGCATCCAGTTCCGAAAGCTTCGATACAGACACTATTTCCTTCTTCGGAAAGGCAGCTTGCACTGACTGCAGAACTCCCCGCATCTCTTCGGTCCGGGAATTCCCCAGCACCAGTACACCCCCTCCCTGAGAGGCGTTCTGTAGCATTCGACTTTCCTCCTAAAGGTCTTATTCTTCGCAGATTAAGCTGGTTTATAACGTAAATCAGTTCGAAGAGGGAAGGGCACTGTCTCAAAAAGAAGTCAGGTCTTCCCGAGAATCCATCTTGCGATAATTCTCATTTTTTGTCATAAATCGTTATCTTACAAGCTGATCGGATTTGATCTCGCCATGGGGACAGGATGCCCGATCAAGTTGGTGAGGAAAAGGATTTCTGAAACATTGATCGAACCACCATCACAAGAGCTGATTCATCGCCTGACCAGCCTCAAACTCTGCACAGCCGCTGACCTCAGACGATGTCGCCGACGAGTCAGAAAGTTAGCCCGGGGAATCCCGGCTTTCGACTCGGTCTGGATTGATGCGCTGGTTCAGGCACAGAAAATATCCCCCTTCCAGGCCAGGGCACTGGAGGCGGGACAGCCCGAACAGTTGAAAGTGGGCCCTTATCTGCTCATCTCCGAACTGGGGCACAGCCATAAATCGCGCACTTTTATCGCGCGCGCCTCTGAAAGTACCGAACGCTGTACCCTGAAACTGACACGCCCCCAGTCCGACTCCGTGAACCAGCTTCAGCAGGATTTCCGCACGCTGCTGCAACAACTGCAGGGTCTGCACCATCCGTCCCTGATCCTGCCGCGGGTGGTCAAACCACTGGCACAGCAATTTGTCGTGATCAGCCACTACCTGCCTTCGACGACGGTATCCGAACTGCTGATCCGTCGCGGCCGATTCCCGGTTCCGGTGGTCCTGGCGATCGGCGCACAGCTCCTGGAAGCGCTCGTCGCATTAGAAAAACGACGTGTCATCCATGGGGATATTCGCCCCTGGAATGTGCGGCTGAACGAGAATGGCATCGCCGCTCTGGTCGACACGGGGCTCGAACCGATTCTGTCCCCCGAGCTCACCATTCATTCCTCCCTGCCTCCACGCTGCTACGACGGTATCGCTCCGGAACTGATCGGCACAGGCCGTCATCCGGATGCCCAGAGTGATCTCTACGCATTGGGCTGTCTGCTCTGGGAGTTACTGGCCGGACGGCCGCCGTTCACCACAGGTGACCCTCTGGCCAAACTGGCGTGTCACCAGACCAAAACGGTCCCCGATATCCGCAGCTGGGCTCCCGAAACGCCGGCACCGCTGGCGGAAATGCTGCTGAAACTGACTGCATCCCAGGCAGACCAGCGCCCCGCCAGCATGCAGGCCGCACAACAGCAGTGGCCCGTTTCACAACAGGGCTCCCGCAAAACACTCTCCCGCTTTCATGCATCCTTTCAACACCAGTCCACGCGCAGCCAGAGTGAATCCGGTACGAGTAAACCGGGACGGCTGCCCCTGATCGCCGCGCTGATCTTTGTCCTGTCCGGCCTGTCCTACACGCTGCTGGATGAAGGGGCACGCAACCAGTTGCTCGAAATCACCTCGCACCTCCCGTTCAAACAAACCGACAGACAGACCTCTCAAAACGAGCTCTCCTCGGAGACCTCCCAGGGAGATACAGAGACCACAGGCAAGCGGCAACTGATTCCCGCTCCCGACGAAAATGGCGTGATCCTGCTCGATTCAACGGAGCCTTATGAATCTACGCACATCTCAACCGTTGGCGGGTTGACCATTAAAGGTTCCGCCGAGCAGCCCGCCATCATCCAGGTGCGCGAGGATGCCTTCCGCATCGTCGCCGCAAATCTGACACTGGAAAATGTGATCTTCGTCAACCAGTCCGCTGGCGCTCCTGCAAAGGGACTTCGGTCTGCAGAAAAATCATCCTCTGCGTTACTGCACGTGACAGCCCAGAGTCTGAACATCAAAGGCTGCTGCTTTACTCAACTGGACTCAGAGAATTCAGGCACAGCGGCCCTCGCGCGGAGTGCCGTTCAATGGAGTCCGCTCGATCCGCAACAGCGTAACAGCAGCCGTATCCAGATTCAGGACAGCATGTTTGCGGTCCCCGCGCAGGCCTTACACCTCACGCATACACCACAGGTCATGTCACTGATCAACTGTCTGAATATCACTTCACAGTCCACGCTCTACCTCGAACGTGGCCCGGAAATCGATCAGCAGTTCAATCTGAAACTGCAGCACCTGACCCTCAGGGAAGCCGGGCCCCTGATTCTGTTGAACTGGAACGATCCGACTCTGATCCCGGGTGCCATTCAGATCGAAGCCCGCGATTGTGTCTTCGACCTGAATCGGGCGGCCCTGATCCAGGTACGTGGGCAGAAACCTCCGGAAAACTGGCTCTCCTCGGTCTCCCTGCTGGGAGAAGGCTCCGTCGCCTCCTCTGAAATACAGATCGCGGGCTGGCAAGCCTCAAAAACAGAACCACTGCAGGAGTTGAGTGCATCCAGCATGCAAATCGAAGGCCTCTCTACCGGAGACTTCCAGTATGCAGCATCACTCAGCCTGCAATCAGCAGATTCGGTCATCACTTCAGCACAAGTACCCAGAACGTCAGCACTGCCTCCGGGAATCCAGGTAAAACAGTTCCCCGGATTCCTCGCACGCCTGCAGTCACTCAAAAACTGAGCCGCGCAGCGAAATATCTCCAACCACCCTCCTTGAAGGGAACACATGGGGTTGGTAATATCTTCATCAGTCCTGTGAAATCCGACCTCAGTCAACTGGCAGCACGACCAGCTGACGAACGCACACACTAATCTGATGTGACTATGAATATCGACCATGAGTATCGAACTGACATCTCCCGAGGCTGGAACCGGAAACATATTTTAGGACTGCAGGACCTCTCCCGGGATGAACTGAACATCATCCTCAATCAGGCGTCTGAATTTAAGCGACTCGCCAATATCGGAGAAACCAAACTCACCCCGCTGGCGGGTACCGTGGTCGCGAACCTGTTCTTCGAACCTTCTACACGGACTCGCATCAGCTTCGGACTGGCCGCCAAGCGACTCAGTGCTGACACCGTAGACTTTACTGCTTCGGGCAGCAGCCTTTCCAAGGGAGAAAGCTTCGTTGACACCGCCAAAACGATCGAGGCCATGGGGGTCTCCTATGTCGTGGTCCGACATAAAACTCCGGGAGCTCCACAGCTACTGGCACAGCACCTGGACGCGAATATCCTCAACGCCGGTGATGGCACTCACGAGCATCCCACCCAGGCCCTGCTCGATATCTTCACGATCCGTGAACACTTTGGAAAAATTGGAGGGCTGACCGTAACCCTGGTGGGAGATATTCTCCACAGCCGTGTCGCCCGGTCTAATATCTGGGGACTGAAAAAACTGGGAGCCCACGTCATCGTCTGTGGCCCCACGACGTTGATCCCCAATGACATTGAAGCGCTGGGTGTGGAAGTTTCCAACAGTCTGGACGATGTAATTGAGCGTACCGACTGCCTGAACCTGCTGCGCATTCAGTTTGAACGGCAGCGTGGGCATTACTTCCCCTCCATCCGCGAATACGCCCACCTGTTCGGCATGAATAAACAACGCATCAATCGAGCCAAGGAGGATGTGCTGATTCTGGCGCCCGGCCCGATCAACCGCGGTGTGGAGATCACCCCCGACGTGGCCGATGGACCACACTCCGTCATTCTGGGACAGGTCAGTAACGGGCTCATCATCCGCATGGCCTGCCTCTATCTGCTTCACTTACAACGTATTGCTTCCCTGGGAACAGCTGGATGAAATCTCTTCTTATCAAAAACGGTCGGATTATCGATCCTTCACAGGGACTGGATGTGCAGGGCAACCTGCTCGTCGAGGCAGGAAAGATTACCGGCCTCTGTGATGATACGGCCACTGCAGACGAAGTGATTGACGCCACAGGATTGATTGTCAGCCCCGGATTCATTGACCTGCATGTCTCCCTGTGTGAGCCCGGCTTCGAGGAAGACGAAACCATCGAAACCGGTACCGCTGCTGCGCTGGCCGGGGGAGTCACCTCGCTGGGTTGCCTGCCCAATACAGCGCCGGTCGTGGATGACCGGTCTTCCGCCGAGTTTATCCTGCTGCAGGCGGCACGTGCCTCCAACTGTCACGTCTTTCCCCTCGGTGCCGTCACCAAAAACAACGAAGGCAAAGAACTGGCGGAAATCGGACAGCTGGTGGCAGGTCAGGCAGTCGGTTTCACCGATGCAGACAAGCCGATCGAAAATGCCGAGATCATGCGGTGTGCCCTGGAATACACGCGGATGTTCGATCGACCGATTTTAAATCGGCCGCAAGTCAGTGAACTGACCGAAAAAGGGCAGATGCATGAAGGTTTTCACTCCACGGTACTGGGGCTGAAAGGGATTCCCGCCGCTGCAGAAGAGATTATGGTCAATCGCGACATCGCGCTGGCCGAACTGACCCGGGGACGCATCCACCTGATGTGTGTCTCCACCCAGAACAGCGTTGCCCAGATCCGCCGCGCCAAGGCTGCTGGAATCCAGGTGACCGCGGATGTGACCCCGCATCACCTCACTCTGACCGATCAGATGCTGGAAACTTACGACCCCAATTACAAGGTTCTACCGCCACTCCGCTCTCAGGAACACATTGATGCCCTGATAGAGGGACTCAAAGATGGTACGATAGACGTCATCTGTTCGGATCATACCCCCCACGCTGCGGAAAAGAAGACAGATGAAATTCTGGGAGCCGATTTTGGGATCATCGGCCTGGAAACACTGCTCCCGGTCTGCCTGCAGAGCCTGATCACGCCCGGTCACTTATCCTGGTCAGAGTTGATCAGCAAGTTGACCGTAGGCCCGGCCCGCATTCTGGGACTCGCCAAGGGAACTCTCGCCTCGGGAGCGGACGCTGATATTACCCTGATCAACCCCGATATCCGCTACGTGCTCGAGCGCAATCTGATCAAATCATCCAGTCACAACACCCCGTTTCTCGGAAAAGAATTGCAAGGCAGGGCGGAAGTAGTGATTGTCTCCGGCGAAGTCCGCTATCGTGCCGATAATTAAAAACTTAGGCACACAAAACGATCGAAGTTGACGTTCCCCTCTGTATCATCAACAATATCAATAAGATGATCCGATCAGATCATCGTGAACTTCTGGTGATCAACTAAATTCAACTAATTGCGTCAACTCTCCCGATCGGGATCAAGTTTTTCTGTCCACTACCAGATAGGAATTTCAGACAGCAGGCGCTGCAGCGGTCCTGCTGCTGAATTCATAAAACGTATTCTGTCCCAACCCTTTATGAGAAAGGGGCTTGAGATCTAACATGAAATACAGACTCTTTTCCAATGGCCTGCGTGTGCATAGCGTGAGCCTGCCTGTCCTGTTTTGCCTGACTTCGGCTGTGTTGTGTTCCGGATGCGGATCAGAAACCTATGAAAAGCGGCTCAACGAAACCGCTCAATATTTCGCTTATCTCGATGTCCGCAATCAGGCACTGTCAGGAGCCTGGAGTTCTCCCACCATTCATTTTCGCCCGCCGCTTGATTTTCAGGAAATCAGAGCAGACCTGCCTGCAGCCGCTCCCAAGGAAGAAAACGCGGATACCGACACGGAAGCAGCTCCCGCACAGCCAGACCAGTCGATCGATCCACGGCAGCCGGATTACATCGATCTCAAACTTCCCGGCCTGGAAGGCGCCTGGCGGACCGAAGTCCCCGTCGATCTGGAAAATGAGACCGTGGATCGTCCTGCCTACCTGTATGTTCTCAGTAATTACTCCCTGTTAAAGGCCAAGGAAAAAGAAGCAGCTGCCAACTTTTTCAGTGATGTCAATAACCAGCTCTCCACGACCTTCGGACAATTCCTGAATACGGAAGACTTTGTCACGGAACGCTTCCCCCATGGGAAAGGGTACATCAATCCCAAGTCGTTTACCTACGGAGTACTCACTCCTGAAATGCCCATTGACGGTGTCCCTTATGAAGTCCAGATCTATCTGTCAGAAGCGAACGATAATCAGGCCGTCATTTTAGTGGTGCTTCCCAAGGAAATGGCCCACAAATCTAAGCTGCAGAAGCAGATCGAGTACAGCCTGGAAACATTCGAACTGCAGTCACCCCAGGGCGGAGGTGATGGCGGTACGCGTGAAAGTACACAGTTTTAATATCGTTCATCAGGCGAAGTAGAGTAAGGATCACAAACCGTTTCGATCTGAATCACGAATCAGACTCCCTGGCAGACAATTCAATCTATGTCACTCATTCACCCTGGTTTATTACTTGGAATTCTGCTGGCAACAATCCCGGTGATCCTCCATTTTCTGCTGCGTTCCAAACCGAAAAAACTGATCTTCCCAGCCCTTGCGCTGCTGCAGCGACGCAAAATTCAAAATTCACAACGTCTGAAACTGCGGCATATCTGGCTCTTACTGCTGCGTATTCTGATCATCATTGCCATCGTCTTCGCGCTGACGCGCCCCTCACTCCCACCCGCCAATTACAGCTTCTCGACCTATGAACTGGTCATGCTTTGTGCCATTATTGTCCTCGCTGTGCTGACTTACCTGGGACTGATGCGGCGTTATCAGAAACAGCGAATCTCCCAGCAGTCCCTGAATACCCGTCGCACATTTTTGCGGGGGGGAATCGGGGGGGCCGCATTTCTGCTGATTGCGCTCCTGGTTCTCTGGCCTTACCAGCGGCGGATCTTTGCCGAGATTTCCGCTCCCTTACCAGCCGTCTCGGAGAATATCCCGGTCACGGCGATCTTCCTGTTCGATACCAGCCTGAGCATGGACTATCGCCAGGAAAATCAATCACGACTCGAACAGGCCCAGGCGATCGCGGAAGAGCATTTGAGTAACCTCCCCGCCCAGAGCCGGGTCTCAATCCTGAATAGCAGCAGTGAAGATATCTCGCCGTTTCAGTCCGATCTCACTGCGGTCAAGTCCCGAATCAAATCGCTCAAGACATCTGCCTGGTCCCTCTTTCTGGACGACCGTTTGCGCACCGCCATCAATCGTCAGGAAGACGATTTCAAACGCAGCCAGAACGAGCGACAGTCCGCCGGCTCTCAAGCTGCGGGCTCGGATCAATTCGTGCGGGAGATTTATCTCTATACCGACCTGGCCCGGTCCGCCTGGCGGAGCCAGCCCTCTCAACTGGTCAAGCAGCAGCTGGAAAAACTGAAATGGCTCGGCATCTATGTGATTGATGTCGGCGTTACCAGCCCGCAGAATATCGGCATCTCCCATCTGGATCTCTCCCGGGAATCAATTACCCTGGGCAATTCCGTTTCGATCAAAGCAGAAATCACCACCACAGGAATTACGGCAGACAATACGATTCTGGAGTTATACACGCAAAACGAAAAGGGACAGCTCATCAAACGGGATCAGCGTCCCCTCTCCACGGTGAACTCAGCAGCAGACGACTCCGCCGCTGAGAACAACGTCAATAACAGTCCGGGGACGCAACTGGAAATGAGTCTCCCCGGCATCAGTCAGCCCGTGACCCAGGGGGAACTGCGAATCACCTCCTCAGACCCGTATCTCCCCGATGATGTCCGTTATTTTACGATCACCGCCCGGCCCCCGCCGAAAATCCTGATTGTCAGCCCCGATGCCAACTCGGCCCGGCTGTGGAATGATGTCCTGGCGCCCCGACCGCTGGTCGCCTTGAAAAAAAATCGGTACCAGTGTCAGATCGCTCCGCTCAACCAGATCGAAACACTTCCCCTCGAAGAATATGCCGCCATTTATCTGATCAACGTCACCAGCCTGCCCGATAACCTGTGGCAACAGTTCACCGATTATGCCCGGCAGGGGGGAGGCGTCGGCGTCCTGATGGGCAGTGATGGCGACGCCCCCGAATCGATGATCGTCTCCTTTAATTCCGAGTCGGCACAACAACTTCTCCCCGTGGAACTGCTGGGGTCACTCAAATTCATTCCGCCGGAATTCCTGGACCTGGAACACAACGAGCATTCGCTGTTCTCATATTTTCAGGACCTGGGAGGCACGGGAGAACTCTCCAGCATGGAAATCAACCGCTACTGGCGCGTGGAACCCGAGCAGCCGGATCAGGTCATCGCCCGCTATACCGATGCGCGGCATTCACCTGCCCTCATTGAGCGCAACCTGGGGAGAGGGAAGGTCGTAGTACTCACCACCGGCATCGACGCACGCGGCTGGAGCCAGTTGCTGTATGCCCGCTGGTCCTACCTGGCATTCGCCGACCAGTTGACCCGCTACCTGATCCGCACCCGTTCCAACCGGACGAATTATCTTGCCGGCGAAGTGGCCAGCTACCAATGGCCGGCCACCGCTACCACTCCCGAATCGTTCCTGCTCCGAACGCCCGATTTGAAACAGCTGCCCATCGAAGTCAAGCAGGGCGCACACCAGGTATCTATTCCCGATACCAAAGTCGTCGGTCATTATGAACTCATCGACAACTCCAGTAATGTCGCCCGCTCCTCAAGCGGTTTCAGCGTAAACGTCAACCCGGCTGAGAGTAATTTCCGCCCGATCAGCAGCCAGGAACTGGATCAGATTCTGGGCCCGGAGCGATACAGCATCACCCGCGATATGGAGGGATTGAAACGCACCATTCGCACCGGGCGTCTGGGGGTCGAAATCTTTCCGATCCTGGTCACGCTGCTGCTGGCCGTCTTCTGCCTGGAACATTTTACTGCAAACTACTTTTACGAAATCGATCAACCCACTGAATCCACTTCTGATCACTGAAACGGGAAGCCCCGTCTGTTAAGAAACCAAACTTTTCATGAAACCGATCTTTGAACCAATCTGGTCCTGGCCGACGATGATCCTGGTCATTGTTGCGCTGATCGCGCTGGTTCTGACGACCTATCCCGGACGCGTTCGGCACTTCTCGCGGCCGATGAGACGGTTACTGATCGGCCTGCGTCTGCTGACTCTGCTTCTGCTGGTGTTCATGATGCTGCGTCCGTCAATCGAACTGACCGATAAAACCGTGCGCCAGTCCTGGCTGTATATCCTGGCTGATTCCAGCCGCAGCATGCAGACCCAGGATGGTCCCGGCAGTACCACCCGCCGCAACGAACTGCTCAAAACTCTGGAAGCAGCCGAGCCCGCTTTCAAGGAGATGGATCAAAACATCAAAATCAGACGGTTCGACTTCGACCAGGACCTGATACCGGTCGAATCGTATACGGAGAAATCGGATGGTAACCAGACCGCAATCGGTTACGCGCTGGAAATGCTGTCGGGGCAACTGCAACAGGAACAACTTGTCGGCCTGCTGCTCCTCTCCGATGGAGCAGAACGTTCGCTTCCCCCCCATGATGTGGATATCCGCTCCCAGGCCAGCTATTTTGGTGATGCAGGCATCCCCATTTACACCATCGGATTTGGCTCCTCGACGCTGCAGGATACCACACTGGACCTGGTCATGGAGAACCTGGTCATTGATCCGCTGGTCTTTGAGAAGAAAACGACGCCGATCACCGTCAAGGTGCGCAGCCTCGGTGCTTCCGGAAAAGACGTCACCGTGCGTCTGCTGGTCGAGGACCGAGCGGGAAAACGAACTGGTGAGGCCGGCGTGATGCTTCCCGCGGCTCCCTATAATAACTCACGGGTCGCGACCCAGATTCACCCTGCACAGAACAACGAACTGGATACCGTCGAACTGTTCTGGACTCCCGATGTCCCGGGAGAATATAAAATTGCCGTCGAGGCGGTCCCCCTCGAGGGGGAGATCAAACAGACCAACAACCGCCTGGAGACCATTGTCACGGTCCAGAAAGGGGGCGTGCAGGTCGCCTATTTTGATGCACTCCGTCCGGAGCAGAAATTCATCCGCTCCATGAATGATCCCAAGATCCAGTTGGATTACATTCCGATGGGCAACGGTTTCTCCGGCAACAGAAAGCCGCGCAGTCCCGATCTGAATGACGTCTCCAAATACGATGTTTTCATCATCGGAGACGTCCCCGCCGACCTGCTGGGTCCCACACTGATCCGCAAAATCGCCGCCCAGATTGATCGGGGGTCCGGCCTGTTGATGACTGGCGGTTATCACAGTTTTGGCCCGGGAGGCTATGCCGACACGCCCCTGGATGACTTCATCCCCGTTGAAATGCGGAGCAGCGAAAAACAGATTGGGAACGGCTTCGCGAAAGACCTGCATTATTTTCAGGATCTGAAAATGGTCCCCACATCGCTGGGACTGCAGCGTTATGTGATGCAGCTCGACAGCTCCGCAGACCGGAATCGACAGTTGTGGAATGATCTGGCTCCGCTGAAAGGGGCCAACAAACTCCGCAAGAAATATGAAACCGTCGAAATCCTGGCGCAGTCTGCAGACAACGGTGCCGTTCCACTGCTGTTTGCCTCCGATGTGGGAGGCGCCCGTGTAATGGCTTTCGCCGGCGATACGACCTTCCAGTGGTTCCTGTCCGGCCATCGCAAAGAGCACGAGCGTTTCTGGCGGCAGATGATCCTCTGGCTGGCCCATAAAGAAAATGATTCGGAACAGAGTGTCTGGACCCGGGTGGAACCCCGGAATGTCTCGCCCGGCAGCCAGGTCCCCATTCTGTTCGGTGCCCGGGGACCGGAAGGGAAACCGTTAACCGATGTAAAATTTACTATTCGGGTCGCTGGCCCGTCGGGGAAGACCTCTCAGGTTGAAGTCATGGGAACCGGGGAAACTTCCCGGACCACTTTTTCCCAGACAACCGAGCCCGGCGACTACTGGGTCACCGTACATGCGGAACGCAACGGTGTCTCTCTGGGTTTCGATGCCACCACCCGCTTTATCGTCGACCCGCGGGATCTGGAGCTGGATAACCCTGCAGCCGATTATTCGCTGCTCGAAACCATCGCCTCCCTGTCCGGAGGAAGTGCGCTGCCCCCGGAAGAACTGGGCAGTTTTCTGAAACGCATGAACAAAGACAAATCGTGGAACAACAATCTGACCCGGTACAGGCGAATATCGCTCTGGGATAACTGGTATTTTCTGCTGCTGTTTGTCCTGCTGCTCTCGCTGGAATGGTTTCTACGGAAGAAAAAAGGCCTGGTGTGACGGTTGTCCGGGTATTTGTCTCAAAATCTTCTGAAAAACAGGGTAAAACAGAAACTCCCTGAAAAATCAGGAACATTATTTCCATCGCGGGCGTCGATCATTCTATAATGGGTACGTAAGCACAGACCTTTTTTCTGATTTCAGACTGATACAGGTTTTTCATGTCCACAGCTTCCAATTCGACGCCATCGACAGAAAATCGAAACGGACAGTACGCCAAATTTGATGAGTACGTGGATTATCAGGTCTCCCGCACCGGCTCGCATATCAAGGCCAACGATCTGCTCACCACCGCTGTGGGCATTTCGACGATCTTTCTGGGTTACCTGCTGATCTTCATCCTCTGTGATCACTGGCTGATCAAGGGGGGCTTCGGTCATCTCTCGCGGCTGCTCATGCTGGCCGGGGTCATTCTGGCCAGTATCGGCTGGGCCGTCTGGAAGCTGGTCGTGCCTTACTTCAAAAAAGTCACCCGGCTGTACTCCGCCCACGCACTGGAGCAGACCTCGGAGGAAATGCAGGGAGCACTCCTGAACCTGGTCGATCTCCAGAGGTCGGAGCGCAAGGTAAATCCGGAAATCATCAGTTCACTCGAAAAACGGGCGGCGCTGACCCTGTCTCAAACGGACACCGATCATGCCGTCGATCGTCGTCCCCTGATGCGACTCTCCTACTGCCTGCTGTTTGTCGTCGCCATACTCTGCTTCTATGCACTGTTCTCACCCAAACAGATCTGGCCCTCACTGTCGGCTGCGATCTCCTTCTCCTCCGATCGGGAGTTTGCCACCCAGACACAGATCGGCTCGGTCACCCCCGGAAATGCGGAAGTGCTGGCCGGAAGTCAGCTGGAAGTTGTCGTCGATCTTCGCGGCGAAGTGCCGGAGAATGTCACCCTCTATTACACTTCCAGCGACCAGGGGCGGGTCAATGAACCGATCAAGCTCCGTCCCATGGATGAAACACTGAAACGCTTCCAGGGGCTGCTGATCGGCGTCAACGGACGAGGGATCCGACAGGATCTGACATACCATATTGAAGCCGGCGACGCGGTCTCCGATCAGTACCAGGTCAGCGTCATTCAGCCACCTTCAGCCACCGTGCATTCTGTACGCTACGAATACCCCGCTTACATGGAACTCGCTGCAGTAGAACAGCCCGGCGGAGCCATCGACGCTTATGAAGGCACTCAGGTCACCGTAGATGCCACGACCAACATGCCGATCACTTCGTTTGAAGTGCTCTTTTCCGATGAGGAAGACGCTGCCTCGCCCCTCGAAGAATTTCAGCTCAAAAAGAACATCGAGAAAAACACGATCACGGCTTCCTGGAAGCTGAAACTCCGAGCCGATGGCACGTTCCCCAAATTCTATCAGATCAAATGCCGCAACGAAGCCGGGCAGACCACGCTCTCGCCGACGGTGTATCCCCTGATGATCCGGCCCGATCTGCCGCCGGAGATCAGTCTGCTCTCCCCCAAGCAGGACCTGAAGCTGCCCGCGAACGGCACCGTCCCGATTTCGGTTATCGCGGAAGATCCGGATTTCAAAATTCGCTACCTCAATCTGCGGGTCGAAAAACAGCAGATCCGCATCCTGGATAAAACACTGTTCGAAGGCGACCGGAAGAGCGTAGGCATTAATTACGACCTCGCCCTGGAACCGCTCCGTCTGACCCCCGGCGATACGATTTTTTTCTGGGTCGAGTCCCGCGACAATAAACATCCGTCCGGGAACCGCAAAAACACTCCTAAAATCAAGATCGAAATTCTCGAACTGGTTTCCCCCGAGGAAGCCCAAAAACAGCTGGAAGAACAGAAACAGAAAGCCGCTGAACAGAATCAGCAGCCGAATCCCGACCAGCAGAAACAGCCCGGTCAGAAGGAAGGTCAGGAAAAACAACCTGGCCAGCAGCCTGGCGAACAGCAGATGCCGGACCAGAAGCAGGGGGATTCGAAATCGGAAACAGGCAAACAACCCGGCGATCAGAAACAGCCGGGGAATGAAGACCAGAAACAGTCCGATCAGCCCGGGCAGAAGAAGTCCGATTCCCCGGAACCGGGTGCAGAACCAAAACAGGAACCGGGCGATGGACAGAAGCAGTCCCAGCAAGAGAAACAGGAGGGTCTGGACAGCGACGGCAGCGACGATCAGGAAGCGCTCAAGAAAATTCTGGACAAGCTGAAAAAAGAAGGAGAGGAGCCGCAGCCCGATCAGAAAGATCAGGAGCAGAAAGGTCAGGGGAAAGAAAATCAGGGTTCTGAAAAACAGAACTCCGATCAGCCCGGTTCTGAGAAAAAGATGCAGGAGCCGGAATCAAACGGCAGCGACTCGAAATCCCAGCAGTCCTCTCCCAGCCAGGACAAGAATTCCGAGGGGACTCCCGGCAAAGGTCAGAATCAGAATCAGGACCAGAAACCAAAGCCTTCTTCCAAGGCAAACGAAAACAGTCCCGATCAGAAATCCTCAGGCCAGAAACAGGAGCCTCAGAAAGGTAAGGTCGAGAATGGGAAACAGGAACCGTCTGACTCGGAATCAGCAGACCGTAAAATGAAATCAAAAGGGGATCCAAACGGAAAAGCCAAACCGGACCACGACCCCAATGCCAAACCAGAACGCAGCAGCAACGACCTGAAACGGGATCCGAAAGAGAAACCGGCCATGCGTCCGGGCGACAAGAAATCTCCCGACGGAGATCCGCAGCAAAAACCGGAGAACTCTTCGGCCAAACCGGGACAGCCTGACAATCAGACGGAGCAGAAACCGGGCTCGGAAATGCGGAAACCGGAACAGAAGAACGACAATCCCTCGCCTGCGAAGCAGCAGCAGGCTGCCGACGCGAAGAAGTCTCCACAGAAGCAGGATCAGCCCGATGGTTCGAATCAGCCCCCGGGAGGCAAACCTGAACCTAAAGATCAGAAATCCAAGCGTCCCCAGGACGGAGAGAACGGTAACAGCTCTCAGAACGACCAGGGACAAAAGGGGAGCCAGCAACCCGGCAAAGGTGATTCCACCGGCAAAAAAGGCAATCAGGAGCAGGGCTCCCAGGGAAAACCATCCGGCTCCCAGAAACCGATGAACCAGAATCAGCCTCAGAACAAACAGGGGCAGGATAACCAGAAACAAAATCAGCAGGACCAGAAACAACAAGAAAATAAACAGTCCGGCAACAACCAGAAAGGCAACCAGAACCAGCAGGGCCAGAAGTCCGGCGGACAGAAGGGGGACAAATCTGGTGGAAAGCAGGGAGGCAAACAGGGCGGACAGGGTTCCTCCCAGGGGAAAGGCAAGTCCCAGAAAGGCAACAGCCAGGCCCCCGGTTCCAGCAAAGGGGGCAGTTCAGATGATCCCCAGGGATCGAGCGCGACCACGGGTGGCAGTTCGACTGGTGATGGCGACGCGGGCAACGCGGGAGCCAGCCCGTCACTGCCAGATGCCGATGAAGCGAACCTGGAGTACGGCAAAGAAGCCGCCAACCTCGTCCTGAAACGGATCAAAGACGAACTCAAACGCGACAAAGTCGATCCGGAACTGCTGAAGGAACTGGGCTGGACGAAAGATGAGATGAAACAGTTTTCCGAACGACTGCAGAAACAGCTCCAGACGCCGGACCAGAACCAGCAGACCCCGGAATCCCTGGCCCGCAAGCGGCAGTTTGAAGAGATGCTCAAATCCCTTAAACCAGCCGGGCAGGCCGCCCGCAGAAACCGAAACAGCACGCGCCAGCAGAACAGCGACAGTCTGGGACCACGCCGCCTGCCCGTGCCGGAAGAGTACCGTGAAGCCTACGATGCATTCACCCGCGGTCTGGCCAATCAGAAACCGGCTGATAAATAAGCCGGTCTGATTGTCAGCCTGAGAACTCGACTTGCGTTATCGGCTCCCGGTCTAGACTGTGTCCAGTTTTACTGTAGCGTCTCCAGGGCCATTTGGACCGAGTATATTAAATTGAGAAACGCTATGGTTAATTGCGACGCGCTCTAGGAAAGCAGCAGTTCGAGATCTTCACTGGACAGATTCCTGAGGACGCTCTGGTTTTCTTCCAGGATCGCATCGGCCAGTTCACGTTTCTGTTGCTGCAACTCGGTGATCTTCTCTTCCACCGTATTGCGACAGATCAGCTTGTAGGCAAAGACCCGTTTGGTCTGGCCGACACGGTGTGCCCGGTCGATCGCCTGGGTCTCGACAGCAGGGTTCCACCAGGGATCCAGAATGAACACGTAATCTGCGGCGGTCAGGTTCAGCCCCAGACCACCGGCCTTGAGGCTGATCAGGAACACGCCACAGTCTTTGTCCGTCTGGAAGCGATCGACGCGTTCCTTACGGTCGCGTGTCTGGCCATCCAGGTATTCGTAGACAATCTCTTTCTGATCCAGGTGCTCCTGCACGATCGACAGCATGCTGGTGAACTGAGAAAAGACGAGTGCCTTGTGACCTTCTTCGATCAGTTCTTCCAGGTGCGGAATCAGCACATCCATCTTGGCCGAAGCATCCAGGGCACGCCCCCGTTCCAGCAGAGCAGGGTGGCAGGCCGCCTGTCGCAGCCGTAACAATGCTTCCAGTACGTGGATCTTGGTTTTACCCAGCCCCTTGGACTCGACCATCCCCAGAATTGAGTCGCGGTAATGCTGTCTGAGTTCGTCGTACAGCCGAGTCTGGTCTTTGCCCATATCGCAGTACAGGGTCTGCTCGACCTTGTCCGGCAGTTCGTTGGCGACCTGTTCCTTGGTTCTGCGCAGAATAAACGGCCGTAACGCATTCCCCAGCAGCAGGCGGGCATTCTTGTCTTCGATATCGTTTGTATAAGCCTTAAATACAGAGCTGCGCCCCAGCATTCCCGGATTGAGGAATTCGAAGATCGACCACAGATCTCCCAGGTGGTTTTCCACAGGAGTACCACTCAGGGCGATCCGATGTTTCGCCTGGAGCAGTCGCGAGGCTTTAGCGACCTGCGATCCTGAGTTCTTGATCATCTGAGCTTCATCCAGTACGGCGTAATCGAACTGAATGTCTTTAATCTGGGTGATATCTCGACGCATGGTCCCATAGGTTGTCAGGACCAGATCGTATTCGTCCAGCGTGGCGATCATCTTGCCGCGATCGCCGCCCGCGTACTCAATCACTTTGAGTTCCGGCGTGAATTTGGCAGCTTCCTGGGTCCAGTTGAACATCAGCGACTTGGGAACCACTGCCAGGGAGGGCAGATGCCCTTCGCGATCCTGTTTACGACGCAGCAGCAGCGCCAGCAGCTGGACCGTCTTACCGAGACCCATGTCGTCAGCCAGGCAGCCGCCGAAATGGAAGTCCTGCAGGAACTGCAACCAGCCCAGACCTTCGAGCTGATACTTCCGCAGGTCTCCTTTGAAACCAGTTGGTTCGTTTTCCAGGGCGATCCCGGCAAACGATCTGATTTTCTCCCGCATTTCATCAAACGCGGCGTCGGTTTCCACAAATTCCTGTGAATTCAACAGAGCATCCAGCAGCGCCACCTGATTGGGGGCAAACCGCAGGTGCTCTTCATCGGTCACTGCCAGCCCGGCCAGAATACCATACTGCTCGATCCATTCTTCCGGCAGGATCCCCAGCGAACCGTCGTCGAGTCGAATCGATGAATCGCCGCGGGCGAGTGCAGACAACAGTTCCGGAAACTTGACGGTCTGACCTTCAAAATCAATGTCGGCATGCAATTCAAACCAGTCGATACCCGACTGGACCTTGAACATCATGTTAGACGGCTGATGTACCTGTTTTCCATCGGCGCGAACGACCCAGCCTGCCTGGATCAATTCACGAACGGCGCCTCCCAGATCACGGGCAGCGATCTCCACATCGCGTCCCTGAACACGACGGTCCAGCAGGCGGCGGAAGCCACTATCCTGCAGCAGTGTCCAGGCCTGGGACTCTTTTCCCCGGTTGCGGAGAATGCAGCGTTTTTCCACGCGGTCCACAATCGCCCACTGGGTACTGCTCCCCGAGACCAGATGGTCCAGGTAATTGAAGTGGATCTCGCCATATAGACGATCCTGCTGCCAGCGTTTCTTCTGTGGAGAATGAATCAGCAGTTCCGGCAGGGGATCGCAGGTGACCTCTTCCAGATGCAGTTCTTCAGGCAGTTCCAGTCGGGGCAGGACCGGCATATCCAGGAGCCGGTCAACCAGTTCCTGCTGCTCGCCTTCTTCGACTTCGATCGTCTCGTTCATCTGAATCATTTTGATCCAGGGAAATGCGTCATAGTCGACGAGCGGCGTGATTTTGTCGCGGGTCAGCACCAGCCCCCCGGCCACGATCAGCCGGGCGTTGGTGATCTCCAGTGTCTCATCGTCCCGTTTGAGATGCCCGTTGAGCTTCCACGTCGATTCCTTACGGTCGTGCTCGACCCCCATGCGGAATTCCCAGGCATGCTCGCCGTCCCAGACCAGCGAATCCACGTCATCAGGCTGGCGATCCAGGTAGCGAACGTGTCCGGTGCCACACATCAGGGGCAGGATCAGCTCGCAAAGTTCAAAGGGAACGCGGTAGCGGAACGCCGCCATCTGTGTTTCGGTCTGTTGCGCCCGCCAGTTGGTACGTTCGGGGGTTCCACCGGACAGGTAGGCCAGAATCCGCCGGTCGTCTTCGTGCTCGACTTCCTGCAACTGGCCGACTTTGAGCTTGAGCGGCTTCAGTTTTCCCCACTGACCGTTGGCTCGTCGCTGTCGCTGTGAAGTCTGTACCACGAGTTGTCCTGACTCCTGGCTCTCTTCCACATCGATTTCGTAAAAGATCTCGCGTTCCTGCTGAGTGGTTTTCGACAGAACCGGTGTCAGGGCAAAATCATTTTTGAGCTCGACCAGCTTCGCTTCCCACTCACGCAGACGAGGGCGGGAAGAAACCGCGGTCAACTGTTCTCCACTCGACTTTGACTTGCGGGAACGACCTCCCCCCATTTCGAAATCGGAGGGCATGGAGAAATCGTAATCATCATCCTCGTCATCGAAGGCGATCGGGGTGTTCTCGATGATGAAGGGGGGAATATAACCCGGCTTGACCGAACCGGTCAGGTAGCCTGCGTCATCCACCGCAAGGATGGAAGCCCAGAGATGTTTACAGACGTTGAACTTCTGAAACTGATCGCAGGTGCAATAGGTCTTCAGATTCCCGTCATCCCGGGAAAGCTGAGTCTGATACTCCACACCGTCCCTGACAACAGCAAACACGTGGTCTGCAGTCACGCGCGTCAGTTCAACCCGTTCGGCTTCAATGTAAGCCGCACCACGGAATCGAATGTCTGCACGAAATTGGTTTTCCAGCAATTCTGCTAACGTCATGGACGGCCTCCTGCCTTATCCCAAAACGCAACTCGCATTATTGAGACACTCCCATTTATCTGCATAAGTCAGTCCTGAAGGGCTCCTGGACCAACGATAGTATCGGTCGGAACTTTAATAAAAGGTTCGTTTTGTCTTGAAGTCATCAGACAGAACCAGCCCGGCGGGGAATGCTGAAGTTTTTCCCTCAACTCCCGTGCAGAGCGCATCTTACGAGGTTACTAGATCCACGCTGCTTTTGACCAGTCTATCTGGAGGGTTTTCTTATGAATTTTTGACTTCTATTCAAAATTGATTGTGAACATTCCATTATATTCAAGAGTCTCTGAAGTTCAGCCCCCTCAGACTGGTCGCACAGGAAAAAGTGTGATATACGACTCCCACAAGTCATTCGCTCGATTTCCTTTTTCCAGAAATTATTTATATAATTGGTTTTCGCTGTCAGCCCCTGCAGTAAAGTGAAGCAGAGACCAGTGGGCTCCCCTGAAAGCAATACCGACAAATGGAACAACCGCACCAGACTCTTACCGAACAGGAAGTCATTCAATGGTTTGAAGTCCACCTTCCCGTTGAAGACTATCGCGATAAACGAATTCTCCTCATCGTCCCGGACGCCACCCGCACAGCACCACTGCCGCTGCTGTTTTCCACCTTCCATCGCCTGTTGAGCCCGGTTGCAAAACAGATCGATGTGCTGGTCGCACTCGGCACACACCCTCCCATGCCGGAAGCGGACATCTGCCGGCTGCTGGGAATCTCCGAATCTGACCGCCAGACAAAATACAAAGATGTCGGCCTGTATAACCATGAATGGGACAACCCTGACCGACTGACTGAAATTGGTACTCTGACTAAGGAAGATACGGCAGCCATTTCCGAGGGACTGCTGGAAATGGAAGTCCCCGTGACAATTAACTCCCGTATCCGGGATTATGATCTGCTGCAGGTCATGGGACCTGTCTTCCCGCATGAAGTCGTCGGTTTCTCAGGGGGCAGCAAATATTTCTTCCCCGGCATCTCCGGTCCGGATCTGTTGAATTTCTTCCACTGGCTGGGCGCCCTGATCACCAACGTGGGAATTATCGGCGTCAAACACACCCCGGTACGCGAGGTCGTCAATCGTTCCGCCGCGATGATTCCGATCGAAAAACGCTGCATTACGTTCGTCGTCGCCCCGGACAGTTCCTTGTACGGGCTCTTTTATGGATCACCGGAATCGGCCTGGGAATCCGCGGCCAACCTCTCCGGCCAGATTCACATTAAACGCAAACCGCAGCCTTTCAAACAGGTCCTGTCCTGTGCACCGCTGATGTACGATGAGCTCTGGGTCGCCGGGAAATGCATGTACAAGCTGGAACCGGTGGTCGCTGATGGCGGTGAACTGATCATTTACGCCCCGCACATGAAGGAAATCTCCGTCACGCATGGCAAGCTGATTGAAGAAGTCGGCTACCATGTTCGCGACTACTTCACCAAACAGTGGGACCGGTTTCAAGACTATCCCTGGGGGATCCTGGCTCATTCCACGCATGTCCGCGGCACCGGAACATTCGAAGACGGTATCGAACGCCCCCGGGTACAGGTGACGCTGGCCTCTCAGATTCCACCTGAACTCTGCGAAAAAATTAACCTCGGCTATCGTGACCCCGGCACAATCGATGTCGAATCCTTTGCAGACCGCGAAGAGGAAGGAATTCTCCTGGTCAGAAAAGCAGGGGAGCATCTTTACCGTCTGGAAAATGAATAATATGACTATCGTAGCAGCGACATTGCTCCAGTAAGCGTTGCTGACAAATCCTGACAATTTCAAGAAACGATTTTCTCACCATGACTATTCACTCAGAACAATTTGAACTGAAAGCCCGCCTGGAACTTGCTTTGACCGCCTCTGAAAAGGCCAGCGAGCTCATCCTCAAATACTATCAGTCCCCCGAACTGAAGGTAGATCGCAAGTCAGACGACTCACCGGTCACTATCGCCGACCGAGGGGCAGAGGAATTGTTGCGGGAAGAAATCACCATGGCGTTTCCTGACGACAGCATCATGGGTGAGGAATTACCGCCGGTCGAAGGTTCAAACGCATTCAAGTGGATTCTGGATCCGATTGACGGCACCAAACCGTTCACACAAGGTGTGCCCCTCTTCGGAACCCTGCTGGGGCTGGAAGAAAACGGAAAGCTGGTGATGGGGGTCTGTCGCTTCCCCGCGCTGGACGAAGTGGTCTACGCGATCAAAGGAGATGGTGCGTGGTGGAAAATCCGGGGCCAGGAACCGCGTCGCGCCCGGGTTTCGGACAAAACGAAACTGTCAGAGTCGGTCTTCTGCACCACGACCATGACCCGCTGGGAAACGATCGGCAAACAACCCGCTTATGAATACCTCTGTCGCAATTCCTACCTCGCACGCGGCTGGGGAGACTGCTACGGTCATATGCTGGTTGCCACCGGTCGGGCCGAAGTCATGGTCGACCCGGTACTCAGCCCCTGGGACGCAGCAGCCCTGCTGCCGATTCTGGAGGAAGCCGGCGGACACTGGATCGACTTTGACGGTAATCCTTCGATCTACACCGGCAATGGACTGGCCGTCAATGACGCTCTGAAAGACGAAGTGCTGCAGATCATCGCACAGAAATAGCCGTTTTCAGCTGAAATACAGGCTTGAGAAGTCGCATTGATTCCGGCTGTAGTTCTTTGTTAGGATTCTGCCCGGAAGGAACGGACTCGATCCATCCAGAATGGAACTGCAACTTCAGGGAAGATACGTATGGCCGGCTACAAGGAGCACATCAGCGTCAGTGGATTACTGGGGGTCGCTTACGGCTCCGCCGCCTCCCTGTTTTTCGGCTTCACACCCACTCAGGGAATTCTGTCCGGAGTGCTGTGCTGGGTGGGCGGCATGTTACCCGACCTCGATTCGGAAACAGGGCGGCCGATCAAGGAACTTTTCAGTCTGACCGCAGCCGTCGCCTCATTCGTGGCCATGCGCTGCAGTATTCATAAAGGTCTGGATCCCGACGATGCCATCCTGATGGCGGTCGTGACCTATGCCGCTGTCCGCTATGGCGGATCTGCTATTCTGTCCAAGTTCGCCGTCCATCGGGGTATGTTCCACAGCATACCCGCATTGCTGATCGCCGGCGAAGCGGTCTTTCTGGCTTATATCAGTGATTCGTTCGCTGTCAAATTTCTGATGGCCGGCGGAATCTCACTGGGGTTCCTGTCCCACCTGGTGCTGGACGAAGTTTACAGCGTGGAACGCAAGGGTGTGACGATTCGTCTGAAGAAATCAGCCGGCAGCGCGCTGAAATGGTTTGGCAACGGTCTGTTCGGAAATGCAGTCGCCTATGCGATTCTGTTGACCATGACCTATATCACCCTCGTCGATTCCGGCGTGCTGATCCCACCGCCACAACAGGCCAGGCCGATTCAGAAATCAGAGCCGCCCGTCAAACAGGCTGTGCCTACGAAAATCACCGAGCGTCTCTAATCCCCTCAGGCAGACGCACAGGATGGCATGCCGCGGCCGGGTTCCTTATAATCGCCTCCATTCAATACAGCGTGAATACAGGAACCACCCGAACAGAGCAGGGGAATCAGTCATGATCATAGCCGGCGTGCAGATGGATGTCGTTCTGATGGAGAAAGCAGAAAATCTCCGTCGGATGATCGAGAAAATCCGAGAGACGAGTTCAGAAGGAGCAGAACTGACGGTCTTCCCCGAATGTGCGCTGACCGGCTATTGCTTTGACAACCTGGCAGAAGCGATTCCTTATGCGGAAACCATCCCAGGCCCTTCCACCGCAGCCCTGCAGGAGGTCTGCCAGGAACTGAATCACTCTGTCGTCGTCGGGATGCTGGAACAGGCGGAAGAGGGCGTGTATAACGCTGCGGTGTTGATCACTCCCCAGGGAGTTCTGGGCAGCTACCGGAAAATTCACCTGCCCTATCTCGGAGTCGACCGCTTCGCCACTCCCGGTGACCGGGCATTTGCCGTTTACGAACATCCCTCTGCCCGCATCGGCTTGAATATCTGTTACGACAGTGCCTTTCCGGAATCTTCCCGGGTGATGACACTCCAATGCGCCGACCTGATTATCCTGCCCACCAACTGGCCCAGCGGTGCAGAATGCGTGGCCGAACACGCGATCAATACCCGCGCCATGGAAAATGGGATCTTTTACTGTGCCATTAACCGGGTGGGGGAAGAACGCGGCTTCCGGTTCATCGGCAAGAGCCGCATCTGTGGACCTGCAGGCGAGACATTAGCCACCTCGGTCGGTACGGAAGAAGAAATCCTGTATGCCACCTTCGATCCCACGCGGGCCCGCAACAAACGGGTGGACCGGGTTCCCGATAAGCATGTCATCGATCGCCTGGCAGACCGACGTCCTGAAATGTACGGCTTGATCGTAGAACCACATGGATTAAAGCCACCACACCGGGGCTGATTGAATCCCGTTGCAACGGCTGGCCTGCTCACAGTTTTCCAGTCGGTTTGGCATAAGCAATGCAGTATTTCCGCTGACTGGGTCCGCCTGCACAGGGGATCGCCGGAGACATTCAGATTTCCAGACAGACTGTCAACACCCGGAATCTGCGCTGTTTCTGGCAACTTACAGAACTGAGCGATTTGTATCAGTTGCTTTACAGCTGCCTCCCCTTCGTGAGTGTACATGATTCAACACTGATTCAGAGAAGAAACACATGCAAACCAGACTGCTTCAAAATCTGACAGCTGCCCTGGCACTGCTGATCGTGGCGGCAGTCTGTTTTCAGACTCTCCTGGTTCATCCGACGGATGTCCTCGTGGGAACTCAGAACCGGGGCCATAACGATACGACCAACTACTTCATCGCCTCCAAAAGTTTCCAGGAACAGAGCTTTCAGCAGTTTCACGAGTTTCCCTACTGGAATCCCTATTCGCTGCTGGGGATGCCGGAACTGGGAAATCCTCAGTCTTCGATGTTCTATCCCGTAAACTGGGTCTTCTTCTTTTTCAGCGCAGCGACCACCATCAGCTGGGTGATGGTGCTGCATCACTGGCTGGCGGGCTGTGGTGCGTATCTGCTCGCTCGAAAATACCAGCTGAGTTTTTTTAGTGCGCTGCTGTCGGGGATTATTTTTCTGGCAGCCCCGTATTTCGCCGCCAAAACCGGTGAAGGCCATTTCACAGCCGTCACGCAAATCGCCTGGTTCCCCTGGATCCTGTACGGCTACGAACTGCTGAGAGAGGGCAGCAGAAAAGCAGTTCCCCTGTTGGTGATTGCCATTTCGCTGGCTTTTTTCTGCGGTCACGTTCAGGAACTCTATTTTCTGTTACTGTTCCTTTCGGCTTCCCTGGTTGTCGAAGCGGTGCTGGCGTGGGTGGGTAGAAAATCCTTGAACGAGAGTGAAACCGTTGAAACCAGCCCCCCTGTCTCTGGAGGCAAGCTGCTTAAGGACTGGGGCATGGCAGGACTGTTAACCCTCGGTCTCGTCGCCATTGATCTGATTCCCATTTTTATCTTTACCAGACAGGCAGTTCGCACCGGCGGCATTGACCTGACGGCGTTGAACGACGGCAGCCTGAGTCTCACCAGCCTGCTGCAGTTACTGGATCCCTTTGTCTGGGGCGGACCTGAGAAATATGCCGGTCCTGGATTTTATTACTGGGAGGCGGTCTGCTCATTTGGATGCCTGCCTCTGTTTCTGGCAATCCTGGGTGTCGTGTCTGCTTATTCTCAGCGGACCGTGATCCGTCTGACTCTGATCGGTCTGGCAGCATTCCTGTTATCATTCGGTCCCAATCTTCCCTTTTACGCAGTCGTCCACCAGATCATTCCCGGGATTTCCATGTTCCGCATTCCCGGTCGGCTGATCTGGATCTGCTCACTGGCCGTGGCGCTGCTGGCAGGTTTTGGCAGCGAATGGGTTTATCAGATATTCCAGACCACGAACCGCAAGACGTACCGGCTGATCGCCGGAATCTGTTTTGTAACTGGCCTTGTCACACTGGGAGGACTGCTCATTGCCTCACAGGGTTATCTCCCCCTCCCCCGGTCATCCGGGCCAGAATTCCGCATCCAGTTGAGTTATTGTCTGCTGGGGATTCTGGGACTGTCCCTGGCCATCTTCCTGGGCAGTCTCTCCCGCAAAGCAGCCCTGGGCGGGATGCTCACTCTCTGCCTGTGCTGTACCGCAGAACTTGCCTGGTACAATTTTCAGATTTATCAGACGATTCCCCAGTCAGGAATCCGGGACGAAACTCCCATCAGTGTCTATCTGAATGAGCACCTGCAGGGACAGCGTGTACTCGTGAACCAGGTACTGCTGAGTGATCGAGAGGCCTGGCAAAATCGAATCTATAAAATCCAGGGCTATGAACCGGTCCCACTGGTACGACTTGGCCTGCTGGCCGCAGCGACATTCCCGGAAAAACATAACGCGATCGTGATGGCAGGCTATAATTCGCCCGATCTTAAGCAAGCAAACGGTCCACTGCTGGATTTAATGAATGTCAAATATGCCGTGCTGCCCACCCGGGAACCGGTTGAACTTGAAGGCTGGCGTACGGTTTTGCAGGGAACGGTACCTCAGGAATTCACCCCGCGTGGTTCCAAACCACGCCAGATTCCGTTTGTGATCCTCGAAAACGAGAACCCGCTTCCCCGCGCATTCGTAGTGGGCCAGACGCGTGCCTTGAATCCGGATCAGGACAGCCGAAAAATCGTCTCAACACTTGAGAAACTCAAGCCCCGCCAGGAACTGCTTCTGCAACAGGATCTGCTTCCATCCGGTAAACGGGAACCCTTTCAAGCTGCCCGGATTCACGATGAAAAACCCAATTCGCTACGGATTGAAGCCCATCTGAACGCCCCGGGATACCTGGTAATCTCTGACATTTATTATCCGGGCTGGACAGCACACCTGGGTGAGCAGGAATTGCCAGTTCTGCCCGCCGATTATGCATTGCGCGCCATTCCACTCCCCGCCGGCCAGCATGAGGTGCAACTGTCGTACGTTCCCCCGGGCTATCAACTGGGCCGGGTGATCAGCCTGACCGCACTGGCGGTGCTGTTTGTGCTGCTGGTCACGGCGTTCCGCAGTCCTGCAAAACCAGCCGGGGATTGAATCCCACTATGCTCTCTTCTCCCTGCACCTGCGAGGGACAAGGATCTATTGAGACTTGTCTTTTGCCTGTTGCTGACGCTGCCTTTTCAGAAATTTTTGTACGTCGCTTTCCGTCGGTACAAATCCGCCCGCCACAAATTTCCCCAGGGGTCGTTGTACCTGGTGCACCAGATAGCGTCCCGAACGAAAGACAACCGGTTGTGACCAGGGATAGGCTCCTTTCAGACTGACCGGGTATTGTGGAGGCAGGTTCTGCGCCGGATTTTCCGGGGTCGCCAGTGCTGTTTCACGGTTAAAACCGCTTTCGATCAGGTCCGTCACTATGAATTTCTGCGGACTGTCTTCAATCGCCTTGTGGAGATCCTCTCGATGCTTGCGACAAAAGACCAGCACCGAATCGAAAAATCCAAAGCGGGTCGCGGGCTGCAGATTCAATTCCGGGTACAGATAGATCAAAGTGCTGTTGTAACAATGCAGTTCCCGGCCCTTGATTTTTTGTGCGGCCAGGAACTGTTTGACGGCTTCGAGATCTTCCCAGTCCACCTGCACCAGCAGTGCCAGCCGGGCTTTCAATTCTGCATTGCTGGACTGGGTCAGGCAGGTCTTCCACAGCCGCGCCCGTTCCGGTTTGAATGACGGAAAAGTGAGCACCACCAGCAGGGCAAACAACGTCATCCCCGATTTCCATCCCCAGCCGAGTGAACGCTGACGGTATCGGCTGCCCAGGTAACCGCCGATGACCGTGATGGCCAGCAGATGAGAAGGGGGGTGCACGTAATCGAACAGATGCTGAAAGGCCAGCGACTGTGTCAGCCAGCCCAGATACAGCAGGGACAGAAGCGTTTCATCCCGCTGGCCGGGAGCAGGCTCCCCATCTGTACCAGCTTTTCTGCGGGAGCCCCAGCAGTCTTTCAATACAATCAATGCCAGAGGGATCGCGAACAGATGCAGCAGGAACCAGGGATAAAAGCGATATAAAAACTGGGCAAACCGCAGGAAGGTCCAACCCGATTTGCGGGCAGCCACGTATTCCGGATTCCACTCGAGGAATGTTTCGAGAAACCAGGGCCAGGCGCCCGTCTGCCATAACCAGGCAATCCCCATCGCTCCCAGAAACAGGCCGCCCGCCAGCAATCCGGTCCAATCCAGCAGCACCCCGCGCCAGCGACGGGCCAGCCAGACCGATCCCAGCCAGACACAAAGCGCCGGAATCGCAACGAACGGCTTGATCCAGAACGCTGTCGCCCAGAGCAGGCCTTCCAGAAAGGCCCACCCGATGAGGGAAAGCGCAGTTGGACTCTTTTCCTCACACAGTCGATCCAGCTGTTTGCGTCTCATCCAGAGTGCCCCCAGAGCGGGAAGCAGAATAATGGTATCCCGCTGGAAGTGGCACCACTCGGAGAGAGAAAAATAAAAGGCGTAGAGCGTGATCCCCACCCAGAGCATGCCTGTCACCGAGAGCTGATTTCTCCGGTTCCACAACATCAGCAGTGCGACCGTCCCTGTCAGGAACAGCGAATCGACACAACGCAGGGCATCCGAACTCATTCCAATCAGCGGACGAATCAGCATGTGCAGCCAGACGATGCCCGGCAGATTGGTCTCGAACATGTCCTGATAGAGGGTCCCCCCCTTCAGAACGGTCTCCGCCTGCACGTCATAAAGCACGACATCGGTTGCCAGCGGCATCCTGATAAACAAAGGAACACACAGGATTAACAGCAGCACTAAAATACAGCTGGCAAACCAGGTCCCGGCAGTGATCTGTCTGTCTGGCTGGTCAATCACCCAAAAACTCCACATTTATACAGTATTCAGTAAACCACACTCGACCAGACAACACTATAGACAGCATAAACACTATAGTTAAAATATATATTTTGCATCTAATACAAAAAACAGACATTTCATATGGAAACTGTCGAGTTCTACTGATTACTCTGACTAAGCTCAGCGTTGCTTTGGCAGTTGATATCAACGTTATTTTGTATAGAGACCAGATCACGTGGACCCGGCACATCTTACTGAACTGATTGAACTTGAGGATAATTACTGGTGGCATGTCTGCAAGCGAAAGCTGGTGACAGAGATTCTGACCAGAGAATTTCCCGCCCCCGGTCTGCTGATTGAAGGGGGAATTGGTTCAGCCCGGAACCTGCTCGAATTCAATCGTATGGGCTATGACGTCATCGGCTTCGATCTGATGGAAGCTGCGGTCGAATATGGTAGATCCAAGGGGCTCGACAATGTCCATGTGCATGAATTGAGCCAACCCTGGCCAGTGACTCCAGGGTCTGCGAAAGCGGTCCTGCTCCTGGATGTGATGGAGCACGTGGAAGACCCGGTACAGCTTCTCAAAAATGCAGCGGAGACACTGGAACCGGGCGGGGGAATTATCATCACAGTTCCCGCTTACCCTTGGCTCTATTCCGACTGGGACCGCAAACTGGGGCACTTCTGTCGCTATACTAAAGCCCACTTTCGTGAAAATGCCAAACTGGCCGGGCTCAAAGTTAAATGGGTGACGCACTGGAATTCCTTCACGCTCGCCCCTGCAATCCTGTTGCGAGGCCGAGACCGACTGCTGAATCGGCAGGATGACTCGCCTCCCCGTTTTGGTCGGGTTTCGCGGTTTACGAATGCCTGCCTGATGTCGTGCGCCCGGATTGAACGCACTCTGATCCGTTCAACGGGGGTCCCCTTTGGTTTGTCTCTGGTGGGGGTTCTGACCAAATGACTTCTGCCAGTTTTAACACCGGGAATCCAGACCGCAAGCCGATCACAGACGTATTAATCTCCGTCGTGTTGCCCGTGTTTAACGAACAGAGCGTCCTCTCTCAGCTGCAGCAGTCGGTGGAGGAAGCCCTGCAGACCGTCGGCAGCCAGTATGAAATCATCTTCGTCAACGACGGTTCCTCAGACGACAGCGGGCAGATCCTCAACGAACTGGCGGAACTGAATCCACGCGTGCGGGTCCTGCACTTTGCCAAAAACTTTGGTCACCAGGCAGCAGTACAGGCGGGACTGCTGCACGCGACCGGCGATGCCATCGTCATTATGGATTCCGACATGCAGGACAGTCCGACAGCGATTGTGGACTTCGTAGAAACCTGGCAGGCCGGCTATGACGTGGTTTATGCGATCCGCACCAAACGCAAAGAAAACGCGATTAAACGCTGGGCATTTCAAACCTTTCACAAAACGCTCAACTTGATTTCCCATACGCCCATTCCCCGTGATGCCGGCAATTTTGGTCTGGTCGATCGGAAAGTCGCGATCCAGATCGCCCAGCTCAATGACCGGGATCGTTATTTCCCTGGCCTGCGTTCCTGGGTCGGCTATCGACAGACGGGCATCCAGGTTGAACGCCTGGCTCGCTATGATGAAAATCCGCGGGTCTCCTTTGTGCAGCTGTGTCGCCTGGCCAAAACAGCGATTTTTTCATTCTCGTTCCTGCCTTTGACCGTCTTCTATCTGATTGCAGCACTCTCTTCCATCGTCTGCCTCGCTCTGATCGCATTTGTGCTGTACCACAAACTGTTCACAGGGCTGGCCATTCCAGGCTGGGCGTCGACGACAATCACCGCCTCTTTCTTCGGCGCACTCAATGCCCTGGGAATTGGCATTCTGGGTGAATATGTGACGCGGATTTATGACCAGGTCCGGGCGCGGCCCATGTTTATCGTCGGTACGAAGACCAATTTCGCCCACCCCGAAATTGAAGCACCACTGCTGGCCACGCAAAATCAGCTGCAGAATGAAGCGTCTGCGGTTTCCGAGGAATCCGATCGGGAATATTCCGAGCAGCGTTGAGGCTGAAAGCTGTCTCAAGTAAGAGTTGCAATCCGGCTACTGTGAAGTGTGTTTCACGATATTCACCGATTCCTGGAAGCGGGAACTCGGCTTTTCGCTGGACTGCTGATTGCGATCCACTTCAAAGTTCTGCGTCGTATGCAGCAGACGCGGACGGAAAACGACCATCAGCAGCATGGGCAGATACCAGAGCAGATAGACGCTTCCCTGCTGTGGATACCAGAGCAGGGTGGCGATGATGATCGCGGTGGTATGCGACATCAGATGCCCCAGATTTTTACGACGGGGCCAGATCGTCAGACAGGTGATCAGTAACACAAAACCGACGAACACCGGGATCCGATAGGCGGAATCATAATTACTCCAGAAGCCGGGCATCTGCTGCCCCCCTTCGAACTTCAGGACGGACCAGTTAATAGAACCAATGGTCTGCTGCGTAAACGAAAAGCGGTCGACTGACGTCAGAATCAGACTACCCAGCAGTACGACTCCAACCAGGGTCCCGGAAAGGGCAAAGCGTTTAAGCCCGTTTTTCCAGTAATAGCTCGCCCAGAGGGGCAGAATGAAGACGGGGAAGAACATCGCCCCACAGGCCAGCCCCATGAAAATGCCAGACAGAATTGGTTTGTGGTAGGTCACAAACGCCCAGACCAGCAGGGCGGCTGGCAAGACATGATTCGCCTTACTCACATCATAGGCCGTACAGGGCAATAACAGGTAGAGCAGCGCCATCGCCAGGCCCAACTGGGTATCCGCAAAATGGACCTTCCCCATGATGATCAGTCCGACCACCACGAAGGCGTGTGCCAGAATCGCCATGATGCGGGCGGCTAAAGTCGCGTGGTCCAGCGTCCCGTAATTGACCGCATTCGAAAAGGGAACGACGGGGGCAGCTAAGAGCCGTGCTGTAGGTCCGGCTTCGGGAGGTTGATCTTCCGCTGCCTTGCTGGAATCCTGCATGCTTAACAGGCTGTCAGCCTGTTTGACGGTTTGAATCGTATCCGGAGCCGGGTTTTCCGTGAACACGCGCACGACAAAGAAGGCAAAGATCGACACGCACAGAAACGCCATTCCGAAGCTGTTGAGGTTCTGCTCACCCCGGGGACGTCGCTGGAAAAAACAGTCGATACTCATCCGAATCACGAACAGACCGGTCCCGACAAACAGCCAGACATTTCCGACCACGGGATAGCCGCCGATGAATAACAGACCGGGAGAAATTGAGAGCAACAGGATCAGGTCCAGATTGCGCAGCGAAAAAATCCGGTCAAATCGGAAAAAGACCGCCAGCGTCAGCAACAGGGAGAGATAGAACCATGTTGCTTCACTTACATAATAATCAGGTAAGATGTGGTTCATACACGAATACCGCCAGTGACCTGAAATAAAATCACCAGTCGTAGAGGTTTGAGTCTGAAACAGGTCCCCTTGTTTTACTCAAGCCATTGCGCTCCCGTTCAGACGAATCCCATTTGACCCGGATCAGGCTGTGGAGCAGATCTGGGTCTATTGTTCACAGAATTTCAATTTTAACCAGCCGATAATCCCAATTTTCTTAAGATCGCACTGATTTCCCGCCCAGGAACAATACATAAGTATACATCCCCATCAGAAATTACAACTCCATGCGGAGCCTGCCCCCTGTTTGCTGATGGTTTCAGCACAGTTCCTCGCCTTTGTCTCCCACCGTAAAAACTCCGGGGAATCAAAGATTCTCTTTGAATTTCTGCGTTTTTCCTGACATGATGAAGCTCATCAGCAGTTCGTTTCAGAGCTGACTGATGCGATCACTGGTTTTCCTCTGTTACGCTTAATCTGGTCAGTGGAGGTCTCGGACAATGATGCGATGGAGTTTCAGTTTCCTGTTCCTGAGTCTGCTGTTGATTCACCAGCAGCCTGCAGCCTTCACGAAAGAATCCCCAACCAGTGCGCAGGGGAATTCCGCATTTCTGAGTGCCTGCCTGCCCAAACTGAAAACGAAACAGGGGATCTGTGTCGTGCTGGGACTGCCCGGGAAAGGGGAGGCCTCCCAAATCGCACAGCTGGTGAAACAGACCCGGTTCCAGGTCTATTTTCAATCCCCGGATTCAGACCAGGTCGCTGAAGTTCGGAAACTGGCAGATCAAACCGGAATTCTGGGGAACCGTCTGTTTGCGGATCAGGGTCAGAACGACGCGATCGCCCTGGCAAGCAATCTCGCGGATGTCGTTCTGGTACCGGAACCCCTTGTTCAAAATCGAACGCGGGCGGAAGTTCTGCGCGTGCTGCGACCACAGGGGACCGCCTGTTTTCTGGATGGAGAACTGACCAAACCGATCCCGGCCGGAAACGACTACTGGAACCATCCGTATCATCGACCCGATAACAATCCACAGTCCGAAGACCAGAATGCCCGGGCACCTTACCGGACCCAGTTTCTGGCCGATCCCAAATTTTCTCCCATGCCGGAAGTCTCCGTCGCTGCAGGAGGCAAAGTCTTTAAAGCTTTCGGACACATCGCCCACAAACAGAATCAGAACGCGATCCTGAATACCCTGATGTGTATCAACGCCTATAACGGCACGATCCTCTGGAAACGCCGACTGCCAGAAGGATTCATGATTCACCGCAACACGATGATCGGCACTCCCGATGCCCTCTACATGGCAGACGATAAATCCTGCAAGATCATCGACAGTGAAACCGGAAAGATCCGGGATGAGATCGTCATCGACCAGAAGTTCTCCGATGGTCCGGTCTGGAAATGGATGGGTCTGCAGGACGGGGTGCTGTATGCCCTGGTCGGCAATCAGGAGGTCAAAGTCGATACCCAGAAATCAGCGCGTCGCGGGCTGGGACACTGGCCCTGGGGCATGTGGAAAGGGCATGACTACTCTGACCCGAAAAAAGCATTTGGCTACGGACGGACTTTCGTCGCCCTCGATCCCAAGAGTAAAAAGATCCTCTGGCACTTTAAGGACCAGGATTACATCGACAGCCGCGGTGTCTGTATGAAAAACGGACACATCTTCTATTACTGTCCCGGCAAGTTCCTGGCCTGCCTGGATGCGAAAAGCGGCAAACAGATCTGGAAAAATAACGACCCGAAACTGCTGGCTTCGATCGGCGCTAACCAGCGTGCTCAGCATTATGTGACCGGCTACGCCACCACCACCTACATGAAATGCAGCGATGACTATCTGTTTTTCGCCGGTCCTCAGCGGCTGCATCTTGTGTCAGCTTCCGCAGCCGATGGCTACCTGATGTGGGAAAAAGAACAGGGCAACCTGCAACTGGTTCTCAGGAAGGATGGCATCTATGCAGCCGGCCCCAAAGAGACCGGAATGAAACTGGACTATGCGACCGGGGACGTCCTGGCTGCGCTCCCCACCCGCCGGGCCTGTACCCGGGCGACCGGGAGTGTCGACAGTATCTTTTTCCGCACCCGGGGCGGCACCGTCCGTCTGGAAACCGCGACCGACTCGGCACAGCATATTGCCCCCATGCGGCCGCCCTGCCAGGACGGCGTGATCGTCTCCAACGGGCTGCTCTACTGGGGCCCCTGGATGTGTGGCTGTGAACTCTCGCTCTATGGTCACATCTGCCTGGGCCCGGAACAGAACTCAGCTGCCCCCGCTGCGCAAACGCCCCCTCGCTTAACCCGTTACACGGATCAACTGGAGGATGTCGTCGCGCTACCAGTCCAGAAACAGGACTGGACCGCCTTTCGCGGGGATGAACGGCAGTCTTCCACAACCGAGGTTCCGATTCCCACCAAAACCGAACTCGCCTGGACCACAGAAGTCACCAGCAACGCGCTCCCCACCGCACCTGTCGTTGCCGGGAACATGGTCTTTGTCGCAGACCGGAACGGTGCTGTCTCTGCTTTTGACATGCAGGGGAAACCGGTCTGGAAACAGTACACGGGCGGCGCGATTTATTATCCTCCGACCATCGCGCAGGACCGGCTGTTCGTGGGCTCTGCAGATGGTCGTGTTTACGCTTATGCAGCCAAAACAGGCCAGCCTCTCTGGTCGTTTCGAGTGGCTCCCGAGTTGCGCTGGATCCCCGTCTATGGCAAGCTGATTTCCACCTGGCCCGTCTCCGGTGGAGTGGTTGTCCATGATGATACCCTCTATGCGGCAGCGGGAATCGCCCACTTCGACGGCACACATCTCGTCGCCCTCGATCCCGTCTCAGGAGAACTCAAGCAGGAAAACAACACCTCGGGAGTTCTGTCCCCCACGGTCAACAGTGGTATCAGCCTGCAGGGCAGTCTGTATGTGGAAGGGGATGAACTCCGGTTTCTGGCCGGGGGCGTCTATGAAATCGCCCGGTACGACCTGAAGACTTTGAAATGCCTCAACACTCCCCGTTCTGAAGTCACTTCACAGTACCGGACCGCCTTCTATCCCTACTATCCGGAGTACGGCAAGTACCTGTCGATTGAACATACGCTCGCCGATCGCAGGGAACTCGTGCACGATGCCAGCTATGAAGGGAGTGTGTTTACCAATCTGACTCTCAAGGAAGCGCTGCCTCCCGGCGCCCCGAAAGAGAAAAAAGAGGTCGCCCGCTGGCTGAGTATGCGGGCCCGCAGAACCGGGCAGGCCTTCAAACGCAAGAATCTCTGGGAAGATCAACAGCAACGTCGCTTCACCAGCTTTATTGTGTCGCCCCAGACACTGCTGGCAGCAGGGCATCCTGATCAACAGCCGGAGAAACCGTTTCTGACGGCGATTGATATCACTGAGGGAACCGATCGCTGGTCACTCCCATTGCCAGCCCTGGCCGTCAAAGGGGGAACTGCCATCGATGCCCAGGGCCGTATTTTTGTCACTCTGGAAAATGGACAACTCTGCTGTTTTACTCCAGAATAAGCCTGCGGTGCGAGCCGGGAGTGTTGACTTTCAGCGGACAGGAAAATCCGTTAGGGTAAGGGCTGACAGACCACCTGATTCCCCTGTAAAAGTTAAGGTATCATGACAGCCACGTTTCAGATTTTCCTCCCACAGCAATCCGTAGAAACGATCCCTGAGCTTCCGGAGGATTCCGCACTCAGTTTTGGGACTTTACCGCAGGACCATTTGCGCGACCTGACCACAGAAGAACTATCAGCTCTCTGCGAGCAGACAGAGGCAGACTACATCGGATTCCTGGATGTTCCCCTCGCGGAGGCGGGGCAACTGAATCAGCTCGCTGCAGCGAACATCGATCCGTCACAAACCAGCCTCGTTCTGTCTCCCTTTGACGGCGCAGACCTGTTTGTGCAGGCGTGGGAGACGCTGACTCCGTGGGCAGCTGCTTTAGCCTTGAATCCCTTTGAGCACGCGGTGGTCCTGATCAGAAAAGCGGACCTGTTGAGCCTGCAGAACCTGACTCCTTCGCGGGATCTGCTCTGGCAGGCGCTGATTCGCCTGGTACAAACCGGTCTGGGCTGCCAACTGGCTGACACCCGCATTGAGGTTGCAGACTATCACGGTTTTCCCCAGACCTTACCGGAACTGGCCCCCGCCGAGCCCGGCTCCGAACGGGACTGGCTCTACTCACTCCTGCAGGCCTGGCAACCCACTGAAGATCTGGAAACGATCACCTCCCGTCCCGATGCGACCGCGGTCAAAGCGGGACTGCTCTGCATTCACGATTACCTGGACGAGAGCCATCAGTTCTCGCAGTCGGTCCAGCACGACGGCAGGCACCGTGCCGGTGACTACTGGCATCACATCATGCACCGCCGAGAACCCGATTATTCCAACGCCAAATACTGGAGCAGGGCGGTGGGCTACCACCCCCTCCTTGACGAGCTCCCAGACATGGTCGCACCACTTTTTGAACAGTTCCAGAGCAGTCAGGTTCTCGACTGGCAGACACCACTGGTGTCCAGTGGCAGATGGTCTCTGAACGACTTTGTGGATTGTTGTGCCGAGTGTGCTGCCTCTGGTGATCCTGAACTGAACGCGTTTGCGAAACAGGCGCAGTGGATCGAGATGCAGCTTTTACTCCAGAGAACATCTCTAGATGCGACAACGGGTTAAGAAGATTATAAATCTCTGGATCGCGGGAATCGTTTTCCGGTCAGGTATGACCCGAATTATTCTTAATTTGAATCCAGAATCCAAAATCAGCGGAAATGCGACCTTAAATTGTGTTGACAGCCGCGTTTGGGCGGTTATTATTTAATTACTTACCGCTCAATCCTCCTGCGACTCCTGCGGGCAAACCGAGTGGATATCCATCACTGGGATTTCCTTCGAGATATCGTTTCGCAGGGCCTTCATGCGGGAATATAACTTCCTTCTGATCTCTCCCTGCCGCCGGCAGAGCATACCTTATTGGAACATCCCGGATACGCTGGTGTTCATTTTCGGTGAAGCTTCCATCTGTTATCATTTCACTGAAAGAACCGGATTACAGAGTTTCACGTAATCGTCTACCTCGACTGATTCATAGAAGTTAACGGGACCGTTAGTATGTTTGGCTTTCCTGGCTGGATTGAAATCACCATTATCCTGGGAATTATTCTGCTGCTGTTTGGCAAGCGTCTGCCTGGCGTGATGAATTCGCTTGGCAAAAGTATTGTCGAATTCAAAAAAGGAGCCAATGAGGGGGCAGACTCGGAAGAGGATTCCTCCAAAATCTCCCCGCAGGATTCTCCCAAAGATAATCAGCCGGGCTGACCGACTGCAACATCGCGAATCAGAGGTTGAATTCCGTTTCTAATCGACACAAGGTGTTCAGCGTTTCCATTTTCGGAACAGCCCCAACACCTTCATGATAATTGAGAGGTTAACTCATGTTCCAGACCATCACACACATCAATGCAGTCCCTGCCATCTTCGGTATGCCCGGCGGCTATGAAATGATCATCGTCGGGATCATCGCCCTGTTACTGTTCGGCAAGCGTTTACCGGAAGTAGCGCGCAGCCTGGGCAAGGGGATTGTTGAGTTCAAAAAAGGGGTGAGCGGTATCGAAGACGAAGTCAACCAGGCTTCTTACTCGCACAATCAGCCTGAAACTCCGCGTCCTGCACCGGAAGAACGTTCGGAGGAATTCAGTGCCCCCAAATTTGAAGTTCCCAGTTCCGAACCCAAAGAAGAAAAGTCAGAGCAGGCTTAATAAGAAGGCTTCTTGCTCAGCACTTCCACATCAACGATCCGGCCTGACGGCTTCGTCAGGTCGACGACGATCGGTTGAGGCGTCACCTGCTGCGAGATGTTGCCGGCGGCATCTCGCGCGACGACCTGCAGATAGAATTTGGAAGGATTCCCGGGGCGAACCGACCACGTAAACCGCCCCTGGTCTTCCTGCCAGTCCACAATCGGCTCCCAGGGACCGCCGGGCTGTGTGGAATAATTGACGGCAATCGGCTTTTCTGCCGGATTCTGATCATTGACCGTCCACGAAATCGTGACCTTATTCGCTTCTCCGCCCACCCCCTGAACCACGGGGTGCAGTTGAATCACTGGCGCCTGGCGATCGACCACGATCACCACATCCGGCTTCTCACCCGACTTGGGCAATGCATCCGCCAGTCCCGCACCACTGCGAACCCGCAATGAGAATCCATAAATCCCATCGTTGGGGACTTCCACATGGAAGGGGCTCTGCTTGTCGGGATCTTCGCCGTATTTATACCATTTCTGGCCGTTGTCTTCGGTAATATAGAGTTCGACCGCCCCCACGCCGGACGGACCGACTTCATCAACCTGGAAACCGATCTGGAACTGGGTCCCGTTTAAGACCTGTTTCCGGTCCGCAGCCCAGTTCTGAGCGGGAGTCGGATAGCGGTTTTTCGCATACAACGGACGTTTTTCCGGATCATCGGCTACATATTGTCCCTTGACCGAATCCTGTGTATTGCCTCCAGCGGGTGGTGCGGGATCGAAGTTGTTCTGCTTCGGAAAGACATCAGGCATCTGCCGGTTGGCCAGCGGAGTCGATGGCTCAAACGTGCCAGGCTGTGCGGACTGATTCTGACTGGACCAGGGGGCAGGATTTTCCGGTTGATTCTGTGTCAGACTTTGATCTGGAGTAGAACCCTGCGCGATCGGCTGATTGAAATCAGGCAGATCCTGCTTGGGCTTGGGCAGGGTGCGGCTGGCTGCAGCGACCACGCGAATCTGTTTCTGGCTGCTGCCGACGTTGTTCGCCCGGTCTTTGATCATCCCGCGGACAGAAACAACTCCCCCCTGTGAAATCGACCAGGTTGTCTGACCTTTGCTGTTCGGAGCCACAATCACCCGCTGCCAGTTCTGACTGCCGTTCTGGGCGTATTCCAGCACCAGCTTGGTGGGATCGAGATATTTGTCTTCTGCATTCCAGATCAGTTGTACTTTTCCGGGTGAAACCTGTCTGAGATCCAGATCCAGCTGAGGAGGCGTGGTATCGATGACCACGCGCAAACCGGGTTCAAAGACGCGGCCTGAAGGATGCAGTTGATTTTTTGAATCCAGTGTCCGCACGGAAAACCAGTATTCACCATCCTGGGTCGTTGAAAAAGGGAATTTACGTGTCGTCGGTGGTACGGACTGCTGATGATTCCAGGTGACGCCCCGGTCAGTCGAGACATAGAGCCGGATTTCCCGTGCTCCCAGGCGTTCGATCTCCGCCTGATCGTAATGATAGGGAATCCGAAACTGGGTTTTACTGGTAAAGACAGGCGACGCGGTCATTGCAGCCGCGGAAACGACAGTTGCAGCGCCACTCCAGAAACAGCAACTGACTACCAGTAATGAAAATAGTCTCATGCCAATGCACCTCCATGGCCGGATGACATTCAAACCAGGTCATCCTGTCCTGGAGCCCCTCCTGAGAATATGTAAACGAATCCAACAGCCATGACGTACGGGTACTAGTAAACCGAATGCTGACTATCGAGGAATATCGTCCACACGGATCGTACGACTTGAGACGATCTTTCGGGTTGAAACAGTCATAGCGATACTGTTCCACGCTGCCAGGAGGGAGGCAGCGTCTCAAACTGCGTCAAATAAGCTGTTGCCGGATCAGGCTTTGCGTAATTCGGCAATCTTACTCATATACTCGGCGGTGAGCTTCTGGATCCCTTCCAGATCCCCGTCTGCAACCATCTGTTTGGTCACCAGAGAACTTCCCAGCCCCACTGCACAAGCGCCTGCTTTCATGTAGGCAGGCAACGTTTCCAGATCCACACCCCCCGTAGGCATCAGAGGAATCTGGGGCAGGGGACCATGCAGGGCTTTGAGATATTCAGGACCTCCCACGAATGCAGGGAAGACTTTGATGATATCCGCCCCTGCTTCCCAGGCAGTAAGTACTTCGGTTGGCGTCAGAGCGCCCGTCATGATCAGTTTATCATAACGGTTGCAGAGATCGATTACATCGGTATTCACTGTCGGAGTCACGATGAACTCGGCTCCAGCCAGGATCGCGGCCCGAGCAGATTCGGTATCCAGGACCGTGCCTGCCCCCAGCAGAATTTTATCACCAATCTCCCGTTTAACCTGGGATATAATATCCAGCACACCAGGCACGGTAAACGTGACTTCAATCACGTCCAGTCCCCCTGCATAGATGGCTTTGGCGACATCGGTCAGTATTTCACCGGAGGGAGCACGAATAATCGCCACTGCACCACGATCCAGAACCTGAGAATAATCCGCGTGACGACTCATCTGTGTGACCCCTGTTTCTCTGAAGACTTCATCAAGTTGATGGGAATAGAATGTTTTCGTTATGACTGAAAAGAGAACTGCTCGGCGAACTCCAGAATCCATAAATCCATCAGATCCTGGAATGACTGGACATCGGCCTCTGCGACAAACTGGTAATGCGACCGGTTAAACGTCTCTTTGTTGCGAATGGTTGCCTTGGCAACCAGTTCAATAATGTGTGTTTCGGTAAAAGGCCGGACAATCATTTCCAGTCGGCTATACAGTGTCTGAGCCTTGCCTCTGGACAGGTTGACATCATCGCGGGTAATCCGCGATCCCCAGCCTTCCTCTCCCATCACGGTACTGAACTGAAAACCGGGAAAATGATCGGCCAGCTTCTTCAAACAACTGTCAATGTGCTCGGTCAGTTCGAGTCGGTACTGCAAATGCAGATTACGAAACTCCTCTTCGGACATTCTCTTACCGACTTCCTGCCGGGTCTCTTCATCTTTGGCGGCACGCCCCTTATTAATGGCGTGCTTAAGACGCTTTTCAAAGTCCATCCGTAATCCCTGATAACTCGGAACTGATCATGCTGTGACAAAATTGCTGCGGGCAAAGCAGCTGATAATTATACGCATTGATTGACAGTACAGATCATAAAAGTGATGAGACAGGGATGCAATGCAAGGGCCACTGACGAACAGGAATTCCCCGTCGATCGCTCTCACTTCAAATGAGTCCCCTGGCTCAACTTAAGTAATTTCGACAATGTAAGTCTTACCAGAATATCGGCAGAGCCCTTAACAGTCCTGTTCGGCTGTCCCCACTTCCATTCCTCCTCAGACTAAAGCAGGACTGTTGAAACAGGACCGCTTTCAGGTGGTTTTGACCTGTTTTCAGGCAGCAGGTCACTCAAATCACCACTATGCTTCCTCGCCCCCAGAGTGCCTGTTCTCATTTCTCAACGTATTTTGTTCGATTTTGGCGCATGATATGCGTCAGACTCCAGAACATTACCTCGATACTCTGGTTCAAGAGGGCTTGCCTGAATTCTGGTTCTTTCCAATAATGAAAGGCAGCTCAACAGGTGTGCGGATGATTGCAGCGGTCAACCGGGCTCCTCAGAGGTGACTGTCGCAGGTTTAAATTAGGAAAGGCAGACAGGAAATTCCTTCTGCTGATTTTAAAGTGACTTGGATTTATTTAGCACGGGGAAATCAGGCGGTTCAGCAAAAGCTGTTTAAGGAACTCTTTGACGGTCATATCGTTGAGTGGGTTCTGGCAGTTTTGTTGATCATTTTTTTGATTTGGTTAATCGTATGGATCGTAGGACGTTTTCGGGAAAATGAGGTTCGTCATGTGGATGCGCGTGAATTACTTCTCCAATTCGCAGAAATGCAACGAGAGGGTGACCTTACCGACGACGAATTCCGATCCATCAAAAAACGGCTTGTTGATTCATCCGAAGACAATACGGAGCAAACGAAGAAAGAAGAAGACCTGCCTGACACTCCTGAAGGGAATGATCAGCAGACTCCCGGTTAAAGTTCAACCGTTCTTCCCTGAGTTCTGTTTGGCAACGATTGATCACCCGACTGATTGCCTCTGATATATAATTCCGATTCTAGATGAGGAACCATTTCACAAGTTTTTACCTATCGAGTGATTTGCAGGGAGGCAGAATCAAAACTCACTGGACGTTGAACGCCATTATTTAGTTGACACCGTTGAAGGGAAGCTATGCCCACCGGACGAGATATCACCTCTGGAAAACGTAATTCTTCTGGTAAGAAAAATGCGAACTGCTCTTTCTGTAGAAAAAGTTATCGCGAAGTCGGACCTCTGGTAGAGGGGCCCGATAATGCCTATATCTGTGGAGAATGTATAGAAGTCTGCCAGTCGATTCTGGAACAGGAACATCGTCGTCGCGGCACGACCAAGAAACTGTTCAAAAATGTTCCGACTCCCCGGGAAATTGTGACGCACCTGAACGATTACGTCATCGGTCAGGAACGTGCCAAGAAGGTGATGGCGGTCGCCGTTCACAACCATTACAAGCGACTGATGCATGCAGAAGAAGCCGGCTCCGATGTCGAACTGGACAAATCCAACATCCTGTTGATTGGTCCCACCGGATCCGGAAAGACGCTGCTGGCCAAAAGCCTGGCACGCTACCTGCAGGTTCCCTTCGCCATCGGCGATGCGACCACGCTCACCGAAGCCGGTTACGTCGGTGAAGATGTGGAAAACCTGCTGCTCAAACTGCTCCATGCTGCCGACTTCGATGTCGAAGCAGCCCAGCGCGGCATTCTGTTCATCGACGAGATCGACAAGATTGGCAAGACCAGCCAGAACGTCTCGATCACCCGTGATGTCTCCGGTGAAGGGGTGCAGCAGGCCCTGCTCAAAATGCTGGAAGGAACGGTCGCCAACGTGCCTCCGCAAGGCGGCCGGAAACATCCCGAGCAGCAGTACATTCAGCTCGACACCTCCAACATCCTGTTTATTTGCGGTGGTACCTTCGTCGGCCTGGAAGATATCGTCGGCAAACGACTGGGACGCAAGACCATCGGCTTCGGCCAGACCAGCCAGAAGAAAGATCAGGAAAAGTCCCGGAATGACCTGCTGGCTCAGGCCTCGGTCGACGATGTCCTCGAATTCGGTCTGATCCCCGAGCTGCTCGGACGTCTGCCCGTGCTCTCCACGCTCAGCCAGCTGGAAGAAAACGATCTGGTCCGCGTTCTGCAGGAGCCCAAGAACTCGCTGGTTCGCCAGTTCCAGAAGTTTTTCGAAATGGAAAATGCCGAACTGGAATTCACCGAGGCAGCTCTGCACGAAATTGCCCGCATCGCCCAGAAAAAGAATACCGGTGCACGTGGCTTACGCAGCGTGATCGAACAGGCCATGTTCGACATCATGTACGAGCTGCCCGAACAGGAAGCCGGTAAGAAATATGTGGTCACACCGGAGATCATCCAGGGTACTGAACAGCTTTTCCCCAAGGATGACTCGGCAGCCGCATAGACTTGCCTGCGGGCAGATCCTATAATGAACCTGAAATGAACAATTTCCCGTCGGAGAGTTTCTCCGGCGGGTTTTCTTATGTGTGGTTAAGCGTCATGAAAATTCGTCTGAGTCCTCAAAACGGGTCGAAGAAGCTGAAGTCGATGACACTCACGAAAACGACTTTGGTCGGCCGATCCGCCGACTGCGGCTTAAAACTCAAATCCGACCTGGTCAGTCGACATCACTGCAGGATCGTCCTGACCGAGTCCGTAGCGCTGGTGCACGACCTGGGCAGCTCCAACGGCACCTTCATCGATGGAAAAAAGCTGACCCCGAAGCGCGATACGAAACTTCTGCCGGGCAGTGTGCTTTCGATCGCTGATGTCAGCTTTCGTGTCGATTACGATCCGCAGGCGTTCGTGGACGTGGGCTCCACAATCAACCTGAAAAGCGTTGAAGATCTCCTGCCGGAAAACACCTTTTCATCCGCTTCAGATGATGTGATCCCCGTCGAAATCAACCTGCCGGAAAACCACGGGAAATCATCCGGGAAGAAGTCCAGCGAAACTGTGACGATCGACGAGTACAATCCGGATGCAGAAACTTCGGAAAATAAAAAGACGATTCAATTTCCAGAAATTGAATTAACGGATAAGATGGAACAGAGTTGATTTTCCTTTGTTACCAGAGCAGGAATCCAAACATGTCAGACAACGATGTACAAGAACTCTTGAAGTTAAACAAACAGCTTTTGGACTCCATCGATCATAAAGACTGGAACACTTACACCAGCCTCTGTGACGAAGAATTGACCTGTTTTGAACCGGAAGCCCAGGGGCACCTCGTCACCGGGATGGACTTCCATCGCTTCTACTTTGATATGAATCCGACAGGCAGACCACGGCAATCCACGATCAGCTCCCCCATGGTGTCGATCATGGGAGATGTCGCATTGGTGACCTACATCCGCGTAGTGCAGTCCATCGACGAACATGGTCACGACCACAGTGCCTCCTTTGAAGAGTCCCGCGTCTGGCAAAAACAGGAAGGCGAATGGCAGCACGTCCATTTCCATCGTTCAGCCATCTGACCTGTCATCCACTCTGGGTCTGCTGGTTTGACGAGAATCGGTCTGACCGAAACCCTCGATAGAGATAGTATGACCAACGATACAGAACCCCGATCCCAAATCGTGATTCTCTGCGCCGATCTGATGTTTCAGAGTCAGATCACAGGTGCCGCCCGTCTGCAGGGCTTTTCATTCAGCTGTGCCTTGAGTCTCTCGCAGGCGATCGGGCAACTCACCGATGAATTCCCGCAAGTGCTGATCATCGACCTGAACCAGCCGGAACTCGACTGGGAAGTATTGGCGGCGACGCTGCAAAAACATCCGCAGCTGACCAGCATCGCCTACGGTCCCCACATCGATACCGACAAACTGCAGCAGGCCAGGGACTCGGGCTGCGACCAGGTTCTGCCCCGCAGCCAGTTTTCAGCCAACCTGCCCCGAATTCTGAAGACCGCTCTTTCCCCGGACGATTAACCGAGGCTGAACTTTTCCAAGAGCCCCTGGTAGGCTTTCTCACCATCTGACAGAGCAACCACCGCGCTGATTCGGGTTTCGCTGGTGTTGATCATCTGAATGTTGACCCCCGCCTCTGCCAGGGCGCTGAACATCGACTGCCCCACTCCGGTATGACTCCGCAGTCCAATCCCGACCACGGACAGTTTCGCGATTTCGGCTTCATGGCTCAATTCCGCATCACCCCATTCCGAGAGCAGCGGCTGCACAAGTTTCAAACTTTTCTCCAGCGAAGTGCGCGGCACGGTGAAGGAGAGATGTGCCTGCTCGTCTTCCCCCATGTTCTGCACGATCATATCCACCGAAACACCCCCTTCTGCCACGACGGAAAACAGCCGCGAACAGATGCCAGGATTGTCCGGCAGATTCCTGACAGTGACCCGGGACTGGCTTTGATCGAACAGGACTTCGCTGACAACGATGTCTTCCATATGGGAGAGTTGATCGACGATCTCCTGTTCCAGGTCCGTCATTTCAGGATGAGACTCGCCCGCCTGTCCCCCCGTAGCAGAGGCTGCATTGGAAGCGAAGGCATAACTGGGCAAGCGGTCCAGTTCAAAACCGTTATGAATCACACGGACCGCTTCATCACACTGATTCCGGTCCACCAGTACGGTCACCTTGATTTCACTGGTGGTGATCATGCCCACGTTGATGTTGGCTTCTGCCAGAATCGAGAACATCCGGCTGGCCACACCGTAATGGTTCCGCATACCACTGCCGACGATTGAAACCTTGGACAGATTCGTCCCATGCTGAATCTTACCGGCACCAATGGCCTGAATCGCCTCGTCAGCCGCGGTCAATGTTTCTGCCAGATCGGATTGAGGTACCGTAAACGAAACCCGGGCCAGTCCCCCCGTTCCCACGTCCTGCACGATCATATCCAGGCAGATTTTTCGCTCTGCCATCCGGGCAAAAATACTGCTCATGATGCCGGGTTCATCCGGAATATCAGTCAGGCTGACGCGCACTTCATCCCGGACGAATGCCACGCCGGTCACGACCGGGGCACCCTCCAGCGGTTGGGCGGCAATCAGGGTGCCTTCACCATCGGAAAATGAAGGGCGTACTTTCAGGGGGACCTTGTATTTTTTCGCGAATTCAATCGACCGGGAATGCATCACGCCCGCTCCCAGGCTGGCCAGTTCCAGCATCTCATCGTAGGAGATGCTGTCCATCTGATGTGCTTCCGGAACAACACGGGGATCGGTGGTGAAGACCCCTTCCACGTCGGTATAAATTTCGCACATGTCGGCTTCCAGAACGGCTGCCAGTGCGGTCGCGGTCGTATCACTTCCGCCGCGTCCCAGCGTCGTAATGTTCCAGTCTTTGTCACGCCCCTGGAAACCGGCGGCGATTACGATCTTGCCTTCGTTCAGGGCGGTTTTCATCCGTTCGGTCGAGATGGAGATGATGCGGGCCTTGGTGTGCGAGGAGTCCGTCACCACACCAATCTGTGAACCGGTCAGGCTGATCGCTTCCACGCCCAGTTTGTGAATCGCCATCGCCATTAAAGCGACCGACTCCTGTTCGCCGGTAGAAAGCAGCATGTCCATTTCCCGGGGAGTCGGGTGATTGGTGATTTCAGCAGCCAGGCCGACCAGCTCATCCGTTTTTTTCCCACGGGCACTGACGACCATCACGACCTGATGCCCCGCCTGATGCATGGCGGTCGCACGACGGGCAGCTGCCTGAATTTTGCTGGTATCAGCGACACTCGTTCCACCGAATTTCTGGACAATGAGCGACACGTCTCGTCTCCGTTTCTCTAAACTTCTGATTCAAAAGAACTTGAACGGGGTTCCCCTGCAGGACACGTTCTCCCCGGGAGCTAGAAAGGTAACAAATCCCCTCTCTTTCGTGAATCAACAGGCTGTGGCGATTCCGTAAAACCTGGAAAACCCCGGAAAACAGGCGGATTCTGACAGTTCCACCACCACAATTCACAACACAGCACCAGGAGCTCGCCCCGACATATCCATAAGTACAGACATTCAATCTGCGGTCAGAGCCAGAATTTCCTGAGCCACCCGACTCGCGGCTTCAGGGAGTGCCAGTCTCCGCATTGCCGCAGACATCTCTTGCCGTTTCACGGAGTCGTTGAGCAGATTCACAACCGCAGCCTGCAGCAGCCGAAGGGTCCCGGCAGAATCAGCTGTCTGTTCCACCAGCAGAGCCGCTCCCTGTGACTCATAAAAACGGGCATTGATCAGCTGGTGATCTCCTATCGAATTCGGATAGGGAATCAACACCGTCGGGCAGCCCGTGCAGGCCAGCTCAGCCAGGGTGGTCGCTCCCGCTCGCGATATGACGAGATCCGCACGTGGATACCATAGCGACAAGTCATCAAAAAATGGCTTCACCGTTACCTTCAGATCCGGATCCGTTTCCTGAAGTCGACGATAGACCTGAGTCGCCTGTTCCCAGTCTGACTGACCTGTCTGATGGACGACATGCAACTGGGGGGGCAGGACCTGACGATCCTGCTCCAGTAACGACAACACTGCCTGATTGACGGCTTCCGCCCCCTGACTGCCTCCCAGAATCAATAACAGTGTCTCTTCCGATTCTGTCTGCCGACTGCCCGCAGTTTCAATGATCCGCTCGCGTACGGGATTGCCGGTAAAGACAACGCGGGGCACCTCTGATCTCTGTCGAGGAAGTCGGGTTTCGGCGAAAGAGGTACAAACCACACTCGCGCGGGAAAACAGAAACCGGTTCGCCCGTCCGGGAACGATGTTCTGCTCCAGCAGGACGATCGGAATTCTCAACCAGGCTGCTGCCAGAATCACGGGGACACTGGCAAAGCCTCCCAGACCGATCACCACAGCGGGCCGTTCTGTTTTGAGGACCTGCTTCGCCTTCAGAAACGCACGGCTGTTATTCCAGAAAAATCGCCAGGGAGCCCGTCTCAAATCATTACTGGGAGAGGAAGTCAGCCCGAGGTGCCGGTAGCCCGAGCTTTCAATAATCTGCTGTTCCACAGGTCGATTGGAACCAATAAACGTGATCGAGAAGTTCCCCAGTGATGCGAACTGGTCAGCAACCGCAATCCCGGGGAGCAGATGACCGCCCGTCCCACCGCCGGCAAAAATGAGGGGTTGTTTCTCGGGACTGGTTCGGGTCATGGTGGTGCAGGCCAACTGAAATGAAGTTCAAACTGAGATCAGACAACCCAGCATAGAACAAGCGGCTGAAAAATCCCAGTCATTCTTTTTCCAGCTCTTCATCCTCGTACTCTTCATCTTCGAACTCTTCATCTTCGAACTCTTCGTCTTCGGACTCTTCATCTTCGGACTCTTCGTCTTCGGGCTCTTCGTCTTCGGGCTCTTCGTCTTCGGGCTCTTCGTCTTCGGGCTCTTCGTCTTCGGGCTCTTCGTCTTCGGGCTCTTCGTCAGCTTTAAGTGCTGTTTGAGGTAAATCTGCTGCCGGCTCAGACTCCTCATCGTGATCCAGGGTTGGATCAATCAACAGACTTTCGTCTGCCTCCGAACGAGTTAAGCTGACGATAATGCCCAGCGAGAGCAGGCTGACCATCAGATTGGTTCCGCCATAGCTGATCAAGGGATGTGAAATCCCCTTGGGGGGCACCATCGCTGTGACGACCGCCACATTGATGATTGCCTGCAGTACCAGTTGCAACAGCAGCGTGAAACCGACGACGTAGGCAAAGGATTTCTGGTTCTGGGAACGCAGGATATTGAAACCAGCCAGAAACAGGCCGAGCCACAGTCCAACAATGCCCAGGGTTCCAATGAGTCCCAGTTCTTCACCGGCCACGGAAAACACAAAGTCCGTATTCGCCTCGGGCAGGAAACTCAGTTTCTGTGCCCCTTTTCCCAGACCAGAACCACTGATCCCACCGGCTCCCAGTGCCATCAGGGATTGTTTCAACTGATAAGGCGCCGATTGCCAGTTGGTCCAGGTATCGATAAAACCGCTGATCCGCTTCATCTGATAGGGACGCAATGCGACCAGCGTCCCAACCGCTGGAATGGCGCAGAGTAAACCGATCACAAAATTGCGAAGCGGCCAGCCTCCCAGAAACAGCGCCAATGTAACGCCCCCCACCAGAAAGAGTGAGGTTCCCAGGTCAGGCTGCTTCAACACCAGGGGAATGACGAGCAGCAGCGGGAGGAGCAGGGGGATCGTTCCTTTCCACCAGTGACGCAACTTTGCCCTGCGCCGCACCATCAGACGAACTGTCAGCAGAGGCAATGCAATTTTCGCGAGTTCGGAAGGCTGTAACGAGACCGGCCCCCACCGCAGCCAGCGTTGTGCCCCATTCACCCGCGTCCCGATCCCCGGGATGAGTACCACTACCAGCAGGACCACCGTCCCCCAGAAGAGCAGGGGCGCGCGTTCATACCAGAACCGAGCCGGCAGCATGGAGGCCACTGAAGAGACCACCACGGCCAGCGCCAGAAATGTCAGGTGCCGTGAGAGGTAAACCTGCTCGAACTCGGTCGGCCAGGAGGTAATGCTGGCACTGTGCACCATCAGCACCCCGATCCCCAGCAGCGCACAGGCCATCGAAATGAACAGGCTGCGATCATGGTCGGGCTGAGTTTGCGGCAGGAGTGATGAAGGTTTCATAATGCAATCTCAAAGATGACAAGGTACAACATCTCTGAAATCGTCTTAAAGAACAGCGTCCCACCAACGGTAACCCCGTTACCAGATCTTGATTTAGAAACATTCCTGACCGGCACGAATCAGCTGACAAAACCGTGCTAACAGGCCTTTGCCTGACCGCACCGGTTTTACGGATCACTACATTCCGCAGATCTGTCAACAAGCCGCCAGACTGATTGAGCCACACTGGAGCGGATGCTGGTCAAGTCGCGATTTTGAGGCTGGCGACAGCGATGATGGCCAGCAGAGCGGAACAGATCCAGAAACGCACCACGATCTTCATCTCATGCTCGCCTTTGAACAGGAAATGATTGTGCAGCGGACTGCAGGCCAGAATGCGGTTTCCGGTCCGCTTAAACCAGAAGACCTGCAGCATCACGCTCAGGGTTTCCACAACAAACACACCACCGGCAATGACCAGCAGTGCTTCCTGGCGGATCACCAGGGCGGCAAAGCCGAGCAGGGCGCCTAACGGCAGCGAGCCGGTATCGCCCATAAAGACCTGGGCCGGATAACAGTTAAACCACAGGAATCCGAGCACCGCGCCGACCGCGGCTCCTAACAGAATACTCAATTCTCCTGAGCCCGGAATGTACGGAATCTGCAGGTACTCTGCCATCACCTTATGGCCTGCCAGATAGGTCAGCCCGGCGAAAGCAGAACCGGCAAAGACCATGCAACCACTGGCCAGTCCATCCAGACCATCAGTCAGGTTGACCGCATTGGAGCTTCCAGTCATCACCAGCATCGACCAGGGAATGAATAGAATCCCCAGCGGAAAAACGAGACGGGTGACCGGCATAATCAGATCCAGTCCCTCAGGCACAGCCTTCTGACTGAAATACAGGACGGCCCCGATCGCTGCGGAAAAGAGCAGTTGCACCATCAGCTTCTGACGCGGCTTCAGTCCATTCTGCTGCGTACTCAGCTTGATCCAGTCATCGTAGGCCCCCAACAGGGCAAAGCCCGTCGCTGTTAACAGTCCCAGTTGCACATACCGACTGGAAAGATCGGCCCACAGGAGCCCGGAGATCAGAATTGCCCCGACAATGAAGATCCCCCCCATCGTGGGAGTCGCATTTTTGGACGCATGAATTTCATTCAGCTTTTCCGAGGCGCTGTCAATCCGCTCCCGAAACCGTTTTTCCAGCCAGCGGATGGCCAATGGTCCGAGCAGGATCGCGATCAGAAATGACGACAGGCTGGCCAGGGCAATGCGTGCGGTCAGAAACACACGCGAATCACCAGTGGAGAGGACTTCGAGTTGTTCCAGCAGTGGAGAAAAATGATTCAACAGCCAAATGATCATGCAGTTTTTTTCTCACCTGGGAACGGGATCTCATTCATTTCAATATCGTATTTTAAAAAGAGGCCGGGCGCCGAGACCCCAATCCCGACGCCCGGAAAGATTTCACCATGTTACAGCATTGGAGTGATCGACCCAATGAATCACAAATTCCGGTGCTGATTTGTCCGCCGAAACGGACGCGCTCTGGATTCCCGCAAACCCGAAGCACATGGTGAAATCACAACGTTAGACACATGAAATATTCTTTTCTCCCTCGGTGACCTGCTCTGAAACCTGCTGTTGGAGATAATCGATCAGCCGTTCCATTCGCATGCCACGGGAACCTTTGACTAAAACCACATCTCCCGGTTCCAGCCGGGAGTATACTTCTGCTTGAATCTCTTCGATATCAACTCCCTGGACCACACGGCCCGCAGGGAACTGGTTTTCCACAGCGCCGGCGACGACAGCTGTTGCCTGTTCGCCACACACAAACAGCCATTCAATGGGAGAACCGGCAATCTTTTTCCCGATCTCATAATGGTAGCTGGCAGAGTCCGGCCCCAGTTCCAGCATATCGCCCATCACCAGAACCCGCTTACCGGTTGTGGGCCATTCGCTGAGCAGTTCACAGGCCGCCCGCATGGAGACAGGACTCGAATTGTAAGCATCGTCCACAACGGTCCAGTCCCCGATCAGTTCCACATGACAGCGACCACGCACTGGCTGGAAGGCACGCAAACTGTCCGACAGTTCCTGACTGGTCAGACCCAGAATTTTTCCGACGGCGATTGCGATCAGAGCCGGGTAGACAAAATGCTTGCCGACCACCGGAATGACGAACTCCGTCCCTTCCACGTGAAAGGTCAGTCCCGACTCTCCCCGGTGGACTCCTGCAGCACGCAGATCATTGTCATCACTTAACCCCACCCGGAAAGCGGGTGCCGGGCTGCGTGAGACCAGAAAGTCCGCGTAGCGATCATCTCCATTGACAATTGCCAGCCCCGAGGCAGGCAGTTGCTCGAACAATTCCGCTTTCGCTTCTGCCGTGCATTGCAGCGTACCGAAATGTTCCAGATGGGAAGGACCAATCCCTGAAATGACTCCAATCTCAGGACTGGCGATCTGTGCCAGCTTCCGAATTTCACCCGTTTGGGATGCGCCAAGTTCCAGGACCGCGTACTGATGTTGTTTCTCGAGCTGCGCGATGCTCAGAGGCACTCCAAATTCATTATTGTAATTGGCAGGGCTCTGGACGCCTTTCAGATAAGGTGCCAGTGCCGAATGGATCATGTTACGGGTAGTCGTCTTACCGATACTCCCGGTCACCCCGATCACCGTAGCTGTCTGCTGCCGGCGATACCAGTGGGCAAACCCGGCCAGCGCCTGATTCACATTGTCTACAACCAGCAATGGTGCGGAACTGTCATCGGCAACGGCGCCCTGTTTCACGACGCAGGCAGTTGCCCCCTGCGAGAGGGCCTGGCCAACGAATTGATGACCATCCTGTCGTTTCCCCTGAATCGCAAAGAACAGATCGCCCGGCTGCACCGTTCGCGAATCGATCGAGATCCCGGCAACGTCAGCGGCTGCAGAATCGATGTTCATCGATCTGCCTTGCAGCACCTGACTGAGCGTTGTGAGAGAGAGATGATCCATGACGATTTTACCTGACGTGATCCTGTCAAAAATGGTTTAGGCAGAAACTTTCTGTGAATCGGAAATACTTTGCCCCGTGAGATATTGTTCGACAACGTGGCGGTCGCGGAAGGGAATTTTCCGGTCGCGCAAAATCTGTTCGCATTCATGACCTTTGCCGGCAATCAGCACCAGATCTCCTGGCCCGGCTTCTGCCAGCGCGAATTCAATGGCCGCTTTGCGATCTTCGATCAGTTCCGGCGTCACTCCCTGTGACTGGCAACCCGCGGCAATGGCTTTCATGATCTGAAACGGATCTTCACTGCGGGGATTGTCGCTGGTAATGATGACGCGATCCGCTTCGCTGCCTGCCACTCCCAGCAGACTGCGTTTCGAACTGTCACGATCTCCACCGGCACCGAAGACACAGAACAGACGCTGACCACAAACCTGTCGGGCAGAACGAATCGCATGCCTCAAGGCATCATCGGTATGTGCATAATCGATCAGGACCGTATAAGTCTGTCCGCAGTTCACCTGCTCCATCCGACCGGGGACATTTTCCAGGGCTGTAATTCCCGCCACAATTTCTGCCAGTGACAGTCCCAGCCCCAGACAGACAGCCGTCGCCGCCAGGCAGTTAGAGACATTATGCTGACCGATGAGTGTTGTTTTCACAGGTAGTGCCGTCTCTCTGAAAACGATTTCAAACTCCGTACCGGCAGCCGATTCTCGCACAGCCCTCGCCTGCAGATCCGCTTCCGATTTGAGTCCGTAGGTCAGCAGTGTTTGAGTTGACTGCACTGCTTCTGCCATGGAGCGACAGATGGGATCATCACCGTTGAGCACCAGTGTCCCATCGGCTTTGAGATGCTCGATGATCCGGGCTTTGCAGGCTGCATAATTTTTCAGATTCTGATGATAGTCAAAATGGTCCTGAGTGACATTCGTGACTGCTCCTACCGCCAGTTCCGTACCTGCCAGGCGGCTCTGATCCAGGGCATGGCTGGAGACTTCCATCACCGCATGCGTCACTCTGTTTTTAACCATCGCTGAGAGCAGTTCTGACAGTTCCAATGCGTCCGGTGTCGTCAGCGAGGAAGGGCGGGAAGTCTTGCCGTCATGATATTCGACCGTTCCAGACAACCCGGTTTTGCGACCGGCACTCTGTAAGATTGACCTGACCAGCCAGCTGACCGTTGTCTTTCCATTCGTCCCGGTAATGCCCACCGCATCCAGTTGCCGCGAGGGACGATCTGCCAGTTCCGAGCAGAGGATTGCGTAAGCCTTGCGTACGTCAGACACGATGCATTGGGGGACTTCCAGCCCGGTCAGCGGTCGCCCCGTCAAAACCGCCTTGGCTCCATTTCGGATTGCCTCGGGTATATATTTCTCGGCCGATTCGTTCGTGCCTGCAATCACCACGAACAGATCGCCCGACTGACAACGCCGACTGTCGGCCTGCAGGGAGGTCACGCAAATATCTGCACAGTCCACAAAACTCGCGGAGGGAAATTGCGATCTCAAGCTGATGGCAATCGTCCCTGGCGACAAGCTCAACGATGAAGATGACATGGATGTGAGGTAAGAACCATGCATTTCAGTAAAACCAATGTGTGAAAGGAGCGGCAAGAAGTATGCTGTGATGTAAAGGTGGTCGAAAACCAGTGTCAGCCGGATCTGGCTGAGGGATGTGACTTGAAGTGATTTAAGGGTCGTGTCTTTGAAGTGGGGGCATTCTCCTGATTCTTAAAATCTGGTCAAGCCGGGATAGGCAAAAAAATGCCGTGACGCTGGAGACTTGTAATTATTACACTCCCGGACAGGCATTTTTTCTACTGGCACTCGTTTGAAATGAGCTCACCACTCAGCGGTCGAGACTGTTGCTGAACCAGAATCTCAACCCCGAGTTCATTCAGCCTGGCCCCGATTTTGCTTTGCCATTCTTCACTGCATCTACCCTGAAAATTAAAATTAGTATTTTTACCTATTTCATAGATAATGATATGGATTGTGAATTCTCCGAAGGGTATGCTGGTTAATTATCAGATACCTTCAAACCCACGTCTCAACTATCTGGTAGTAAACGAAAACCTGACTTTTAAGGTTAACTTCAAACTGCAAGTTCTTGCCAGCAACCTCAACCAAAAGGTGGATAGAGGTCTGCTGAATATAAAACAGAAGAGATCTCTCTTAGATGGAGAATGTAATCTTACGCTGATATTCCCTGGATCCCGTTATTCATTTCGCTGTGCTTAAGGAGAAAAGAGGATGAAACTGAACTCGCGCCCAAAAAAAGGTTTTACTCTGATTGAGCTACTTGTCGTCATTGCGATTATTGCCATTTTGATTGCACTTCTGCTGCCAGCAGTCCAACAGGCCCGGGAAGCTGCCCGCCGATCCACTTGTAAAAATAACATGAAGCAGTTGGGACTGGCTTTCCACAACTACCATGACACGCACAGCTCATACCCCTTTGCCTGGTTCCTGGATCCAACAAATCTGTCCAACCCCAAAGCTGGATGCTACGGCATCATGTTGCTCCCTTACCTTGATCAGGCTCCTCTGTACAACAAGTGGAACTCTTCTTTTCCTGCCCTGAATGAATTAGCCGTTTATCCCCAGGTCGCACAAAACCTGACAGTCATCGCCACGCCGCTCCCCGTATTCATGTGCCCCTCAACCCCTGAAGCGACGAAGCATGACTACGACCTCACCCCGGCCGGTTTCCCGCTGACCTGGACGGCAGCGCGTTCTGACTACGGTCCTGCAACTGGTGTACGTGGCGACTTCTCCAGCATTGCCTACACCGGCCATCCTTCACCTTCCAGCCGCAGCGGAATCCTGACCTTTGTTGGTGTTGATACTTCTGGATCGCCAGGCGATGGCATCACCAAAATTCGCGATGTGATCGACGGCACCTCTAATACCATTCTGCTCGGGGAACGGGTTGGCGGGACCAATATCTACAGCGGTACGACCCTCAATCCTACTCTGACAGCAGCCCTGGGATCGACCAACGGGGGCGGCTGGGGAGACTTCCTCAGTGGCGAACACTGGTATTCAGGATCGCTGCGCGACGGAACGTCCACCAGCGGAAACGGTGGCCCATGTGCGATTAACTGCAGCAATGGACGCAGCACCGGCTTTTTAAGCTTTCACGTCGGAGGCGCGCATTTCCTGATGGGCGATGGTGCTGTACGGTTCCTCAGCCAGAACATCGACGCTTACACACTGGCATCACTCTCCACCCGTGCCGGTGGTGAAATAGTTGGTGAATTCTGATCAATCTGATCAGTTTCCACAAAACAGGGTCAAAGCCAGGCGCCAGGCACACACAGGCGCCTGCGCTATGGCCGGAACACCATCCTCACTGAACCAGTAATTCTTGAGAAAGCTCCATGAAACGACTGAACCTGCTTTCCCTTTATCTTTTTTTCAGTTTTATCTCACTGGCTGCCTGCAGCAGTGTGGAAGAACCTTACACCAAACAAACCTTTCCTGTGAAAGGAAAAATCACTGTCGACGGCCAGGACCCCGGCTCTCCGATCCAGATCAAATGCATCAACAAGGGGACAGTTGACGAAGAACACCCGACCATCTCCGGGGGATTAACCCAGAACGACGGCAGCTTTGAACTTTCCACTTACACCAGTGGTGACGGCCTGCCTGCGGGTGACTATGCATTGACCTTTGAATGGAAGAAACTCGATCTGATGACCCGCAGTTACGGCGGACCGGATAAGCTGAAGAAACGCTATAACGACCCCAAGAAACCTAAGATCGAATTCAGCGTCAAAGAAGGAGACCCCATTGACCTGGGCGTCATTGAGCTGACAACGAAATAGCACACGAAACAATCGCGACTACAATCCTCTGCGACCAAAGCGACCGGGAGAATATCCTCCAGCCCTCCCGGTACGCCGGTCACCTGTGAATAAAAACTGGAATCAAACCATGACACGTAGAGCCTTCACGTTCCTGTTACTGTTATTACTCACAACCACCACTCATGCAGCAGAAAACATCAACCTGCGTGCAAAACCTCCGGAGGCAAAGGAAGTCCCCGAGGCCTTCTTCAACTACATCAAAAAAGAAGAGCCGGAATACAAGTGGGAAATTCACGACTCGCTGTCGCATGATGGCGTCACGGCTTACCCGGTCGAACTGACGTCACAAACCTGGCAGGGCCATACCTGGAAACACTGGCTCTACATCTTTGAGCCTGACCAGGTGCAGATCAACAACAAGGTATTGCTGTTTGTTACGGGGGGCAGCAATGGTTCCCGCCCCAGTGAAAAACGGCTCCAACCAGCCTTCATGCTTGCGAAAACCACCGGAGCCCGCATCGCCTTACTGACTCAGGTCCCCAATCAACCCTTGTTTGAAGGTAAAAAAGAAGACGACCTGATTACGGAAACCTGGCTGCGCTACCTGAAAACAGGAGATGAAAACTGGCCTCTCCTGTTTCCCATGGCGAAAAGTGCCGTCAAAGCCATGGATGCCATCCAGGAAATCGCCCGCGAACACCGTAACGTTGAAATTGACGGCTTCGTCATCACCGGGGCCTCCAAACGGGGCTGGACCAGCTGGCTGACCCCGGTTGTGGACAAGCGGATTATTGCTACCGCTCCGATCGTGATCGACACACTGAATTTTCGCAAGCAGATGAAACATCAGATCAACACCTGGGGGAAATACAGTGTCCAGATCATCGACTACACCAGTAAAGGTCTGATCGTCGAGGGGGAAGAATCCGCCCGGGAAAAACACCTGCGTCTGATGATGGATCCTTACACTTACCGCCATCAGCTGACACTTCCCAAGCTGCTGATCAACGGCACCAATGACCCCTACTGGGTTGTGGATGCGATGCAGTTCTACTGGTCCGACCTGGTCGGCCCCAAGTACATCCTGCAGGTGCCCAATGCCGGCCATGACCTGGGCAATGGGGTCGAATACGCCCTGCAGACCATCGCCGCCTTCTTTCTGCATGCAGCGACCGGCAAAGAGCTGCCGAACATAACCTGGGACAACAGCAGTGCTTACGAACTCAAACTAACCTGTGCCAGTAAACCGACCCGGGTCAGGGTCTGGAGTGCCTATTCCGATGACAAAGATTTTCGCGACGCCAAATGGACGTCGCAGGATGTGACTTCCGACAAAGATGTCTATCTGGCAAAAATAAACAAACCAGACAAAGGCCATGTCGCTTACTACATGGAAGCCATCTACACCATCAACAAAATCCCTTATTCCCTCTGTACAATCACCACCTCAAAGTGACCTGAAATTCAATGGGGGAAGGAGGAATCCTTTTTTAAAAATCTTCAGAAGAAGATTTGCTTTTCATCTTTCGGTCCATCTAATCAATGTTAAGATAAAAGGTGAGGACAGGCCCGCTGATTAACATAGTGATGGAACGAATTAGTACTGGTGGTGAAAGGAACAACCACATGAAAAGCAAATCTCTCCCCCGAACGTCACAACCTCTTCCCGCAAAATCCGCATCTCGTATTGCACCTCGCAGTTTTGAGGCTCCTCACGCGCTGGAATGTGAAATCAAACACGCTCTGGCAATTGACGCTGATGTCTGCCTGAATTCACTGGTCGTACGTCGTACGAAAAATGGTGTCTGCCTGGAAGGGGTTCTCGAATTTGACGATGAATGCCCTGATCTCTGCAAACGAATCCAGGCTCTGACCGGAGTCGAAGAAGTCATCAATCACATGGTGATGAAACGCCGGATGCCGATTCCTCCCAAAGGCTGATCAAGGCCTGCTGTAGAGTGAATTTGATATGACCAGTTACAACTGGACAGGTCAGTATCTGCGCAAATCCACTCCTGCACGTTTCTGTTTTCATTAAAAAAAACAAAAATTCCTCTGTGCGCCGTTTTCGACTTCTGATAAGTTTCGCGAATCAACCTCGCTGTTTCTGGCGTCATCAACATTGATTCACGTCTTCAATCATGACCCATGATTACCGGCGCCCAGGCTAACTTTTACCGTCATCATTTTTCGATCCAGCTGCTGTCTGATTCAGGATGAAGCAGGACACCAGTTGCAGGAACTTATTGAAGCACTTATCAGTAGCAGGAAGGCCACTATGAGTCTCAATCAACCATCCAATCAAGACTTAATGGTTCAAATTCGCTGGCTTATTCGCAGAGACATGCCAGAGGTTCTCCGCATCGAAGAAGAAAGCTTTGAATACACCTGGTCCGAAGAGTATTTTCTCAGTTGCCTCCGACAGCGGAACTGCATTGGCATGGTCGCCGAGCATAACCACCAGATCGTGGGCTTCATGATTTATGAACTGCATAAATCCATGATCCAGGTGCTGAACTTTGCTGTCGCTCCCGAATTCCGCCAGCAGGGGATTGGACGGCAGATGGTGCAACGGGTCATCGACAAGCTCTCGCAGCAACGTCGGCGGGAAATTGTCCTGGAAGTCCGTGAAACCAACCTGCCAGCACAGCTGTTCTTCCGGAAAATGGATTTTCGCGCGGTTTCCGTGCTGCGGAACTATTTTGAAGATGCCGGCGAAGACGCCTACGTCCTGCAGTACCGTCTGCAGCGCACCGAACAGGATTTTGCCCCCGGACTGTCTCCCAAAAACCGGATCAGCAATTACCTGGACGCCTCAGACGCTGCCTGAAACTGACAGCATATGACTGAACCTTCGCCCGGCGCATCATTCGAAAACCCTGACACGCCTGCGGTCCAGTTGCGCGGCGTTCGCGTTCACAACCTGAAAAACATCCAACTCAATCTGCCTCTGCATCAGCTGGTGACGATCTGCGGCATCAGCGGTTCCGGTAAAACCAGCCTTGCCTTTGACACGCTTTATGCAGAAGGACAACGACGCTACCTCGAAACGCTCTCCCCGGCAGCACGTCAGTTTATCCACCAGCTGCCCAAACCGGATGCAGATCAGATTACCGGGATCCCGCCGACCATTGCTCTCAAACAGAATGTCGGCAGACATGCCTCTACCAGCAAAAGCCGGGAACCGACTGTGGGCATCGAGTCAGGAATCCAGAGCTATCTGCGCCTGCTGTTCACCTCACTCGGACTGGTCATCTGCCCGAAATGCCAGATCCCCGTGACTCCTCAATCTCCCGAATCCGTACTGGCCTTCATCAAAACCCTGCCTGAATCGACCCGCTTCCAGATCTGCTTCCCCCTGGTACCCGGTTCTGTAAATTCAACCGAAAAACTGCTGAAAGAGCTGATCCAACAGGGGATGACGCGCGCCATCATCGATCAGCAAACCTGTAAACTCGACGATCCGGATACGCAACTCCCCGATGCAGGTCCCTGCCTGATCGTGCTCGATCGACTGAGCACGGGAAAAATGGATGATCAGCGGATCCTGGAAAGCGTGGAACTGGCCTTTGAAGAATCTGCAGGATCGGCGGTCTTGCTGACAGCAGATCCCCCCGCCAGCCAGACACCGGGCCCCCTCTTTCCCGTAGACCAGACAGACTGGCATCGCTTTGATTTTTTTAACAGCCTGATCTGCTCTCAATGCCAGCAGTCCTTTCTGTCCCCCGAACCACAACTATTCAACTTTTTCAGTCAGACAGGAACCTGTCCCGTCTGTCAGGGCACGGGCTCTGATCCACAACTGGGAGAACGCGTTTGTCCTGCATGCCAGGGAAGCCGACTCAATCCCACGGCGCTGGCCGTCCGGATCCAAGACGTCAACATCCACGAACTCGGGCAGCAACCCATCCAAGACATCGCCAGCTGGCTGGGAGCACTCGACGCAGGACCAGCATTCTCCTCGCTGATCCGAGAAATCTCGGAGCGACTGACCACTCTGGAAGCCCTGGGGATCAGCTATCTGACACTCAACCGACGCCGTTCCACACTCTCCAGCGGGGAACTCCAGCGAATTGCCCTGACTGCCGTTCTTAGCTCCAACCTGGTCAATACTCTCTACGTGCTGGACGAACCCTCTTCCGGTCTGCACTCTGCTGACAGACAGCGGGTGATCTCAGTTCTACGTCAACTGCGAGACCTGAATAACAGCCTGGTGATAGTAGAACACGATGCCGAATTCATTTGCGCTGCCGACCACATTATCGAATTGGGACCGGGTGCCGGCAAAGCAGGAGGGGAACTGGTCTTTCAGGGGACATTTTCAGAACTGCAACAGTCAGCTGGCTCCCCCACCAGCCAGTTTCTCAAAGCGTCTCACTCCAGCGAATTTCAGCCTCTGTCAGGTAAACCGGCCAGCGGAGCGATCTCGCTCAGGGGGTGCACCCGCAACAACCTGCAGAACCTGTCAGTGACTTTTCCACTGGGACAACTCTGTGTTGTCACTGGGATCAGCGGCAGCGGCAAAAGCAGCCTGGTAGAACAGACACTTTTCTCCAGCCTGGTTGCGGAACTGACAGCAGACCCCGCCTCGAAACCTGACACCTGTTATGAATCCCTCACCGGGGCGGACCAGATCGATGAAGTCGTACTGCTGGACCAGGCGCTGACAGGCCAGACGCCCCGCAGCATCCCCGCGACTTACCTCAATCTATTTGATGAGATCAGATCGATCTTCGCCCAGACTGCGGATGCCCGGCTGCGAAATCTGACGGCCAAAGACTTCAGCTTTAACAGCAAAAACGGAGGCCGCTGCCCTGAATGCAAAGGGACCGGCTTCATTGAAATCGACCTGCAGTTTCTGGCGGACCTGACCATGGTCTGCCAGTCCTGTCATGGTCAGCGCTACCAGAGAGAACTGCTGGAGATCAAATATCGCAAGCTGAATATTGCGGAAGTCCTCGAAATGACCGTCGATGAGGCATTCCCGTTTTTCCGGGGACAGGCGGCGCTGCAGAAGAAATTAAAGCAGTTGAAGGATGTCGGACTGGGGTACATTCCACTGGGACAGCCGCTTCCCTCCCTGTCCGGCGGTGAATGTCAACGACTGAAACTGGCAGCCTACCTGACGACCAGCAGCCGCAAGAGGACCCTGTTTCTGATGAATGAACCGAGCAGGGGACTGCATCCGCTCGATATTCAGTATCTGCTCAACTGCTTTGAATACCTGCTGACTGCAGGACACTCGCTGATCCTGATCGAACACAACCTGCAGCTCATCCAGGTGGCCGATCACATCATTGACCTGGGACCGGGAGCCGGGGACCAGGGAGGCCAGATCGTCGTCACAGGCACACCAGCGGAAGTCGCTGAAAATTCCGCATCCCTCACCGGGGCAGCCTTGAGACAACTGGTTTCCGGAAACGAATCGGAAAGCTGAATCAGCGTCTACGGCGCTGACGTTTTCCTTTTTTGCCGCCCCGGCTGGATGATTTCCCGGTCGACGACTTCGTCGCTTTGCCGCCTGACTTCTTCAGTTCATCAATCCGGTCCCGTAACAGGGCAGCCCGTTCGAACTCCAGCTGCTCCGCGGCTTCGAGCATTTCACTCTCCAGTTCGTTGAGAAATTCCTGGGTGATGTACTCCGACTCATCAGAGAAGCCGACCGATTCCCGTACAAACTGTCGGGCCTCGACCTCTTCCTCGATGCCGCGTTTGATTGCCTTTTTAATCGATTCCGGAGTAATATTGTGCTCGCGGTTGTACTCTTCCTGAATCGCGCGGCGGCGTTCAGTTTCTTCAATCGCGCTTTGCATGCTGGGAGTCACCCGATCGGCATAGAGAATCACCTCGGCATTCACGTGCCGGGCCGAACGACCGATCGTCTGAATCAGACTCGTTTCACTGCGCAGGAAGCCTTCCTTGTCGGCATCCAGGATCGCCACCAGCGAGACCTCGGGAATGTCCAGGCCTTCACGCAACAGGTTGATCCCGACCACCACATCATATTTCTGTTCGCGGAGCCCTCTCAAAATTTCGACCCGCTCAAACGCATCCAGTTCGGAATGCAGCCAGGCACAGCGGATCCCCTCTTCCTGAAAGTAGGAGGACAGATCTTCCGCCAGCCGTTTGGTCAACGTGGTGACCAGCACCCGTTCATTGACGGCAACCCGCTTGAGAATCTCCTCTTTCAGATGCGGCACCTGTCCCCGGGCCGGGACGATACGAATCACAGGATCGATCAACCCCGTCGGGCGAATCACCTGCTCGACCACTTCGCCTTCCACACGCTGCAACTCCCAGTCACCGGGGGTTGCAGAAACAAACACGGTCTGCCTGCGGCGCTGATTCCACTCCTCGAAGGTCAGCGGTCGATTATCCAGGGCCATCGGCAGCCGGAAACCGTGATCTACCAGATTCGTTTTGCGCGAGCGGTCCCCGGCGAACATGGCCCGAATCTGCGAGACTGTCACATGGGATTCATCGACAAACATCAGAAAGTCATCGGGAAAGAAGTCGAGCAGGGTATCCGGCGGAGAGCCCGGCTTCCTGCCTGCCAGCGCACGACTGTAATTCTCGATCCCCGGACAGAAACCGACCTCTTCCAGCAATTCCATATCGTAGCGAGTCCGGGCACTGAGCCGTTGTGACTCCAGTAATTTCCCTTCGCTCTGCAAGACCGCCAGCCGTTCGTCGAGTTCTTCCTGGATCTCCTTGATGGCCGACTCAATCCGTTCCTGAGGCAACACGAAGTGCTTCGCGGGATAAATGTAAGCTTCCTTCACGGTCCGCAATACTTCACCAGTCAGAGGATCGATGATCGCCAGGTTTTCGATTTCATCTCCCCAGAACTCGATCCGGTAGGCGAATTCCTCGTAGGCCGGCCAGCATTCGACCACATCCCCGCGCACCCGGAATCGGGCCCGCGCCAGTTCGACATTGTTCCGGTCATACTGGATATCCACCAGCTTCCGCAGCATTTCGTCCCGGTCGATCTCCTCTCCCACCCGGAGCGGGATCATCATCTCCAGGTAATCCTTGGGCGAACCCAGACCGTAAATGCAGCTCACACTGGCGACCACGATCACATCGCGTCGACTGACCAGTGCACTCGTTGCCAATAGACGCAGCCGGTCGATTTCATCGTTGATCGAAGCATCTTTTTCAATGTAAATGTCACGTTGGGGAATATAGGCTTCCGGCTGGTAATAGTCGTAATAGCTCACAAAGTAGGTGACCGCGTTATTCGGGAAGAACTCTTTGAATTCTGAATACAACTGTGCGGCCAGCGTTTTATTGTGTGAGAGCACCAGAGCCGGTCGGCCCAGTTCCGCGATCACATTCGCCATCGTGAAGGTTTTACCCGACCCCGTGACCCCCAGCAGAACCTGGTCCGACTTTCCTTCTTCGATCCCTTTCACCAGACCAGCGATGGCACTGGGCTGATCACCCGAAGGTTGAAAGTCACTCTGCAATTGAAACACGGACATGGTCGTTCTGCTCTCTGAATGCTGCCTGCGCGCCCGTCCTGTCACTACAGTGGCGCGTAAATCATCTTCTGTTCTGGAAGATATTGTAGAGCATCCGTGTGCTGTGGACAAAGGGCCCGGTCGATTCACCGGGAAAGATCATCAGATCCAAGTCAGGACACCTGATAAAAGCACTCAGGCCTCTTGCGGTGGCGGCTCAAAATCCGTGTCATCTCCGTTTTCAGAGTCCGGCGGTCCGTTTTCAACAGGCTCCGATTCCAGGGCAGCGGTTGTTTCACCCGGTGCTTCAGGTGTCGATTCCTCAGTCTCCAAAAGCGTCTCTGCTTCGGTTGAAGCTTCAGCGACCGTCTCTGCATCAGCAACTTCGGAGCTTGTGGCCTCAGCTTCAGGGACCTCAGACTCGGTAGTCCCCTCTGCTGCTTCCGACTCGGGCAGGGGAGCCTTGACCCAGATTTCGCCATAGTCTTCCGGCTGATCGGCACGAAAATGATGATGACGGAGCAGTTCCAGGATCGCCAGGAAGATCCCGGTAATCCGGCTACGCAGTTTTTCGCCTTCGAAGAATGCACTGAAAGCGACCTGACCTTCCTCACGCACACGTGCTCCGATTCGCTCCACGTAGGTCGAAATCGGAGTATCGTCGTAGGTGATGCTGGACTCTTCTTCGACCTCTTTGCGTTTGACCACGCGGGCCAGCGCACTGACCAGATCCCAGAGTTCGACTTCCTTGATGAGATCCTCGGCGGGATCTTTGCCTGTTTTGGGGCGTTCGTCTGAAAGTCGCGGGTAACGCTCCTGCCATTCGGCGGCGTGTTCTTCCAGTGCGTTGGCGGCGTCTTTGAACTTCTTGTATTCGAGCAATTGCTGGATCAGATCACTGCGGGGATCATCAATGACTTCCGCGATCTCTTCCTCTTCGGCCCGGGGCAGCACCATCCGGCTCTTGATCTCTGCCAGTGTGCTGGCCATAACCAGAAAGTCGCCCACCAGATCCAGATCGATCAGCTCCAGCACATCCAGAAACTCGTTGAAGGAGGCCGTAATGGTCGCGACGGGCAGGTCCAGAATGTCCAGTTCATTCCGTCGGATCAGGTACAGCAACAGGTCCAATGGACCACTGTATATCTGCAGGTCGACCTTATATTGGGCAGTCGTCATAAGCTTGGTTCGGGCTCTGTCAGGCAAAACTGCGTTCGCAACTTCGCCGTAAACGGTTCTCTGTCAGCGGGTTATGATACTTCTTCGAGATTCACCGGAACGCGATGGTTCGTCAGTCTTCGCGCACACCTGGTGGATAATATCGTTATCGTCAGATTAACCGTCATATATTGAAACTATTGAAACTTTCCCCAGCCCCGACCCGGAAAAGAAAAATCGGCAAGTCCTAATGACTTGCCGATTTTGATTCATCGATTTTCGATGACACAAAGCTGAGGCACCCTTGAATACTCGAACCGATTCCATCCTGAAAAAACGGTTTCGAGAAGTGCATCCGCGATCAGCCAGTGGATCACGCAGCTTTGCGGACAGGCATTTGCAGAATTTGTGGTTCCGGCTCTTCGCAGGCAGCCAGAAAGTTTTCGAAGACCTGCATATCCAGTGCGGAGGCAGAATGATTCTGCGGGTGCCATTGCACGCCGACACAGAACCAGTCTTCATCAGGCACTTCGATGGCTTCGATCACTCCATCAGGGGCAGTCGCTGAAACCACAAACATTTTGGACACATATTTCACAGCCATATGATGCTGGCTGTTCACCCGGATTTCTCCAGGACCATACATTTTATCGACACGGGTACCAGGTACGATATCAATGATGTGACGCAGATTGGCTTCGACACCATCACGGTGGTACATGGCACCAGCGACATCTTCAGTCACATGCTGATGCAGTGTTCCGCCGCCGATCACATTCATCAGTTGCATGCCGGCTCCGATGGCCAGCAGGGGCATTTTCATTTCCATGGCCATGGTGCAGACGCGACGGTCAAAGTCTTCGCGACGCAGCGGCATAGCGCGGGAAGCGGGGTGTTTTTCAAAGCCCAGTCGAATCGGATCCAGGTCCAGGGCACAGCCGGAAAGGACCAGTCCATCCAACTGTTCCAGCATCTGTTTCAAATCGTCGTCATCGGCCAGCGGGGGAACCATGATGGGAATACCACCGGCATCTGTCACTGAGTCATAATAGCCGGTGTAGAACCAGCTCAGGGCCTGTGTTTCTTTCTGCTCAGGGCGAAAGTCTCCGGTAATTCCGATCAGAGGTTTTTTTGACATCGATTCCATCCTTCACTTCAGTGCACTTCCTGTGCGGTCAAAAAAGGGCGGGGAGGTAACGGGATATCCCCAAAATCCGGGGACCGAAGTAAGCAAAGCGGTACGCTATCGAAGTGCGTTCGAGCGGATGAATCATCCCCCCTGTCGAACGAATAGAAAATAGAATCCATTCTCTTCTAGCGGTCCGTTCCTTCGGTCCGTCGGGGACTGAATTTCGTCAGTCCGTTTGAATGATGGCTGTGAATCAGTTTGAATCATTCAAGTGGGGGGATCTTAGTACCACGCCTGCAGGCTGTCCAGCGAATCGATCATTTTGAGCGAATATTTTTTCAAGTCGTGGATCAGACACCATATCTTGTACTATGTCAAATCCGTTCACCTCAAATATTGCCTCAAACCGACTTTTGGCCCTTGCGGGAGGGGATTTTTCCGCACCTATCAGTCCGGTCAGGCCGTCTCGAGTGTGTCGGACTGCGGCTCAGGCTGCTTCGACAGGGCCGGTAACAGCGTCGCCCCCACGGCAGCCAGCAGCAGGCAGGGAATGATGGCATGAAAGGCCAGCTGCGGTTTTCCCAGTGCGACAAAATGACTCGTAATTTTCGCCTGAATCATCCCGCCGCCTCCCCAGGCCATGCCCATCGTAATCGCCGATGCGACGCCGCCCCCCTTGGGAAACAGCTGATGAGAATACGAAACCATCGCGGGACTCGTGCCCCATAACACGAGACCACAGGGAACCAGCAGCAAGGTCATCAACCACAGCGGGCAACCTTCCCAGCCGAGCGCCAGCATCAAGGGAATCCCCAGCAGCGGACAGGCAATCATGAATGCTTTTTCATGTCCCGATTTGAAACGGAATGCCATCAATAGCATGCCGGCACTGGCGGAAAACAGAAAGACCGACTGCACCATTCCGATCTGAAACGCCGATACATTCTGATCCTTGAGGATAAAGGAAATCAACTTATCCATCGCCATGTTGGGCACCAGGCGTAGAGAACAGACCATGAACAGAAACAGCGCCCAGAAGATTTTCCCTTCCAGCATGTGATAGAGCGACTGAGGCTTCTTACTCCGATCGCGTTCGAACAGTTTCGCGGGCGGTTTTCCCACAAAATGCAGCACGAGGATCAGTCCCGCATACAAGGGGGCCAGCAGCCAGACACTGGCCAGCCCCCAGGTGGAAACGATCGCACCACAGGCAATGGGCCCCAGCGCAAGTCCCATCGCACCGCCAAACATGAACAGCGACAGACTCCGCGTACGGCGCTCCGGAATTAATGAACCGGCCACCACGGCGGCTTCCGGATGAAAGGAGCCGATGCCGACTCCGCCCAACAACAGCGCTACGCACAACACCGTCACATCGGGAGCGGGTCCCACCAGGGGCATCATCACAGCCCCGAGCACAGGTCCGATCCACAGGATGGAAGGAATCGGGTAGCGGTCGCGAATGTATCCGAAGACCGGCTGTGCCAGCGAGGAGGCCAGGGCGTGAATGGTCAGCACCAGGAACAGTGCGTTTTCCGAAAGCGAATGCACCCGCTCCAGTTCCCCCCAGAGAGGGCCGACTACAATCGCCGAGGCATCAACGATGATGTGCGTGAGTGTCAGACAAATCAGGCAGCGATAGGCGTAGGACATTTTCAGACAGAATTTCGAGGCAGGGGATCAATGTGGAGGTTGTGTGCTATTCTAACTTGCAGGACCGCAAATTGGAAATCGGCTGAATGAGACTGCCTGCGGTTTTGGTATCTTTTCCCATGCGAACTTCCCACGGTTTGCATTGTGATTTCATGGAAAACCGGCTATACCAGCATCAGAATTGTGAGTTCCCTTCAGATTCAGGAAAGACATACACTTGGAAACCGCGGCAGAATGGACCTTCGAGTCCACCAGTGAGGAAGATACCCGGCGGCTGGGAACGCTGCTGGCGGACCGACTGGTTCCGGGAACCGTGCTCGCGCTGAACGGGAATCTGGGTGCGGGGAAGACCCGGCTGGTGCAGGCGATCGCCCAGGCTCTGGGTGTGGATCCCGCAGAAGTCAACAGCCCCACGTTTGTCCTGATCCAGGAATACGAGGGGCGGCTTCCCCTGTATCATTTCGACACCTATCGTCTCAAGGACACCGATGAATTCCTGGAGCTGGGCGCAGATGAGCTGCTGTACGCAGACGGAGTCTGCCTGATTGAATGGGCCGAAAAAGTTGCAGACGTGCTGCCCAGAGACGTGCTGGAGATCAAAATCACTCACATTTCAGAAACCGCGCGTCGCTTTGAATTCACCGGGCAGGGTTCTCGCTCCCGACAGATCGTCACAGCACTGAAAGCAGATTCTCCGACCGACTGACGTACGTCGATACAAAATTTCAGACAGACAGGGATGGCAGACATGAATCAATCAGCGGAAGAAAAACTGCTCGTCACGGGAGCCACCGGACTCGTGGGCAGTCAGGTCATCCAGCGGGCACGGGAAAACGGACAACCGGTCGTCGCACTGGTCCGTTCGGCAGACCAGGCGACATTCCTGCAGGAGCAGGGGGTGGAACTGGTAGAAGGGGACCTGACCCGGCCCGAAACATTACAGGGAAAACTGTCAGGCGTCACCCGGGTTGTCCACACCGCAGCCAAGGTCGGCGACTGGGGCAACCTCGCAGAATACCGCCAGACCAACGTCACCGGCCTGGCCAGTCTGATCTCGGCGATCGAGGAACAATGCGCGCTCCAACGTCTGATCCATATCAGTTCCCTGGGCGTGTATGAAGCCCGTGATCATTACGGCACAGACGAAACCGAGCCCCCGCATGCGTCCGGCATCGATGGTTACACCCTGAGTAAGATCGAAGCCGAACAACTGCTGCAGCAACAGACGCTTCCCTATACGATCCTGCGTCCCGGGTTCATCTACGGTCCCCGCGACCGAACCGTGCTGCCCCGGATCCTGGAGCGTCTCAAATCGGGGCAGTTTGCCTATCTCGGTTCTCCCGAGAAGCTGATGAACAACACGTGGGTCAAACACCTGGTCGACGCCATTTTCCTGGCACTGAATCAGGATCAGGCCGTCGGGCAGATCTATAACATCACCGACGTCACCCTGGTCAGCAAACGGGAATTCATCTCGACCATTGCGGAACTGGCCGGCTATCCGTCACCCGAAAAAGTAGTTCCACTGCCCGTCGCCCGGCATCTGGCAAAGATGCTGGAAGGGCTCTGGCGACTGCTGGGAAAAAAACAGGCCCCGATCCTTTCACAGGCCCGCATCAAGTTTCTGGGACTGAACCTGGATTTTAGTACGCTCAAAGCCCAGCAGGAGCTCGGCTATCATCCCCAAACGACCTATCGTGAGGCGATGTCAGGCACCATCGACTGGTTTCGTGAAAATCAGAAACTCCCGTAGTTTGCTCCCATGAAGTCCACATGAATTTAACGGATTTTCGCCGATCATCTGCAAACAGGTATTTGACCCGACTCGCCCTGCAAGCGTAAAATGGAACCATGGAAAGTGAACTGACGTCAGCACCTGATCTGCCCGAAACGGAAACAGAGCTTTCTCTTCGTAAGAAAGCTCGTCGGCGGTATCTCATAGGCTCCCTGATTCAGGTCACCGTTTTTCTTTCGCTCTACGTGCTCTCGATTGGCCCACTGTTCTGGCAATGGTACGCCTCTTTCAATTCGATGAGTTCGCCTTTTTTCGCCGCCTTCTACATGCCTCTGCTGATGGCCTGCGATATTTGCCCGCCTCTGGCTGATGGCGTGAACTGGTACATCAATCTCTGGATTGGTTAGCCCAGTCGCTTTTGCGACTTCATCCCAGATTCACGTTTCGCACAAACAGGTGCTTCCAACCTGAGAAATGGTGCATAAATTCCAAATTAGAAACGTAACATATTTTATTAAAACAAACCCCTTCCACATCTCAACTTAAAATTCATAAAGTCGCTGACAGTTCCACTCGTTCCCCCCTCCTGAAATGAGTGCATTTGTTCTTCTATTGACAAAAGTAAACTGGCACAGCTAGATTGAATCCACTGATCATTAGATCCCACACAGTTACTCACGCCAATACACTACCACCGCAAGTACACTCCTCACTCCTTACCTATGTAGCTCAGTTTGCGAGAAAATTGTCATGAAAAGTACACCGAGATTTTACAGACGTGGATTTACATTAATTGAACTGCTGGTGGTCATTGCGATCATTGCCATTCTGGTGGCCCTGCTGCTGCCAGCCGTTCAACAGGCACGCGAAGCGGCCAGACGAAGTACGTGTAAAAACAACCTGAAACAATTAGGCCTGGCTTTACATAACTACCATGATGCGTTCACGGTCTTTCCCTACAGTACGGAAAACCCTGGCGGTTCCGGTTTGACTCCCGTCACGAACCACACCGGCTATATCATGCTATTGCCCTACATTGATCAGGCACCGCTCTACAATAAATTCATCTTAACCGCTGCCTCGGGAAACTACCTGGGAAGCGGTAACTGTGGCACTTCCGGGTCCGGTACGCTGTCCGGATCGGCTGCAAATCAGCAGAATAACATCAATCTGGGCAGCAATATCATCAACCTGTTTCTCTGCCCGTCTGATCCGGGTAGCCCCACGCGTGTCAGCAATTGTGTTTCCCGGTCCGGCGGGGGAAATGGAACAACATTATCTCCCCAACCCAATTCCGCGAAGACCAGCTACGGCTTCAGTGTCACCAACACCAATAACGCCGGCCTGTGGTCCAAAGAATCATCCACCACAAAGGCCATGTTTGGCACGAACTCCAACTGTAAAGTCCGTGACATCACGGACGGTACCAGCAACTCTGTCGCCATGGTTGAAACGACACTGGAACTCTGGGTCTCAGCACATGAACCTGTCACCTGGGTTGGCCCGGGCTGGTCGAAATTCGGCGTCACACTGCAGAACTCTAAGGCAGGGATCAATGAATGGCGCTGCTGCACATGGGACAACTTCACCTCGACTACAACTGGTAGAATCGGTCGCAATGGATCGGGAGGCTTCCCCGGCAGCAGTCATACCGGCGGAATCCATGTGTTGATGGCCGATGGTGCCGTTCGGTTCATTTCCGAAAACATCAACTACAGCACACGAGTGAACCTGGCCCGCATCAGCGACGGCAATATCCTCGGTGAATTTTAATTGACTTCGCTTTCTGCAAGGCTCCATTAACATCTGTTTGTGGAGCCTGTTCTCTTTCTGGATGAATACCATGCAATCAAGTAAACTGGCGCTCTGTTTATTGTGCATTTTCGGACTGGCGCTGTCCGGCTGCGGTTCTGAAGAGTCCAACCTCCCTGAGTTAACCCCGGTCAAAGGAACGATCACGGTGAACGGTGATCCGGCTGCCGGGGTGACCATCATTCTTTATCCCCAGCAGGGAGCAGCCGGCAATACCCCCCAGGACACGGCGTTTGGAATCAGCGATGATAATGGCCACTTTACCATTCAACATCGCAGTGGAGCCGAAGGAGTGGAACCCGGAGAATATTCCGTCACTTTCTCCAAAATGGTGATGCCCGATGGTTCACCGATGGAAAAAGGGGCAGAACCAGCGGCAGTCGGTGCCAAAGAAATGTTGCCTCAACAGTACACCAACCCGCAATACACAAAAGAAAAGATCACGGTTCAGAAACCCCAGGACACCTACGACTTCGAATTAAAGGCCCGAAAAACCTGATTCCGCTTTCCCCGTCGATTTCTCAGCATGAAAAGCATCAAATCGGCCGGTATTCAGAACCAGACATAAGCGAGTCCCGATAGATCAGAGATCAATCGTCGTGCATATTAAAAACCGGAATCTCAATCCCCTGAGGTAGATTGACAAACCCGAGATTCCACATACACTCTTTATCAGGGTCCCTGCCACAGAATTCTCTGCAGGGTCCTGATACAGATATCTCTCACTGCGCAAGCCGATCATTGCCTGGATGGCATTTCTCATACGGGAGCACGGAAACTCATGAGCGACCCACGCCCTTTTGCTCACCTGCATTGTCACACTCATTTCAGCATGCTGGATGGTGCCAGCCGCATCCCGGAAATGGTCAGCAAGATCAAAGAAGCGGGCATGAATTCGCTGGCGATTACGGACCACGGCAACCTGTATGGAGCCATGGACTTTTACAGCCAGTGCCGCAGCCAGGAAGTCAATCCGATTCTGGGCCTGGAAGCCTACATCGCCCCTCGTAGCCGCTTTGAAAAGGGGGCCTCGCGGATGAAGGAGGCCAGCTTTCACCTGACGCTGCTGGCACAGAACCGACAGGGGTTCGAAAACCTGATCAAACTCTCATCCATGTCTTACCTGGAAGGCTTTTATTATAAGCCGCGCATCGACAAGGAAATCCTGGAAGCCCACAGTGACGGCCTGATCCTGTTAACCGGCTGTGCAGCGGGTGAGTTGTCGCACCACATCCTGGGGGAAGACTGGGAAGAAGCAGAAAAACTGTGCGCCTGGTATGAAAAGGTGTTCGGCGACCGCGTGTATATGGAAATCCAGAACGCCGGCCTGGAAATTCAACGGCAGTGCATGGAGGGGACCGTCGAACTCGCTAACAAAATGGGGCTCCCCCTGGTCGCAACGAATGATGCCCATTACGTCGAACAGGAAGACGCGGTCGCCCAGGACGTGCTGCTCTGCGTCAGTACCCGTTCGGTCGTCTCCGATGAAAAACGGATGAAAATGACCGGCGATCAGTTTTTTGTCCGTACGCAGGAAGAGATGTACAATGCGTTTCCCGGCTTCGAAGATGCGGTCGCCCGCACCCAGGAAGTCGCCGAGCGGGTCGACATCCAGATGTCGGACAAAAAATTCTATCCTGTCTTTCAGCCACCCGATGGAATGACAGACACGCAGTACCTGCGTAAGCTGTGTGAAGAGCGTCTGCCCCTGAAATATGGCGATGAACTGAGCCAGGCGCACTGGGATCGTCTGAATACCGAACTGGGCGTCATCGAGCAGATGGGCTACTCCAGTTACTTCCTGATCGTGTGGGACTTTGTCGTCTTCGCGGAAAGTGAAAAAATCCCGTGTACGGCCCGTGGTTCTGCCTGCGGTGCCATGGTCGCTTTTCTGCTGGGCATGTCGCAGGTCTGTCCGCTGAAATATGACCTGCTGTTCGAGCGGTTTCTTGATCCAAGTCGAACCGAGCCGCCCGATATCGATATCGACTTCTGCCGCGACCGCCGTCAGTTGGTGATCGATTACACCAAAAAGAAATACGGTGAGCGGAGCGTGGCCCAGATCGGCACGTTCGGTACCCTGAAAGCCAAAGCCGCCATTCGCGACGTGGGACGAGCACTGGGTGTGCCGCTGGCCCGCGTTAACGAAATTGCCAAGATGGTTCCGGAGTCCCTGGGCATCAAACTCAAGGATGCGATCAAGGAAAGTCCCGACCTGCAGGCCGCCTACGATCAGGATATGGAAGTCAAACAACTGCTCGATCTGGCCATGCAGCTGGAAGGCCTCTGCCGCAGTGCCGGAACCCATGCCGCGGGTGTGGTAGTGGCAGACTTGCCCCTGTCGGAAGTCGTCCCGCTGCAGACGATCACCGGCAAAACTGACATCATCACTCAATGGGACGGCCCCACCGTGGAATCGGTGGGCCTGCTCAAGATGGACTTCCTCGGTCTGCGCAACCTGACCATCCTGGACAAAGCCGTTCAGAATGTGAAGAAACATTGCGGCCTCGAAATCAATCCGCACCAGTTGCCGCTGGATGATGAAGAGACCTTCGCCCTGCTGCAGCGTGGCGAGACGAAGGGAATTTTCCAGCTGGAAAGTGGCGGGATGCGTGACCTGCTGACCAAGATGAAGCCGGACAAGTTCCAGGACATCATCGCGACCTCGGCCCTGTATCGCCCGGGCCCTCTGGAAGGGGGGATGGTGATGCAGTATGTCGATGTGAAACACAACCGGATCCCGATTCCCAAAGTTCATCCGATCGTGGATGAAATTCTGGCAGAGACCTACGGCGTGATGGTCTACCAGGAACAGGTGATGCGGATTCTGAACCGGGTCGGGGGAATTGAGCTCTCCGCCGCGTATCGCTGTATTAAAGCGATCAGTAAGAAAAAGCTCAAAATCATCGCCGAGTTCAAAGACCAGTACATCGCCGGTGCCAAACAGCGGGACATGGACGAAAAGCTGGCGGTCGAACTCTTTGACATGATCGAAAAATTCGCCGGTTACGGATTCAACAAATCGCACTCGACAGCCTACGGCGGTGTCGCGTATGCGACCGCGTACCTCAAGGCGCATTACCCCAAAGAGTTCATGGCGGCTTTGCTCTCCTGTGGTATGGAAAGCCATGAGCGGATCAACGAACACGTCGATGACTGCCGCCGGATGAAAATCGAAGTGCTGCCGCCGGACATCAACCGCTCCGATGTCGAGTTCAGCGTGGATGGCGAGAAGATCCGCTTCGGCATGGGGGCGATCAAAGGCGTCGGGGAGCAGGCCCTGGAAGAGGTGGTCAAAGAGCGCGAGGAAAACGGACCTTTCACCAGCCTGTTCAATCTCTGTGAACGGGTTGACCCCAAATCATTGAACCGCAGTGCCCTGGAAATTCTGATCAAAGCGGGTGCCCTGAACAGCCTGGGGGGCAACCAGGCGCAGTTGATGTTGAGCGTGGAACGGGCTGTGCAGTCCGCTCTCAAAATTCATAAGGATCGGGCACGCGGCCAGAAAAGTCTGTTTGGAGATGAACCCGGCAACGATGAACAGGGCTCGGCGGATGAGGCCCTGCTGCCGGAAGCCGAAGACTGGTCCCGGGCACAAAAGCTGGCTGCGGAAAAGGAAGTCTTCGGTTTTTATCTGACCTCACATCCGCTGGCCGAAATGGGGGATTCCCTGACCAAATATGCCCAGAACAAAACCAACGAACTTGCGGAAATGGAAGACCGGGATGAAGTGATTCTGGCCGGCATGATCTCATCCATCAAAAATGCAGCCACCAAAAAGCCGAGCAAAAACGGTCACACCCGCTATGTGAACTTTGACTTCGAAGACCCGCATGGCCTGGTCCGCTGCATCATGTGGCCCGAACAGTATGCCCGCTTCGGTGAAAAAGTCAAAATGGAAGCGATGGTCATCATCAAGGGAAAGATAGATAAACGGGGCAGGGAGCCGAACGTCATCGTCGACCAGTTGCTGACTCTCAATGACGCCCGCAAGCAGTTTACGGATCGGCTGGCGATTAACTTCAAACGGGGCGTGCATACGCGACAGGACATGGTCAACGTGCATGATGTGCTGACGCAGTTCCCGGGCCAGACCGAGGTCATCCTGGTAGTCGATTCCGTCGATCAGGAAAAGCCTGAAACCAGCCTGAGATACGTCTTAAACCCCCCTGGCAATCTGCGTGTCTCCTGCAGTGAAGAATTTGAAAATCGCTTAAAGGCCACTATCGGCGAAAGCCATATCCACTTTCACACCCCTGTCGTGAAGAAAAAAACGATCAATGGAAGTATCGGTCGCTAAGACCTTTGCGGCAAAAACTGGTGCAAAAGTACAGAATTGGCCTGATTTTTAAGAAATCCGGGGCTCCAGACGAACCGAAAATAAGATATAGTTGCGCTACCGATACGGTAATTCAGAACGTTCAGGAAGACATTCAATGGTAAACAAAAAAACGGGGCTCCTGCTGCTGGCACTGACCGGATTCTCCATTCCCGTCTGGTTCCACGCAACGAATGCAGAACAGCAGTCAACACATCCCCGGCAGACAACCAAACGGCACCAGGCAGTTCTGCAGCAGATTCCGCCCCGCGTGAAGTTGCCGTCTGCACAGGGCGAGCAAGCGGGAAAAACAGCTGAAACTCCCTCAACAAAGCCGGCTGTCATCTCCAGCGACATGATTTCCCAGCTGACATCCGAAGAGATTCTCCAGCGGCTGGTTGGCAAATGGGAACAGACCAAGAGCACCAGTAAACAGATTCTCACGATCGAAGAGAACGGTAAAGCGACTATGATCGTCGAACCACAGGGGCTCTGGACGACCATACTGGGAGAGCGGGTGATCATCGACATCGAATGGAGCCTCAACCAGGGTAAACTGACTCTGCGCACAGTAGGCGGAAAACCCGAAAATAAAGTGGATTACATCAACCAGCTCTGGGGCAGTGAATTTGTCCGCGAAATCCACACCATCGAGGACAAAATGTTCACACTGCGTGATGATTCCGGGGAAGTGAACCAGAAATGGATTCGCACCTCTTACTGATCAAAACTGCCATTTCTCCCCTCTGTCGCGGTTCCGTGCCATTCCGAAACTTGTACTCTCACCCAGATCGCCTATCATAGAGGCACAAGTTCCCTGTTTCTGATCCGGCAGCTTCAGCCAGACCAGTTAAACTTCGCCCTCCAAAGGACTTGCACTATACACACAACCATACCCATGGTGATTCAGGGCGAGAACAAAGTATAACGAGGCTGGTGCTTCAGCCAGCGACATCTTTGCTGTTTACTACTGAAAGATCTTTTTAATGAGCACTCAGATTCCTGCATCTTCCCGCTGGCAGTCGCTGGCAGACCAGGTTTTATCCGGCTATCAGCTGACCCGAGAAGAGGGGCTGGAAATCCTAAACTCCTCAGATGATGAACTGCTCGAACTGCTGGCAGCCACCTACCGGGTGCGTCAGAAATATTTTGGTAAACAGGTCCAGCTCTACTATCTGAAAAATGCAAAGAGCGGTCTCTGTCCGGAAGACTGCGGTTACTGTTCACAGGCGCGCGGCTCCAAGGCGGAGATTCCCAAATACCGCATGCTGAATGAAGAAAAACTGCTCGATGGTGCCAAAGCCGCTGATGAAGCCAAAGCGGGTACCTACTGCATCGTCGCCAGCGGTCGTGGGCCGACTGATAAGGAAGTCGAACACGTCGCGAATGTGGTCGAAAAAATCAAATCTGAATACGATCTGCGGATCTGCTGCTGCCTGGGTCTGCTCTCTGAAGAACAGGCGAAACGCCTCTCCCAGGCCGGCGTGAACCGCATCAACCATAACCTCAACACCAGCCGCGAGTATTACGATAAGATCTGCTCGACGCACACTTATGAGGACCGTCTCAACACCCTGAAGGTGGCCCGGGAAGCCGGTATGGAACTCTGCAGCGGTTTGATCGTGGGCATGGGAGAAACTCCCGAAGACATCGTGGACGCCACCCTGGAACTCCGGACTCTGGAAACCAAATCCATCCCGGTCAACTTCCTCAACTCCATCGACGGCACGTCACTGGAAGCGGTCGACGAGCTCGACCCCCGCTACTGCCTGAAAGCCCTCTGCCTGTTCCGCATGGTCCATCCTTCCACCGAGATCCGCATCGCTGGTGGACGCGAAGTCAACCTGCGTTCCATGCAGGCCATGGGACTCTATGCTGCGAATTCCATGTTTGTCAGCGATTACCTGACCACCAAAGGACAGGCGGCAGAAGCCGATTACGAAATGATCGCCGACCTGGGCTTTGAAGTGATCGTCTCAGGCCACGAGATGGAAGCCGCCTCTGAAGCACCTGAACTGGCAGGGCAGAGCGAATCCTGCTGAGCCTGCAGAAATAGTGGACCAGCGGGGTTTTGTGAATTTCACAAAGCCCTTATCTGGATTGAGGTTGTAAGAAAAACGCTCCCGACGTATCATTCCGCTTTCGGATTGAGTGCACGGCGTACAGGCCTGCTCAATCTGCAGGAATGGAATCCTTCATCTTAGAGTCAGGGAGCACCTGAAATGAGTTCAGGCAGACTGCGTGCCAGCCATCTTTCCGACAATTCGTCAGCCGGAAACGAAACCACCCCCACCTTCAAGATTTTTCCGAGCACGGAAGCCGCCCCGTTTGATCACCCCGATCAACTGCTTAAGGGAATCGCCCGCTCACGGGATTATCTGCTCTCATTACAACATGAAGACGGCTACTGGTGTGGTGAACTGGAAGGGGATTCCATTCTCGAATCGGAATACATTCTGCTGCTGGCGTTCCTGGGAAAACAGCATACAGAAGAAGCCATCCAGTGTGCTAACTACCTGCTCGACATTCAGATGCCGGAAGGGGGCTGGAACATGTACCCCGAAGGCCCGATCGAAATCAGTGCTGCCGTCAAAGCCTACTTTGCGCTGAAGCTGACCGGACACTCTCCCGAAGCCGAATACATGCAGCGCGCCCGGAAAGCGATTCTGGCAGCAGGAGGTGTGGAAGCCGTTAACAGTTTCACGCGGTTTTATCTGGCCCTGCTGGGAATCATCCCCTATTCCAAATGCCCCGCGGTCCCACCGGAACTGACACTCATTCCGCACTGGATGCCATTCAATATTTTCGAAATGTCTGCCTGGTCGCGCACCATTCTGGTCCCGCTGAGCATTCTCTGGGAATATCGTCCCTCGGTCACACTTCCCAAAGAGCAGGGGATCGACGAGTTGTTTACCGGTGCCCCGGCAGACTACCCCCGGACCATCCCCAAATCAGAAGCACTCGACTCACTCAAGAAAAAAACCTGGATCGACTGGCACCGTTTCTTCCAGATCGCCGACCAGGGATTCAAGCTGATTGAAAACCTGGGCATCAAGCCGTTCCGCAAGCGGGCGGTCAACAAAGCCTGTCGCTGGATGCAGGAACGTTTTGACCACAGCGATGGACTGGGCGCGATTCTGCCCCCCATTATCTGGACCGTGATTGCCCTGAAGTGCCTCGGGGAAGACGAAAGCAGTCCCGACGTCCAGCGTGCCCTGCAGGAACTGAAAAAACTGCAGATCAAAGAAGGCGATCGCATTCGTCTGCAGCCCTGTAAATCCCCCGTCTGGGATACCGCCATCAGTACCATTGCCCTCCGGGAAGCGGGAGTCTCCAATCGCCACCCGGCCATTCGCAAGTGCATTCAATGGCTGTTGTCGCAGGAAGCCAAACTCCCGGGCGACTGGGTCAATTCGAGTAAATCCCAAACGCCCGGCGGCTGGTATTTCGAATTCAATAACGAGTTTTACCCCGACGTGGATGATACCGCGATGGTGATCATGGCGCTGCGTCGCTGCCTGCCGAAAACACTGAAGCAGGACCAATGGCTGACCGACTTCCTGGTTACTCCGGACTGGAACCCTTACGAAGAAGAGCTGGACACCGAGGCCATCGTCGCCGGTCGGAGTGAATCGCGGGAGCAGGCCTACGCTGACCTGGAACTGCTGCAACCGATGGTGGGCGCCATCCGCAGAGGAGTCCACTGGATCCTGGGGATGCAGAATAAAGATGGCGGCTGGGGTGCCTTTGACCGCGACAACGACCGGGAACTGTTCACGCAGGTCCCCTTTGCCGATCATAATGCGATGGTCGATCCCAGCACCGCCGATTTAACCGCCCGGGTCCTGGAAGCGTTTGCCGATGTGCAGCTTCCCATCAGCCATCCTGCATCGCAACGTGCCATCCAGTACGTCTGGAGCGAGCAGGAAGACGATCACTGCTGGTACGGTCGCTGGGGAATCAACTATCTGTATGGCACCTGGCAATCCATTGTCGGACTGATTGATATCGGGATCCCTGCAGATGACCCCCGGATCGTACGCGCTGTGGGCTGGCTGAAATCAAAGCAGCAACCCTGCGGCGGCTGGGGTGAGACCGCAGACAGCTATGCAGATCCTTCCCTGAGAGGCGAGGGAGAAACCACTCCTTCACAGACAGCCTGGGCATTAATGGGCCTGATGGCAGCCGGGGAAATCGATTCCGCAGCGGTGCGTCGCGGCATACATTACCTGCTCGAAACGCAGAAGGCAGACGGCAACTGGGACGAGGAACCATTCACAGGAACCGGCTTTCCCAAGGTGTTCTATCTCAAATACCACCTGTACCGTACGTACTTCCCCCTGATGGCTCTGGCGCGCTTTGAACGGCTGCGTCGCTGAAAAAAAATTGCATGCCAATATTTGCGTAAACATAGGGTTCTCCCTTATGCACAGAACTCCACGTTCGTTAAAAAAAGAATATTCTTGACAAGATTTTTCAAAATAAACCCCTAAAAAACAGGGTCTTCAGCCCCTTCGGTAGCCACAATCGCACCAACAGAAAATATTTTTAATTTTTTGTTAAACTCGAAACAGACAGTACTTGTTTCCTCTTCATCGCAGGTATATTTTTCTACTGCTATTACTCAAGCACGCGCAGCTACCCACCATTATTGGCAGCGTGAAGAAATAGCAGTCCGACTGCAACAGCGCACCAGCAGTCATAGCAGGCACGCTCTATACCCAACCCTTAAACAAACTGGAGTTATGATGAAGAGTCGCAAAGGAGCCCCGAAGCGCGGGTTCACACTGATTGAGTTACTTGTTGTGATTGCCATTATCGCAATCCTGATCGCATTGCTTCTCCCCGCTGTTCAACAGGCTCGTGAAGCAGCACGTCGTTCTACCTGCAAGAACAATCTGAAACAGATCGGCATCGCCATCCATAACTACGCTGACACTCACACCGTCTTCCCGCTGGGCTATGTGCGGAACGCAAGTAGCGGAGTCGACTATAGCTGGGGATGGTCAACCTTCCTGCTGCCTTTCGTTGACCAGGCTCCTCTGTATAACGTCCTCAACCCGAACGGTCAGCTTTTACTGCCCAATGCCAGCACCACCTACAGCGGGCAAAACGCGCTGCAGACTGCCATCCCCGTTTACCGCTGCCCCTCGTCGATCGTGCCGGTGATCAACAACCAGCGTACCGACAGTGTCCCCAGCGGCTATGGTGCATTGAGCTATCCTGCTGTTTCCGGTCACACTTCAGGCCTGGGCGGAAGCTCTCCCGTAACTACCTACACCAACAAAGGTGCGTTCTACCCCATGAGCAGTGTTCGCTTCCGCGACTTCACCGATGGAACTTCCAACACCATCCTGGTGGGTGAGCGTGCATTCCAGTTCACCGGTACCGTAACTCAGCAGCCTTACGCAGCTATCTGGGCCGGCGGTCGCTACACCAACGTTGGTACCTCCGGAATCATCACCAACACGAAAGAAGATGCCACCGGCGATGTTGCTTTCAGCACCAACATCAACAATAAATCCGGTGCTGCACACCGTGGATTCAGCAGTCAGCACGTTGGCGGCTGTCACTTCCTGCTGGGAGATGGTACTGTTCGCTTCATCAGCGAAAACATCAACTCCTCTGACTACAATTCCTCTTCTGGACCGGCTGCCATGGGAACCTACCAGAAGCTGGCAATTATCAATGATGGACAGGTTCTGGGCGAATTCTAAAGCTGACAGAATCAGTCGCTGTTGAGGTTTAACTCAACACAACCGCAACTGGACAGGCAGGCTCTTGACCTTACCAAAGGACGAGAGACCTGCCTGTTTTTCTGCGCAGGCCGCTCTCATTCCCAGATTGACATTTGCCGGAAAATCCCTCCTGAAAAAAAATTCTTGTTGCACATCTTGGAAAAATCAGATATCGTGCTCAGTTGATTCTTCCGCTCATGATTAACAACTGCTGTTTACTGACAGAGTCAACTAGTTAATTCTTCCATGTTCGGGAGACGAATAGTTTCTGATCCTGGGCAAAAGAATCATACCTCAATGATTGCGTGCAGCTCCGCACATTGAACTTTCCCAGGGAAGGGGCGCTTATGCAACGAGTGCATCGTTTCCGAGTCTGGCCTGACGTTTCGTTATCGCTGCTGGAGCAGCTTCGCTCACTGACTCTTCGCACTCGTCCTCTCTCTACCCTCAGCATTCTTATCTTCCTGCTGTCAGTTCCCACCCTGTCAGCCGCATCGGAACTGGAAGACTGCGAACTGCTACTCCGCACTGGCCAGTACCAGGCCTGTATTCAGACATCTGCTGTCGCCATCGATAAGAAAGCTTACGGCTCTGAATGGCCTCTGGTCAAAGCGCAGGCAGAACTGGCATTGGGACAGTATGCCGAAGCACAACAGACCGTCGATGCCGGCTTGAAACGGTATTCCTGGAGCCTGCCGTTACGTTATCTCGCCTGGCAAATCTATCATCTCAACAATGAACACGAGGCCGCTGACGTTCTCCTGGCCAGCATTCACGAGCTCGCCAGCCGTTCGGCCTGGCGCTATACCGATGCCGACAGCCTGGTTGCCCTGGGACAGGCATCGCTACTGCGGGGCATGGATCCCGGCGAGGTCCTCGAAACCTTTTATGACCGTGCCATTCAGGAATACCCCGATCAGCGCGACGCCTGGCTCGCCAGCGGTAACCTGGCGCTGGACAAACACGACTTTGCTCTGGCCAGCGAAACGTTTGCTGCCGGACTGAAACAGACTCCCAACGACCCGGACCTGCTGTTCGGTCTTTCACAGGCACTCCAGCGATCCGATCCGCAACGCGCAGCGACCCTGGCAACTGAGGTACTGAAAATCAATCCGTACCATCTCCCGTCGCGGATGGCTGAAATTGCCCGTCTGATCGACTCTGAAGAATATGCCACTGCAAAAATTCAACTGGACCAGATCCTCGCGATCAATCCGCACCTCGCCTCTGCCTGGGCCTCTCTGGCTGCCATCGCGCACTTTGAAAATCGTCCCTTTGATGAAACTGCATATTACCAGGAAGCCTTAAGTCACCATGATCAGAACCCGCGGGTAGACTACCTGATCGGGAAAATCCTCTCGGAGCATTACCGCTTTGCAGAGGGAGCCGCCTACCAGAAACAGGCACTGGAAAAAGATCTCAAATTCCTGCCGGCCCGGATTCAGCTCGCGCAGGACCAGTTGCGACTGGGACAGGAAGTCAGCGGCTGGGAACATGCCCTGCAGGCGCATGCCCAGGACGGTTACGACACCACCACCTTCAACCTGCTGGAGCTGAAAGACCAGCTGGCCCGGTTCAAAACACTGGAGGATGAGTCCTTCATCATTCGCATGGAAGCCCGCGAAGCAGACATCTATGGTCAACAGGTCAAAACGCTGCTGCACCAGGCCAGAAAAACTCTCTGTCAGAAATATGGATTGCAGCTGGATCAGAAAATCACGGTGGAAATCTTCCCGGATCCGGATGACTTCGCCGTCCGCACCTTCGGAATGCCTGCGGTCTCAGGTTACCTGGGCGTCTGCTTCGGTAAAGTGATCACCGCCAACAGCCCGGCTTCACAGGCCGACCACCCCACCAGCTGGGAATCCGTACTCTGGCACGAGTTCTGCCACGTTGTCACCCTGGAACTGACCAGCAACAAAATGCCCCGCTGGATCAGCGAGGGAATCTCGGTCTATGAAGAGCGTCAGAAAAACCCGTACTGGGGCGAAGTCATGATTCCCCAGTACCGGGAGCTGATACTGAAGGGGGAAACCACGCCCATCAGTCAGCTGAGCAGCGCCTTCATGAACCCCAAGAGCAGTCTGCACATTCAGTTTGCCTACTTCCAGTCTTCCATGGTGGTGGAATACCTCGTCCAGAACTTCGGTTTAGAGACCATCCGCAACATTTTAGGAGATCTGCAGGCAGGGGTCCCCATCAACGTCGCCATCGAACGACACACGAAAACACTGGGAGAGCTGGAAGAAGAGTATGCCATCTGGCTGAAAGCGCAGGCCGACCGATTTGCTCCCCGGGCTGACTGGTCAGAACAGGACCTGCGGCCGCTGCTCAACGACGATACCAAACGCTTTGACGACTGGGTGCGTGAGCATCCCAATCATTTTCGAGGGCTGATGGCCTATGCTTCCATTCTGGCAGAAGAAAACCGAGTCGGTGAACTCGAAACCACTCTGAAAAAGCTGGTTGAGATCTATCCCGAATATACCGGTGCAGACAATGCCAGCCTGCAACTGGCTCAGCTCTACCAGAAACAGAAGCGTTTCGACGAGGAACAGCAGCTTCTGGAACAGCATGCCCGCATCAACCCCAATGCCCTGGATGTCTTCCAGCGGCTGATCGAACGGTATCAGGACCAGGGAAACTGGTCCGCCGTGTATCAGACCGTCCGGAAAGCACATGCCGTCAATCCCCTGAATCAGGAGACGCAACAGGCTCTGGCCACGGCCTGCATCAAACTGGATCGGCGACAGGAAGCGATCCAGGCCTACCAGGCGATCCTGGCGCTGGAACCGCACAATAAAGCGGAAGCACACTACCAGCTCGCCCGCTTACTGCAGAAAGAAAATCAACAACAGGCAAAACGACATACACTCATCGCGCTCGAACAGGCTCCCCGTTTTCGGGCCGCCCACCTTTTACTGCTGGAACTGACAACTGACACACCTTAAACGCTCGCACCGGATTTAACATGATTTAACCAGAGGCTCAGGAGGAGCCTGCCATGAACAAGACGCTGATTTCACTGGCAGCCTTAGGCATTTCTCTGATTGTGGTCACAATCTGCATTGGACAGTACAGACCCTCAATCCCGGTTGACCGAAACGGTGTCCCCGAATGGAAGAACAACCCCGAGTTCCAGCACGATGTCTTCACCTTCGTCCGCATCCGTTATAACTCGCATCGGGGCTGGCGCCGCTGGGCGACCGATTACCCGGACAGCGATCTGAATTTCTCTTACCGGCTGCAGCAACTGACTTCCTTGAAAGTCGACCCTGAAGGCCGCATCCTCGAACTGACTGACGAGGAACTCTTCAACTACCCCTTCATCTACCTGATCGAACCCGGATCACTCGAATTTACTGAGGAAGAAGTCAACGCACTCCGTCGCTATCTGACGAATGGCGGCTTCATGATGGTTGACGATTTCTGGGGCGAAGCCGAGTGGGATAACTTTGCTTTTGAAATGAAACGCGTCTTTCCCGAACGGGAACTGGTCGACATACCTCTCGAACATCCGATTTTTCACTGTGTGTATGACCTCAAAGAAAAGCCCCAGGTCCCCAGCATTGGCGTTGCACAATGGGGACGATCCGAAGGGATTACCTGGGAACGTGAGGATGCCCGGGAGGTCCATTACCGGGGGCTGTTCGATGATGCCGGTCGCCTGATGGCGGTCGTCTGTCACAACACCGATCTGGGGGATGGCTGGGAACGGGAAGGGGAGGACAAATGGTACTTCCGCGAGTTCTCGGAAAAAAAAGCCTACCCGCTGGGAATCAATATTGTGTTTTATGCCATGACCCACTGAAGCGAGCGCCCCTGCTTTGACAGTTTTTTAACAGGAGTCGAAACGTGAATCTGAAACTTGTCTCCCCCGAAGTCAGCGACAACGACGAGCGCATTTTTGAAATGCTGCAGAACAGTCGCCAGCAGATCGATCGTGAAATCTCAAAAGCGGTCATCGGACAGAAAGAAATCATCGATCAGCTCCTGATAGCCCTGTTTGCCGGCGGACACTGTCTGATTACCGGGGCACCGGGGCTGGCCAAAACCCTGCTGGTGAATTCGCTGGCGCAGGTCTTCAAGTTGAAATCACAGCGGATCCAGTTCACGCCGGACCTGATGCCCGCCGATATCACGGGGACCGAAATCCTGGCAGGAGACTCCTCGGAATCGCGGGCGATGAAATTTGTCAAAGGCCCGGTCTTCACCAATATCCTGCTCGCCGACGAAATCAACCGCACACCTCCCAAGACTCAGGCAGCGCTGCTGGAAGCGATGCAGGAAAAACAGGTTACGGTCACCGGGATCAGATATGAACTGGAAAAGCCTTTTTTCGTCCTCGCGACCCAGAACCCGATCGAAATGGAAGGCACCTATCCGCTGCCAGAAGCTCAGCTGGACCGTTTCATGTTCAATCTGGTGATCGATTATCTCTCGGAAGACGATGAAGTGGCCGTCGTCACTCAGACCACCGCCCGGAATTCAGAACCGATCGAACCATTGTTTACAGGAAATGATATTCAGCAGTTTCATGGATTCGTGCGGGAAGTTCCCGTCGCGGAAGAGCTCGTACGCTACGCGGTTCAGCTCTGTGCCGCTTCCAGGCCGCAACAGGAAAACACGCCGGACTTTATCAACGAATGGGTCAACTGGGGGGCCGGCCTGCGGGCCGCCCAGAGCCTGATCCTGGGCGCCAAAGCCCGTGCTGTGTTGCGGGGACGCGTGCATGTCACCCTGGAAGACATCCAGGCCCTGCTGGCACCGGTCCTGCGTCACCGCGTCCTGATCAACTATCGCGCTGAAGCCGAAGGCATCACCGTCGAGCAGGTCGTGCAGCAATTGATCGATACTATTCCCGCCCCCGTAACAGGTTGAATTGAATCCGCATGAGTACCAACGCCTCTCCCCGCCGAAACCAGAGACTGATCTCACAACGGATCGATCCCGCCTGTTTAATGCGGATCAAGTCACTCGAACTGCGTGCGAAGACCGTTGTCGAAGGGACCTGGAAAGGCCTGCATCGCAGCCCGTATCACGGATTTTCCGTGGAATTCACGGAGTACCGCGAATACACGCCCGGAGACGATCCCCGGCACATCGACTGGAAACTCGCAGCCCGTTCGAACGAGCACTACATCAAACGCTTTGAGGAAGAGACCAACCTCTGCTGCCACATGTTGCTTGACCTGAGTTCGTCGATGCAGTTTCAGAGCCTGGGTTATTCCAAATCGGATTATGCCAAGACCCTGGTCGCGACGTTCGCCTATTTCCTGTCCCAGCAGCGGGATGCCAGTGGGCTGATTATTTTCGACGAACAGGTAGAGACGGTCATTCCAGCCCGCTTTACCCGCGGCCAGCTCAGACGGATCCTGGTCGAACTGGAACGCCCCCCGCAGGGTTCGCATACCAATCTGGTCTCCCCCCTGAAACATGCGGTCGAAACGATCAAAAAACGGGGACTGGTTGTGTTGATTTCCGATCTGCTGTCGCCCATTGATGAGCTGAGTACTCACCTGGGCTATCTGCGGGCCCAGGGACATGAAGTGGCGCTGTTTCAGATTCTGGACCCGTCGGAAATTCATCTTAATTTCCATGAAACCGCCATTTTTGAAGACCTGGAAACAGGAGAACAGATCGCCCTGAATCCGAAAGCGGCCCAGGAAAATTATCAGCGTCAGTTTAACGAACACCAGGCAGCGATTGAGTCGCTCTGTAGAAAACAGGGAGTGCATTACCACCAATTAACCACGGATACGCCTCTGGAGATGGGGCTTTCCGAATTTCTGACGGATCGCGCTGCATGACAGCGGTTTAACAACAGAGGACCCGAGTTGAGCTTTTTAACCCCACTCTATTTATTTGGAATCATCGCGGTCGGCCTGCCGATCCTGCTGCACCTGGTCCGCCACCAGCCAAAAAACGTGTTCCATTTCAGCTCACTCCGCTTTCTGGAACACAAGCCGCCGCAAACCAACCGCAAGAACAAAATCGAACACTGGCTGCTGCTCTCGCTGCGAGCCCTGGCCGTCATTCTGCTGGTTGCCGCCTTTGCCCGTCCCTTCTTCAAGAACAGGGACCTGGAACTCACAACCACGCAGCCCCCCAATCAGACCATTCTCCTGATCGACACCAGCGCCAGCATGCAGCGGCAACCACTGTGGGAACAGGCTTTGACCAAAGCGAATGAAATCGCCCGTCAGACCACTCCTGAAGAAGTCGCCATTTACACTTTTGATACCCGGCTGAAAGCCATTAAACCACTGCGTCAGGCGAAGGGAGCACGTGTATCCGGTTCCCTCGAACGCAATCAGAGCCTGCTGGCCGATCTCTCTCCCGGCTGGCAAGCCACCGATCTGGGCGCGGCACTGACAGAACTCGCCTCGCTGCTGCAGGAACAGGCGGTCTCCGATCCGACGGGCAGCCTGCTCCGCAACACGACCATTGAACTGATCACCGATTTCCAGGCAGGATCCCGGACCGCAGCGCTCTCGCAGTTTTCCTGGCCCGAGGAACTACGGGTGCAATTGCATGAATTGAAGTCGGAACAGCCCGGAAACGCCGGTCTGCAGTTACTCACCCTGGATGCGGAATCTCAGCCCACCGTGCGCATCGTGAACGCCGCCGACTCCGAACAGGAACAGTTCACGCTCGCTTACGAATCCCTGCCGGGCCAGACCGAAGAGAGTCAACAGGTCTATGTGCCCCGAGGTCAGTCCCGCGTCATCCGTCTGGCTGCACTGGACCAGGCAGCCCCCGTTCCTCAGATTGTCCTCAGCGGTGATCAGCAGGAGTTCGACAACCGTCTGTTTCTCCAGCCCCCCACCCGGGCGAGTCTGACTGTTGTGCATTACGGAACGCCGGCAGACAATTCGATTGAATCTGCGAACTACTTCGCTCGACGAGCCTTCCCCAGCACCCGTCAGCGAGAAATTGATTTTCAGACCATCGGCCCCGATTCTCCACCGCTGCTGCTCTCAGCCACTGACATCCACCTGATGCTCATCAGCCGTCAGCTGGCACCGGATGAGACAGCGCAGGTCCAGCGCTACCTGGAGCAGGGGGGAGTCGTCCTCTTTACCCTGCACGATGACACGACCACCGAATCCTTAAATCAACTGGTAACACCAGCGGAAAACGCATCTCAAAGGATTAAAACCGGCACGCCGGAAATCAACGGCTACGCCTTACTGACGGATATCAACTTCGAGCACCCGCTGTTCCAGATCTTTCAGGCTCCGGAATTTTCCGACTTCACGCGGCTGAAATTCTGGAACTATCGCTCCCTCAAACTGCCGGAACAGATTCCGCACCAGGTGCTGGCCCGCTTCGATCACCAGTCTCCTGCGATCCTGGAACTGAAACGGGAAACAGGCACACTGCTCGTGATGACCTTTGGCTGGACACCCCAGGAGAGCCAGTTTGCCTTGTCGACGAAGTTCGTTCCGATGTTGAATGCCATCCTCGCCCTGAATGACCGGGCACTGGATGCCCCCGCCCAGTTCACGATCGGCCAGAAAGTCAAACTGACCGCAGCAGAGCAAACCCGCCAGATCAGGACGCCCAATCGTTCGGTGATTCAACTGGCTTCCGGCCAGCAGGAGTTTGCCGAAACCATTCAACCGGGCCTGTATCAGGTACAGAGCGAGAGCAAGCCTGCCCCCGGCAGACAGTTTGCCGTCAATCTGGACATCAATGAAAGTCAGACCGAACCTCTGGCGCAGGAAAAACTGGAAGCGCTGGGAGTGCGTTTCACCGATGCCAGTGCATCGACCACCGATAAAACTTCTCCCGCAGACCTGCACCGTCAGGCACAGCTGCGGGAACTGGAACAGAAACAGCAGCTCTGGCGCTGGCTGATCATCGTGGCTCTCGCGCTGTTGGGCCTGGAAACCGTGCTGGCAAAATGGATGGCCGGCAAATCTTCTGCGACAGGAAAGGCATAACATGGGCCTGCCCGAATTACTACAACAACTCAATCAGGTCATCTTTCGACAGCAGCTCAGCCTGAAGCTCAAACGCCTGACGCTGCTCTGGCTCGTCGCAGGCTGTCTGACACTGCTGACGGTCTTGCTCTTACCACCGGTTACTACGCCGACAGAACAAGCTGCTTTACTGGGTATTTTATTGGGGCTCCCGTTCTGCATCGCCGTCGCCATGCTCGTGTATCGTCAGCGGAATCGCTATTCCCCCGCCGGTCGTCATGCGATCGCCACGCTGATCGAACAGACCTACCCGGACCTGGATACCAGCCTGCTGGCGACCCTGGAACTGGAAAAACGGAATCCGACGGAAAGTTTCACCTTTCTGCAGAAGCGTCTGATCGCGCAGGTGATCTCACATGGAACCCGCAACGACTGGCGTCAGAGTATTTCCAACCGCAGGCTGATTCTGCAAAACAGCACCCACCTGATCTGCTTTGCCGCCTGGCTGCTGTGCTGCCTCAGCTGCTGGACGCTGCTTCAGGCCGCCCCCTCGCCCGTGCAGGCACCAGCGGTTGTAGCTGAAACAAAACAACCGGGATTTGAAGTTGAAATCCAGCCCGGCTCTACGGAAGTGGAACTGGGGCATCCGTTGCTGGTCACCGCCCGCTTCATCGGGAAGGTGCCTGATACGGCCACGCTCCGTTTTACCACCGCTGGTGGAACGTCGACCGAACTCCCGCTGGTGAAACAGCTGGATGATCCGATTTTTGCCGTGCGCCTCCCCTCAGTCACCGAAGATCTGACTTATCGCATTCAGGCCGCCGACTGGGAGTCCGAAGTTTCAAAGGTCAAAGTCTATGTGCTGCCGGAACTGGTTCAGCTGGACAGCGTCGTCACGGCTCCGGCGTACACCGGGCAACCGGAACAGAAGAATGAAGACAGCCTGACACTGAGTGCGATCACGGGTTCGACAATTCAGTTTCATGCCCGCTTCAACAAACCGGTCGCCCGGGCCGAGTTCAAAACGGACGATGGTCAAGCGTTGCCGCTGGTCCTTGACTCAGAGGGACTGTCTGCCCGGTTGTCCCTCCAGGCAGAGCAGGATCAGACCTGGAGCCTCCAGTTGACGGACCGTGACGGACGCCACAACCGGACGCCCCCCTATATCGACCTGGCCGTGATCCCCAATCTACCGCCGGAAATCAAAGTCACATTCCCGGCACGCGACACCCGCGTCTCCCCGCTGGAAGAAGCCCTGGTCCAGGGGACCGTGGTCGACGACTTCGGCCTGCAGCAGGTCGGACTGGTCTATGCCATCCCCGGACAGGAGCCGCAGACCGTGGTTCTCCGCGATTCCCAAAAACCGGCTGTTGAATTTACCGCCGAACATCTGCTCTCCCTGGAGCGGCTGCATGTCCAGCCGGATACGCTCATCTCCTATTACCTGTTTGCCGAGGACCTGGCTGCGGAAGGCCGTACCCGCAAGGTGCTCAGCGACATGTATTTCATGGAAGTCCGTCACTTCGAAGAGATCTTCCGGGAGGGTCGTTCGCCGGGCGGTGGCTCAAAATCGGGAAAGAGTGGCGGCAATGCGCAGCAGGCCGAGAAGCTGGCAGAACAACAGAAACAGATCATCAACGCGACCTGGAAAGTCATCCGCCGCGAAATCCAACCGACGGTCTCTGAACAATTCGACCCGGACCTGGAAACGCTCGCGCAGGCGCAACAGTCACTGGTGGCAGCCTTGCTGAAGCTGTCCGAGAAGATCAAATCACAGAAGTCAAAAGCCCTGATCGATACGATTTCTCAAAAGATGCAGGAAGTGGTCGTCCAGTTGAACTCAGCCCGGGAAGCCAAAACGGTGACCACCTTGACAACGGCTCTCGCAGCAGAGCAGGCCAGCTATCAGCTGCTGCTCAAGCTCCGCGCCCGTGAGCATGAAGTTTCGAAGAACAAGAACGGCGGAGGCAGCAAAGGGGGCGGCAGCAACCGCTCACAGAATCAGCTGCAGCAACTGGAGCTGACCAACAAGAAACAGCGTTATGAAACAGAGAACCAGGCTTCTCAATCCGCGGCAGCCCAACCGGATCGGGAAACACTGCAGATCCTGAATCGCCTGCGGGAACTGGCTGAACGACAGAAAGATCTCAATGAGCAACTCAAGGAACTGGCCAGCAAACAGCGGTTTGCCAAAACGGACGAGGAACGGGAAGAGATCGAGCGGCAGCTCAAACGCCTGCGGGATCGACAGCGGGAACTGCTGCGTCAGGCGGATGAAGTGGCCCAGCGGATGGACCAGGCCAAACAACCCGATTCTGCAAAATCCCGTCGCGAACTCGAACAGACCCGACAACATCTGCAACAGAGCGCCCAGTCATTAAAAGAAGGGCAGGTCTCACGGGCGTTGAACTCCGGCACGCGGGCTCAGCAGAAACTGAATCAGTTGAAAAACGATTTCCGCAAAAAATCGGCCAACCAGTTCGCCGATGCAATGCGTTCCCTGAATCAGCAGGCTGAGCAACTCGACAAGCAGCAGAAAGCACTCAACCAGGCCCTGAACGGGGAGCAGAAACCCGAGCCGGGAGCCCGGCGTTCCCTGCGGAAAAAAAGGGGCAATCAGGAGCTGGCTGAACAGCTGCAACAGCAGGAAGAACGGTTGAAAAACCTGATGGAGCAGATGAAGCAGATCGTGCAGGAATCCGAAAAGTCGGAGCCGCTGCTCTCCAAGCACCTGTATGATGCCATTCGCAAAACGCGACCGTTTCGTCCTGAAGATGCGCTGAAAGATGCTGCCAGTTTCCTTAAAGAGGGAGACGACAGCCGCGCCCGCGCAGCGGAAGCGCAGGCCTCCCGCGGAATCGAAACCATGAAACAGGGTATCCAGGTCGCGGCAGAAAGCGTCCTGGGCAACGACCTGGAATCACTCAAACGGGCCCGCCAGGCACTCAAATCACTGACTTCCGAAATGAAACAGGAAGAGCAGCTGGCGAGTAACTCCACGGGACAGCAGGCACCGCGCGGTTCCTCAGGCAAGCCCGGGGAACAGGGTCCACAACAGGCTGATCCGAAATCAAACTCGAAACAGGCACAGGGCCCCGGGAAACCAGGTCAGCCCCAGTCAGGTCAGCCCAAACAGGGACAGCCACAGCAGGGACAAAGTAATCAGAAACAAAACGGACAGAACCCGTCACAATCGGGGAAGGGGCAATCGAAATCAGGCCCTTCAAAATCAGGTCCGTCACAGGGAGGTCAATCGAAACAGGGCCAACCGGGCCAGGGTCAACCTGGAGGTGGCAAACCCGGCTCTTCGGGGCAGCCTTCCCCACAGGAAAGCCCGCAGGTTCAGCTGACCTCCGCCCAGGCCGGACAAGGTCAGGGATCACAGTCCGGCTCTCCCAATTCGAGTCCACAACGATCGTCCGCCCCCCGATCGCTTAAAGGGCAGCGCGGTCAATCTCAGGGGGGTCCTGGCGGCAGCCAGGGGGGTGGCCCTGGAAGTCCCAATCCCGGTCCTTTGACGGGGAACCAGTTCCGCGAATGGTCGGATCGCATGCGGGACGTGGAAGAAATGGTGGGCGATCCGGAACTACGCAGTCGAGTCGCTCAAATACGCGAACGCGCACAGAGCATGCGTGCAGAGTTTAAACGTCATTCCAAAGTACCAGAGGGAGACCTTATCCATGCACAAATCCTGGAACCGCTGGCTGAACTTCAAGCAATTCTCTCAAACGAAATCAGTAAACGAGGTGCGCAAACGTCGCTGGCACCGATTGACCGCGATCCGGTACCGGAAAAATACTCTGACCTGGTACGACGCTATTATGAAGAACTAGGGAACGGAAAATGATCTGTCTCGCTGAAATACAATTCGGTGCGCCCGGCTGGAGCTTCTGCATGCTGGCGGCGATGGTTGGTGGACTGGTGCTGCTGGTTTATGCCTACCGGTCACTGACACTCAAACGCTCGCTCTCCGGAGCAGCAGCGACACTCAAACTGCTGGCGATCGCTATCCTCTCCATCGCCCTGACCGAGCCGTTGTGGAGTGGCGTACGGATGACACCAGGCACCAATCTGTTTGCGGTCCTGGTCGACGACAGCCAGAGCCTGCAGATTAAGGATCCAAAGTCCAAAAAACCGCGCAGCGACCAACTGCAGCAGCTGCTGACGGCGACAGACAAACAACAGAAAGACGCACAACCCGGCTGGATGATCGATCTGGAACAGAACTTTTCCGTGCGCAAGTACTCGCTCGACTCGCACGCGCATGCCCGGTCCGATCTGGCACATCTGGAATTTACGGGAACGTCTTCCCACCTGGTCACCAGTCTGAACGAACTCAATCAGCGTTTTCAGAAACTGCCGCTCGCGGGAATCCTAGTACTGACCGATGGAATTTCCGCGGATGAGGTCAGCCAGCTGGAAACCAGCGTTCCCATTTATCCGGTTCCCATCGGGCAGGCAGCGCCTGCGACCGACCTGGCGATCACGAACACCTCGGTCAGCTATTCCCCCTTTGAGGATGCTCCCATTCGCATTCTCGCCGATCTCTCCGCGACACAATGCCAGCAGAAGCAGATTACCGCACAACTCATCGCCCCGGCAGGTGAGGTCGTAGAAACCATCACCCGTGAAGTCAGCCAGCCTGAGCAGCAGTTCCAGCTGCGTTTCCAGGTCAAACCGGAAGAGACTGGAATTGCCTTTTACCAGATCAAAACCAGCGTCAACGTTCCCGAGGGGAGCGAATTGACCCTGGCCAACAACAGGCGGACTTTGAAAGTCGATCGGGGACGCAAGGCACATCGGGTCCTGTATGTTTCCGGTCGCCCGAACTGGGAATTCAAGTTTCTGCGCCGCGCGATTCAGGAAGACGAACACATTCAACTGGTGGGCCTGATTCGTATCGCTCGAAAAGAGACGAAGTTCGATTTCCGCAGCCGGGACGGGGAAGAGGGAAACGCCCTGTATCGCGGCTTTGACGAACACAATGAAAAGGACCTGGAACGCTACGATCAACCGGTGTTTGTCCGCATCAACACCCAGTCGCCCGACGAACTCAAAGACGGATTTCCCAAAACCGAAGCAGAGCTGTTTCAATATGAAACGGTGATTATCGATGACCTGGAAGCCGCCTTCTTCTCTCACGACCAGATCGAACTGTTAACGCGTTTTGTTTCAGAGCGGGGCGGGGGACTGGTGATGCTCGGCGGACAGGAATCATTTCAACAGGGGGGCTACGACAAAACGGACTTTCAGCGACTGCTCCCGGTTTACTTTTCACACAGTTCCGAACCGAAACTGGCAACCGACGTTCAGTTTGAGTTAACCCGCGACGGCTGGCTGCAACCCTGGTTGCGTCATCACAAACAGGAACAGGACGAACAGAAACGGCTGGCTGAGATGCCTGCGTTTAAGACCATCAACCGGGTGGACTCCACCAAACCCGGGGCGATCCTGGCTGCGGAAGCCAAAAGTTCCCCCCGTTCTGCGGTGCCCGCGATCGCCTCACAGCGTTACGGACTGGGACGCGTCACCGCAATCACAATCGGTGATCTGTGGCGCTGGCGACTGAAAGAAGATTCCCAGGATCCGCAGCTCTATAAAGCCTGGCGGCAGATGCTCCGCTGGATGACCACCGATGTGCTGGAGCCGGTGACGCTGCAGGTGGCTGAAGCGGAAGCTGGCCAGTCCGGTACGAAAATCAAAGTTCTGGTCCGTGATCCCGAATTTCAGAAACGGAGTGATTACCAGGTCACCCTGAAAATCAAAACTCCGGAACAGGAAACCATTGAACTGGTCGCCGACCCGGTGGCCGATCAACCGGGTGAATACCAGGCCTTGTATCTCCCCGGCAAATCGGGAGGTTATACCGTTGCCGCTACTGTGACAGCACCGGACCGGAAAACCAAAACGATTTCTAGTGGCTGGGTGCATGCTCCGGAGAGCAGGGAATTTCGTTCGGTCCAACCCGACCTGGCCCTGCTGGAACAGCTCGCAAAAGACTCTCAGGGAGAAATCGTCCCGGCAGCCCGCCTGCAGCAGTTTGTGAATTCGCTGGATCAACGCGATTTGCCCGTTATGGAAGAATCGGTAACGCCCCTCTGGCATCATCCCTGGGTATTGGTGCTGGTCCTGGGATGCCTGTTCGGAGAATGGTCACTCAGACGCTGGAAAGGATTACCCTGATGCGAATCTCAACCATGATCTTCATCCTGACCGCGTGCCTGGGTTGCCTGTGGAGTGCGGGAAACACTCTCCCGGCTGCAGAAGCATCTGAAAAATCGGAACGCTTTGTACTGGTCATCGGTGCCGAAGGTACTGAGGAGTATGCCACTCAATTTGGTGCCTGGGCGGAACGCTGGAAACAGCTGGCGGAAGGCAAACAGGCGAAGCTCACCGTCATCGGGGAGACGATCGACGCCCGTCATTCGGACCAGGAACTGGTGGAACGGGAACTGCTTCGCAATCCCGATGCCTATAGTGCCACGTGGCTGATCCTGATCGGGCATGGCACCTTTGACGGGAAAGCGGCCCGTTTCAATCTGCGGGGCCCGGATCTGACCGCAGAACAGCTCCAGGTCTGTTGTGACCGGATTTCACATCCCCTGGCGGTACTCAACTGCTTCTCAGCCAGCGGTCCCTTCGTGCAGTCCCTGTCGGGGAACAACCGCGTGATCATCTCCGCGACGAAGAACGGCTACGAATTCTACTTCTCCCATTTCGGAAATTTTCTCTCTGAAGCGGCTTCCGATGCGGAAGCGGACCTGGATCATGATGGTCAGGTCTCGCTGCTGGAGGCCTATCTGGCGGCCTGTCGTCAGACGGAAGCGTATTACCTGGAACAGGGGCAACTGGCGACAGAACACGCCCTGCTCGACGATAACGGCGACCAGCGGGGCTCGCGGGCGGACCAGTTCCAGGGGCTGAATCATCTTCCGGAACCGGGAACAACCACGAGTCTGCCGGACGGCCATCGGGCTCACCAGTTTGCTGTCTGTGCCTTGCGTCCGGTTCCCCGGATTTCCGGCGCACACAAACTACAGCGAGATGACCTCGAGATCAAAATCCTGGAACTCAAGCAGCGGAAGGCGGAATTTGAAAACGAGGATGACTACTATCGTCAGTTGGAGCCGTTGATGATTCAACTGGCTCAGATTTATCATCGGGCAGAACACCGCAACAGGCCCACGATCCATGATCCGCTGGTCGTACCCGTCAAAGCAGAACAGACCGGCGATTAACCGGTCTGTTGCTGAAGATGATTCTGTTTTGACAGGGCAGGGCGTTTATTCGCCACTGATCTCCTTGGCCAGCTTCTTGAGTGCTTCACTCTCGATCTGACGGACCCGCTCGCGCGTGAGTCCGAGCGCCTGGCCGATCTCTTTGAGTGTCTTGGGTTCTTCGCCGTCCAGCCCGAAACGCATCCGCAGGATATTGGCTTCGCGATCCGGAATTTCTTTCAGCAGCCGGTAGACGTGCTTGAGATTGTCATTTTCGACCAGCTCGTCATCGGGACCTTTCAGACGGTCATCGGGAATCATTTCTCCCAGTGACCAGCCGGCGTCCTGCTGTTCGGACTGTGGTGAAGAGTTGTAAAGCTGAATGGCTTTCTTGACGATTTTCAGTTTCTTGGGAGGCAGGTCCAGTTCGCGGGCGACTTCTTCCGTCGTCGGAGTCCGGTCCAGCGTATCCTGGAGCTGTGCGGTCGCACGACGCCACTTGGTCAGCAGTTCGACCATATAGGCGGGGATGCGAATCGTCTTCGCAGAATTGACCAGGGCCCGTTTGATGGACTGTTTAATCCAATAGCTGGCATAGGTGCTGAAGCGGGTTCCCATATCGGGATCGAAACCTTCGACCGCCCGCAGGAGCCCCAGGTTGCCCTCTTCGATCAGGTCCTGAAGGGGGAGCCCTTTACCGGAGTAGGCACGGGCAATGTTAACCACCAGTCGCAGATTCGCACGGACCATGCGGTCGCGTGCTTCTTTATCACCATGTTCAATGCGATTCGACAGCTCTCGCTCTTCTTCTGCAGAGAGCAGGGCGGTTTCATTGATTTCTTTGAGATATGTTTCTAATGGGTTCTGTACGGCTGAAGAGGAACGCCGTCGAGCAGTTTTCTGCATGGAAAACCTGTAATCTGTTTCTGGTGACAAATGGAAAGACCGTTTGAAGTCCATGGTTTTCCATTCGATTTGCAACCGTTCGCGGGAACTCGTTTCCTCTCGACACGATAATTCAATCACGGGCAGTCGGTTAGAATTACCAACACCCTGTAGAATTTGTATCGGCAGAAATCGACGCTTTTCTGAACTCGGTCTGGAAAAGCGGCCCTGTAAATCAAGGATCTACGGAAGCTGTACCGGTTGTAGCGGCTGGGCAGGATTAGCGAGCTAAAATACAGCTGTCACTGTACTTTTCCACAAAAAGAACGCTCCGATCTTGCATCAATCAGGCTTGATTTGTGCAGGAGTGGCAGGGCTCCTGAATCGACACGCCCCCCCGCGGTGCCACAAGCAAATCGAGTGGGTGCGTAAAAAAAGCGGCGATCAAGACTGACCGCCGCTCTGTCTCTTTCTGTCACTGACAGTTCCTGACTGAAAGTGACTGGTGCTGATTACTCTTCGCTCGAATCGGAATCGTTCGAAGCAGCTTCGGCACTCTCTGAAGGCATGGTAAACAGAGGAGCGTCGCCACCGGTTCCGCCCATCAGTTCCTTGCGGGGAGTTGCAGGAGCTTCTCCGCCTTCGCCTGCTTCTGCTTCTTCTTCGATTGGCTCTTCGAGTTTACGGCTCAGGCCGATTTTACGGTCTTCCGTATCGACTCGCAGAATCTTGACGTCCAGAGTTTCGCCGACCTTGACGATATCTTCCGGATTTTCGACCTTGTGGTCGGCCAGCTCAGAAATGTGCAGCAGACCTTCCAGTTCGTCTTCCAGTTCTACGAAGACACCAAAGTTGGTAATCTTGGTGACCACACCCTGTACGATCGCACCGGGCTGGTATTTCTGAGGAATGTCGGTTTCCCAGGGATCCGAAGAGAGCTGCTTCAGGCCCAGGGCGATCCGCTTGCGTTCTTCGTCAACCGAGATGACCAGACACTCGATTTCATCGCCTTTCTTCATGACTTCGCTGGCGTGTGAAATCTTACGGGTCCAGGACATATCGCTCACGTGCAACAGACCGTCGACACCTTCTTCCAGTTCGATGAAGGCACCGTAGTTGGTAAGGTTGCGAACGGTCCCTTTGACCCGGGCCCCTTCGGGGTATTTCTTGGTGACTTCGTCCCAGGGATTGGACTGAGTCTGTTTCATACCCAGTGAGATTTCCTGCTTGTCTTTGTTGACGCCCAGGACAACGACTTCGACTTCGTCGCCGATGTTGACCAGTTCGCTGGGGTGATTGATACGTTTGGTCCAGGACATTTCACTGATGTGGACCAGACCTTCAATACCATCTTCCAGCTTGACGAAGGCACCGTAGGACATGACGTTGACCACAGTCCCGGTAACCTTGGTTCCCACAGGGTACTTGGATTCGACCAGTTCCCAGGGGCTGGGGGTTTTCTGCTTGAGGCCCAGAGCGATCTTTTCTTTTTCGCGATCGACGCTCAGGATCATGACTTCGATTTCGTCGTCAATCTTGACGATCTCAGTCGGATGATTGATCCGGCCCCAGCTCATGTCGGTAATGTGCAGCAGGCCGTCGATACCGCCCAGGTCGACGAAGGCACCGAAGTCGGCGATGTTCTTGACAACCCCTTTGACGATCTGACCTTCTTCGATCTTGCTGAGCAGATCCTGTTTGAGCTTTTCGCGTTTTTCTTCGATAAGCTTACGACGTGAGACCACGATGTTGCGACGGGCTTCGTCGATTTTGAGGATCACACACTCGATTGTGCGGCCAATGTAGTTAGCAATATCAGAGGGACGACGGATATCGACCTGACTGGCGGGCAGGAAGACGTTCACGCCGATGTTGATCAGCAGACCACCTTTGATCTTGCGGACCACGGTACCGGAAACCACATCGCCTTCGGCGTGGGTCGCGATGACCTTTTCCCATTCACGAATCCGATCCGCTTTCCGTTTGGAGAGCATCGTCAGGCCGAATTCATCTTCGACCTCTTCGAGCAGGACCTGTACTTTATCGCCAGCCTTGGGAGGCTCTTCTTCTTCTGACCATTCGTCGATGTGGACGACGCCTTCGCTCTTGAATCCGATGTCGACGAGAACCTCTTCACCGTCAACACTCAGTACGACTCCGTCGATGATCTGATTGACGTCATAGGCACAGGAGACAGATGCATATACGTCATCCAGTACCCAGTCATTTTCTTCTTCTTCACCAGCCTCAACTTCGGGCATAACCTCTGCAAACGCTGCATCCAGGTCTTCGTCCGAAACACCAAACTCTCGAATTAAGTTACGATCAACCATACTAAAAAAAATCCAAATACGCTTTCGATTTCGAAATTCATATTACAACTGGAAGCCATAAGTGATTTTGGATGTCAGCGGAAACAGAGCGGAGCTCGTTTCGCTGGCTTAAAAGCGTCTCTTTGCTGACTGGGGGCATCGAGCAGTGATTGATGCCGGGGCCTGAAACAGGACTGTCAACTTGCCTTCAAACCGGAACTGACTATCGAAAAAAAAAGCGAAGAGATCAGAGAATCTCCCGCAACGTTCCAGCAAATACCAATTTCTCCAAAACCATCTGTCTGACTCTATGGACAATGCCCAACGCATTGATCAACACACAAAGCAGATCAGTCCGGCAAATATATCAGAAGCATTTGATTTAATTCCAGCCTTATAGACGGCAGAAAGTGATGAAATCGCTGATTTCTTCGATTTTTCACCGATTTCAGCCGGAATTCAATCTCACTCTGATTTGACTCAGGAAAACCGGGGGTGCGGCGATTCGTGAATCACCGAGGGACTCTGTTGAGTTAGTTTCGTGATTTTCTGCCGGATGGCATCAACCGAATCTGAATTATTCAAAATGGAAACTTTGAATTCCGTCTCATAGCGCTCCCCTGGTTTAAGTCCTTTGAGCCGGCCCTGTTCGCGTTCCGTGGCGCGGAAATTGGGGAAATTGATGCCTGGCTCCAGACCGGTTACATAACCGGCTGCTTCCGGCTGCGTATTCTTCCAGAGTGTAAAGCAGGGGAGGCCCGCCTTCTTAAATTCCACCAGAAACCCCAGCTTACCCCTGCTGTCAGAAAGCAGGGCAGGAGTCACTCCCAGTTCGTCAGCGACCGGCTGGAAATAGTAGGCCTGCTCGGCGTAATCGGGAGTTGGTCCCAAATAGGTTTGATAGTCTGTAACTCCTTCAGCAGCACGGGGATCGCGCGGTGCCATTTCTTCGAAGGGAATCGCAAATTGCGCGCCTGCTTCCAGAAAAGGGGCACCAACATTGATATGGTAGAGCAGCTCCAATTCTGCCTCACTGGCGCCCACGTTCGTAACCCGATCCCGGATGGTAAAGGACGCCGATCCCAGTTGCGTCTCGAGTGTGGATTCCAGCTGCAACTGGCTGCCAAACAGCATGCCTTCGCTCATCCGCCCGGTAATCCGCAGCCAGCCGCCATCAGCGGGATCCAGCTCGACCGCCACGTAATGCGCGGGTGTGTTGGCGATGCGACCGTGCAGGGTCAGTTCGGACTCCAGCGGATTCCCGTCCGCGTCGGTGCCGGGAGGACCGTTGGAAATCAGGCCACAACGGCAGATCAGCTCATTAAACCCGCTCAACCAGCCCAGGCCTCCCCGCTCAGAAAGGTTCACGAAAGCGGGATTTACAGGGGATTTGACCGGGGAATTCCAGCCCAGAGGCAGATCTTCCAGCATACCGTTCCAGATCCCCATTCCCCGCGTGGGCAGAACGGTGAGCTTCAACCGGCCGTTATTCACCTCGATCAGGTCGACTCCTTCTGAGGAGCCGCCGTGCAGTTGTCGTTTCTGAATTGACCAGTCTGCCTGTTGTGAGAACTCGGGATGGCTCTCTGCGTTGAGCAGTTGCTCTTCGATCCAGGTTTGAGAACTGACATCAGTGAACAAAATCTGAGTGGTTTTCATCGCGGCGCCTCAATGCTTCGGGATCAGAGAATTCGATATGTTCGTCACAACTGTCACAATGAGGATACTCAGACTGACAGTCTGGATAATGTAAACCGATCCGTTCCACGCCACCGTCAACGAAAGCGGAAACGAAACAGAAACTCCCCTTGCAGATGCTGTTTACGACTTATAATACAGGATAGAACTGATTAATAACAAACCAACAACCCCTTGATGATTAAAAGTTTATCATGGAACCATCGTCAATCACACGCTTTCCGCAATCTGATGAGCACGGCTACCCTTACACAACCGAATGGTATGACTCGCTGAAGTCGTCCCTGGGTGAGGCGGGTTGCCGCCAACTCGGATTTTATCCCATTCCGGAAGAATTTCTGCTCTCAGTCGTGATCCCGATTTTCAATGAGCAAAAGACTGTTGAAAACCTGATCAATCAGGTGAAGGCAGTACCGATCCGCAAGGAACTGGTGCTGGTCGATGATGGGAGTACCGATGGGACCCGCGATATTCTGAAGCGGCTGGAAGCAGAGTCTCAATCGGAATCAGACTCACTGAATGAGGTGCGGGTCATTTTTCATGAGGTCAACCAGGGAAAAGGGGCTGCGGTCCGTACCGGTTTTCTGGAAGCCAATGGCGATGTGATGCTGATTCAGGACGCCGACCTCGAATACGATCCTTCAGAATACCCGCGGCTGCTGCAGCCGATCATTGAAGGGCGGGCGGATGTCGTTTACGGCAGCCGGTTTCTGGGAGACCAGCCCCACCGCGTGCTGTATTACTGGCACTATCTCGGAAATCGATTTCTGACGACACTGTCGAACTGTTTTACCAATCTGAACCTGACGGATATGGAAACCTGCTACAAACTGTTCAAAAAGGAAGTCATCAAGGAAATCGCCCCCGGGCTGTGCCAGAACCGGTTCGGAATTGAGCCCGAACTCACAGCGAAAGTAGCCCGTCGTCGCTGTCGCATTTTCGAGATGTCAATCAGTTATGACGGCCGTACTTACGATCAGGGCAAGAAAATCGGCTGGAAAGATGGCGTGAAGGCACTCTGGTGCATCGTCCGCTACGGACTGAAGGATTAGAGGTCCTCAGTCAAACCGCAATAAGCTCGCTCAGCCGCTGCACTTAAATTTCGCAACGGCTTGCCCGTTCCTTTCTAAAAACAGGCCTGCCACCATTGCCTGCAGGACAGATTTTCCCATAGAATCAGCAAATATTATTGAAACTGGCAATTATACACATGTCTCCCCGCATCCCGCAGGAAGAATAGCCCGGTCGAACGCTGATGCGAAACCAGATGACATACCGCATGACCCCAGCCATCAGCAACCAGTAAGAAGATCTTAAGCAACGAACGGAACAGCATATGGCCTCTCCTCAGGAGAACCCCCAACAAACACCTCCTCCCGGCAAAGATCCCCAGAAGCCATCCAGCAAAGAAACTCAAGGGGCCCCCTCGACCGGCCCCTGGCTGATTATCCTGCTGATCCTGGTCATCGGCAGCCTGATGCTGATGAAATCTTCGCCCGAAAATACCGGTTCGAAGGTGGACTACAGCTTTTTCATCAAAGAGCTCAAACGGGGCAACGTCGATTCCGTCGATTTCCATGGCGATATCCTGACCGGAAAATGGAAAGTCCGTCCGAAAAATCCGGATGACAAAGACAAGAAAAAAGACGACAAGCTCGCGGAAGAATTCAACACCGTACTGCCCTCCCATCCGGTTGAAGATCGGGATCTGGTTCCGGAACTGATCAAACAGAATGTAACGTTCAAAGCAGAGAGCACCAGCGTCGGCATTGGCACGTATATCCTGCCCTGGTTGATTGGTCCATTGCTGATCATCGGCTTTTTCTGGTTCATGCTAAGACGTTCGGCAGACCCGATGGGCTCCGGCATGCTGGGTAATTTCACCAAGAGCCCGGCCAAACGGTTCCGTCCCTCTGAAGAACAGACGACCTTCGACGATGTCGCAGCGATGGAACAGGCCAAGGCGGAATTGCAGGAAGTCGTTGAGTTCCTGAAAACCCCGGCCAAGTTCCAGCGGCTGGGAGCTCAGATCCCCAAAGGGGTGTTGTTAATGGGCTCCCCGGGAACCGGGAAAACACTGCTGGCCCGCGCCACTGCGGGTGAAGCGGGCGTCCCCTTCTATTCGATCAACGGTTCGGAATTTATTCAGATGTTCGTCGGCGTGGGTGCCAGCCGGGTACGAGACCTGTTCCGTAACGCCAAGGAAAACGCCCCCTGTATCATCTTCGTCGATGAAATCGACGCGGTCGGCCGCATTCGTGGTGCCGGACTGGGGGGTGGACATGACGAACGGGAACAGACGCTGAACCAGATGCTCAGCGAAATGGACGGTTTCCAGCAGAATGAAGCGGTCATCGTCATCGCGGCTACCAACCGACCGGACGTACTGGACCCGGCACTGCTGCGTCCCGGTCGTTTCGACCGGCATATTACCGTTGACCGTCCCACCAAAGACGGACGGGCAGCGATTCTGAAAGTCCATTCGCGGAAAATCCCGTTGTCGGACGATGTCGATCTGGAAAAAATCGCCGCTGGTACGATCGGCTTCTCTGGAGCCGATCTCAAAAACCTGGTGAATGAAGCCGCTTTGTCCGCCACGCGTCTGAACAAGGACCAGGTGGACAAAGAAGATTTTGACAATGCCCGGGATCGTGTTTTAATGGGACCACCACGCGAAGAGATTCTCAGTGAAAAAGAGCGGGAAATGACCGCTTATCACGAAGCCGGCCACGCCTTGCTGGCCTGGTTATTGCCGGAAATCGATCCGGTACACAAAGTGACCGTCATCCCCCGCGGCAGAGCGCTGGGTGTGACACAACTGCTGCCCGATGAAGAGCGTTACAACATGGGTGAAAAACAACTTCACTCACAGTTGGCCTTCATGCTGGGTGGACGTGCTGCGGAAGGGCTGGTGTTTGGTGAGCACACAGCCGGAGCAGCAGACGACATCAAACGCGCCACGCAGATTACCCGCAAAATGGTGGGTCAGTGGGGCATGAGTGATGTCATTGGACCTGTGGCGTTTCGCCACTCAGATGAAAACCCGTTCCTGGGGAAAGAGATGAAGTCTCAAGGTGAGTGCAGTGAAGAAACCGCACATGTCATCGACCAGGAAATGCAGCGGTTCTTAAACGCTGCTGAAGAACGGGCAGAGAAGATATTAACAGAAAACAGGGAGAAACTTGACCTGCTGGCAAAAGCACTCGTAGAACATGAGGCCATTGACAGTAATGACATCAAGCGTCTGATCGGAGTTTCGGTTCGGGAACAAGCGAACCTGGATAACGCGAAGCAGACTGGTACTGATACAGAAAATGAACAGCCACCAGAATAATGCTCCGGCACAGGATGCCTCAGCGCAGAGCGAGATTTCTCCTGCCTCAGCAGGAATTTTCAGGAAATGAATCAAAAGCAGAAAAAGAAAAAAAAGACCACGAAAGATAGTTTTGATCAATTAGGACTCAATGACAAAATCTTAAAAAACCTGAGTCAGGCAGGCTATGAAAAACCGAGCCCGATTCAGGCCGAACTGATCCCGATCGCGGTCACCGGTAAAGACTGTATTGGACAGGCACGAACCGGAACCGGAAAAACGGCCGCGTTCTCGCTACCGATCCTGCAGCAGATCGATCTCAGACGTCCGGGCATTCAGGCTTTGATCCTGGCCCCCACCCGCGAACTGAGTGAGCAGGTCGCTGCGGAAATCCGCAAGCTGTGTCCGTCAAAATCACTCAGCCTGGCGGTTCTGGTCGGAGGCAAGCCGGTTCGCCCCCAGGAAAACCAGTTGAAGAAGGGGGCCCAGATCGCCGTCGGTACGCCGGGGCGGGTCATCGACCACATCAATCGGGGCAACCTCAAACTGAGTACCTTGCGGTTTGCTGTGCTCGACGAGGCAGACCGCATGCTCGATATCGGATTCCGTCCTGATATTGAAAAGATTCTACGGAAATGTCCCAAAGAGAGACAGACCCTGCTGCTCTCGGCCACACTGCCGCCCCCCGTCGAGCGGCTGGCTCAACGCTACATGAATGAGCCGGTGATGATCGACCTGTCGGAAAACAAGGTCAGCGTGGATGCCATTGATCAGTATTACGTCACCGTCGATCCGGACCGGAAAATCAAGCTACTGTCGCGGCTGCTGTTCCAGGAACGACCGAAGCAGACCATCGTGTTTACCCGGACCAAACGGGGCGCTGACAAGCTGGATCGGATCTTCTCAAAGAAGCTGAAAAACGTGGCCGCCATTCACGGCGATCTGCCCCAGTCCAAGCGGGACCGGGTGCTGAAAAAATTCCGGGAAGGCAAGATCCGCCTGTTGATCGCCACCGATGTGATGGGGCGAGGCATTGATGTCAGCGGGATCTCGCACATCATCAACTTCGATATTCCCGAATTCAGCGACGACTACGTGCACCGCATCGGACGCGTGGGGCGTCTCTCGTCCGACCAGAAAGGGGCTGCCTTCACTTTCGTCTCACCTGACGAAGGGGATCAGTTGACGAATATCGAGAACCGGATTAATCACATGATTCAGGAATTCCGGGTCGATGATTTCGAAGCCTATCGTCCCAAGCAACCCCGCAAAAAAATAGAGAAGATTTCCCACGTGGGAAGCACCGAGCACCTGATCAATCCCGACTTCGGCGACTTCTAAGTCGCTGCCAGGTAGCGGTTCTTAATTCGGATGTGATATACCAAAGTCGTTTCAACCGGGGCTAACGCCCTGCGGCTAATTTTGCTTTTGTGCTGTTGAAGTCCTGAAAACAAGAGTAAGAACATACCCTCGGCCACGGTGATTACTTACATAGCTAACGCTGTCGACCTCATGATCACGCTGAAAACTATTAAATAAACGCTACCCAGGCTACTGCTGCAGAAACTGTTCAATGCGGGGCACCATGATCTCATGCGCGTCTTCAAAGACGTAATGCCCCGCGTCGGGAATCCGCAGGGTTTCCGCCTGCGGGAACCGGCGCTCGAACTCATCCAGAAAATTCGTGGTAAAGCACCAGTCCCGCTCTCCCCAGATCAGCAGCAGCGGATGTCCCTGGAACTGGGCCAGTCCCTCTTCCACGTGTACCAGCGTGTCATAGCTGGGATGCGAAGCTTTGAGGGGAATGTCCTGCACGAAGCGGTGCACCGCGACCCGGTTCTGCCAGTTGTTGTACGGCCCCAGAAAGCCGGCTTTGACTTCCGGAGTCATCCGCTCATGTTTTTCGACGGCCATTTTGATCGCAGCACCGGAAAACAGATTCAGCCCGCGTACCCCCCAGGCGCCCAGCAGGGGAATCCGGCAGACCGCAATTCTCAACGGAATCTCCTGCGAACGGAAAGCGGCCGTATTCATCAACACGAATTTCTCGAACCGTTCCGGGAGATCGACGGCCGCTCCCATCCCGATGGCGCCACCCCAGTCGTGGGCAAACAGCGTGATCTGCTGCAGATCCAGTTCCTGGATCAGGGTTTTCAGGTTCGCAATGTGATTCGCCAGCGTGTAGGGATAATCCTGAGGTTTGTCTGAAAGACCACAGCCCATGTGGTCGACAGCAATGACACGATACGACTGGGAAAGTTGCTTGACCAGCCGCCGCCAGGCGAAACTCCAGGTCGGATTCCCGTGTACCATCAGCAGGGGCGTTCCCTGGCCTTCATCCAGATAGTGGTACTGATGGCCGTCGATCTTCAACCAGTGTGAAGCGAACGGGTATTCCTCTTTGATCTTCTCACGGAAATTCATGTGGGATTCTTTAATTGTAGTCTCTGACGGCGTATTCATCCGGGTTGGCTCTCTCAATCAACGGTTCTGCATACCTTATCGGGATTGGCCGTTTCTGGCGAGTGAACCATCCAGTGCTTTTAAAAACCGCTCCAGATCTTCCCGCTGATGGGCACAGGTCAGGGAAATCCGCAGCCGCGAAGTCCCCTGGGGAACGGTGGGGGGCCGGATCGCTCCCACCAGAAAGCCGGTTTCCTGCAGATCGCTGGCCACCTGCATCGTCAATGCGGGATCGGACAGGACGACGGGAATGATGGGGCCTCTCGAGTCAGGGACCGTCAGATGCGGACGCTCTCTGAGTCCCGATCTCAGAGCTTGGGACAGTTCCTGCAGCCGTGTCCGTCGCTCCGGTTCCGTCTGGATGATCTGTAGAGCCGCACAGGCGGCGGCACAGATCGACGGGGGCAGGGCGGTCGAGTAGATCTGGGTCCGCACACGGTTCCAGAGCCAGTCAATCAACGTCGCAGACCCCGCCACAAAGCCCCCCAGGCAGCCCACCGCTTTACTGAGTGTGCCGATGCGGATGGTCACACGGTCTTCGACGCCCAGTTCTTCCGCCAGCCCTCGACCATCCTTACCATAAACGCCGGTCCCGTGCGCTTCATCGATGATCAGACTGGCCCTGAATTCGTCCGCCAGTTCACACAGGTCAGGCAGGGGTGCGGAAATGCCATCCATGCTGAATACGGAATCGGTGACAATGAACTTTCTGCCCGCACCGGTCGATTTTGCCAGCTCGCGTTTCAGTTTCTCCAGCGCGTCATGCCGATAGACGCGGAACCGGGCTCCCGAGAGTCGACAGCCATCAATCAGGCTCGCATGATTCAATCGATCGCAGAAGATGGTATCCTCTTCCTGAGCGACAGCTGAGATTACTCCCAGGTTGGCCGCATAGCCACTGGGGAAGAGGAGCGCGGATTCGGTCCCTTCGAATTCCGCCAGTTGTTCTTCCAGACGGGTATGCCAGTTGGTGCGACCACTCACCAGGGCGCTGGCGCGGGCACCGACGCCCAGTTCGGTCAGCACTTCAGAAGCGGCTGAAACCAGGCGCGGGTCCTGGGCCAGATCGAGATAGTCGTTGCTGGAAAAGTTGATCAGCTCACGATCTTCCAGCAGGCAGCGTCCTCCTGGTTGAGGCTGAAACGTCCTCCGTGAACGAAACAGCCCCGCCTCCCGGATCTGCTGCAGATCTGTTTCCATCCATTCCGGGAGTTCAGAGGACGACATGAATTCAGACACCTGACTGGGGAATCAGCGAAAGTCCGGTTACTTGAGGGCAATCACATGATTGCTGAGCCGTTCGAAACCATCGTCCGTGATCAGATAGTTGTGCTCAATCCGCATACCGCCGATGCCTTCGACATAGACGCCGGGCTCCAGAGTCACCACATCGCCCGCCAGCAGCGTGTCGATGCTCTCCGGCACCAGAATCGGTGCTTCCGGATGTCCCAGTCCCAAGCCGTGACCGGCGTGATGCTGGAAGTTCTCTTTATAGCCGGCATCCCAGATGGGTGCTGCGGTCGCCGCATGCACGTCGGCACATTTCGTCCCGGCCTTGAGCGTCGATTCGCCTCCCTGCATGGCTGCCTGACAGAGGCCGAACAGCTTTTCCTGCTCGGCACTCGGCTCGCCGACCGCCATTGTGTTGGTAAAATCGCTGCGGTAACCGTGAATCACGACCGAATAATCGAGTACGAACAGATCGCCGTTTTCCAGGACATGACCGGAGGGAAGTCCACCCGCTTTGGGAACCGCAGGCGTTGAAGCCCTGAAGTCGCCGTAAATAATGACGGGCAGTCCCGCGGCCTGCAGGACCGCAGCCTGAACTTTACGGAAGATATCAAACTCGCTGCGGCCCGCTTCGACCACTTCCCGGGCACAGGCATGGCCGGCGTCGCAGGCCTGCATACACTGTTTCAGGAGTGCGATCTCGTCGTCGTGTTTCTGACGGCGGAGCTGACGCAGTGTGCTGCCCAGTTCGAGAGTGGCATCGGTCTGCGTAATCTCCAGTTCCTGCAGTGCTCCCACCGGCAGCCATTCGGCTTCGATGGCCCCGGCGCGTCCCTTTAACTGAGGGACCACCGACTTCAGGGCCTTGAACAGTGCGTGGTCACGATTTTCGACCGAGTGTTTGTGATCGTACCAGTTTTCGATGGCCTCGTGATCGACGTAGAACTCGGCAGCAGAAGAGCGGAGCGTGAAGTTATCCCCGATCAGGGTGACCCCTTTTTCCCGATCCAGCAGCAACAGCGCCCGCTCGCCCCGCGAGAAACTACAGGGCTGTACGAGGAAGTTCGAGAGATACAGCACATGACGCGGGTCTGCAATCAGAATCCATTCCAGATGATCGGGAACAGCCTCCCACAATCGTTTCTGTCGCGCCTGGCATCCTTCTTTTGTCAACATAACGAGATTGTCCTTCAGACAGTATTAGTTTTCAGCGAATATCCAATTCGGCTCTTATTCGTAACCGTTGGCAACCAGCCAGCGTTCCGCATCCAGGGCCGCCATACAGCCACTGCCGGCGGCGGTGATCGCCTGCTTGTAGTTGTCATCGGCCACATCCCCGGCAGCAAACACACCGTCCACATTCGTATTGGTGCGGAAAGGAACCTGCCATTGGATGAAGCCTTTGTCGTTCAACTCAATCTGGCCTTTGAGAAAATTGACGTTCGGCGTGTGACCGATGGCAGCGAAGTAACCGGTGGCTTCCAGTTCTTCGGTCTGGCTGTCATCGACAGTGCTGCGAATCCTCACGCCGGTCACGCCCTGTTCGTCGTTCCCCAGAACTTCGTCGATGACCGAGTTCCATTTGACTTCGATCTTTTCGTTGGCGAGCGCCCGGTCCGCCATGATCTTACTGGCCCGGAATTCATCGCGGCGGTGCACGAGGTAAACCTTGGAGGCGAACTTAGTCAGGTAAGAGGCTTCTTCCATCGCACTGTCACCGCCGCCGACCACCACCAGGGGATGATTACGGAAGCGGGGCATGGCTCCATCACAGACCGCACAGGCGGAGACGCCCATATTCTTGAAACGGTTTTCTGAGTCCAGTCCGAGGTAATTGGCCCGGGCACCGGTGGCGATGATCACGGCCAGAGTTTCCACGGTTTCCCCATTCGACGGTGTCACCTTGTAGGGATGCGAAGAGAAATCGACGTCTACGATGTCATCGGTCACCACTTTGGTCCCGAAATTCATCGCCTGTTGACGCATCAGTTCCATCAGTTCCGGACCACTGACTCCATGCCCCAGGTGAGGTGCCATGTATTTCCGCTTGGATTCTTCAATGGCATCATCCAGGTACGCCCCCAGGTTGCCGACAGGAAACCCGGGATAGTTTTCGACTTCGGTCGTTAATGCCAGCTGTCCCAGAGGCAGCGTCCCCTGCAGCCGGTTTTCCTCAGTCAGAGCCCCTTCGAAGCAGAGGGGTTCGAGATTGGCACGAGATGTATAAATGCAAGATGCCCAACCAGCGGGCCCTGATCCGATCACGACAACTTTTTCTGGCACGATTGATATCCTCCTGAGGTGCATTCTTCCTGACTGAAGCGTTCGAGACAAATCTTCAGTGCATGATTCTGCCAGTGGCATGGAAATTGGAAATTCAGCCAGCGTACGAAGCTGGTGTGTCACAATCCTACTGAAGTCAGGTCAGGAATTCCAGAAGGCGGGAGGACTGGATTGAGAGCTCAAGCGGAAAATGAGGGGGAATAAAAAAAGGTGCTCCAAACACGTAAGTGAATGAAGCACCTTTTCTGTGCTGAATGGAGCAAGTGCGGGCCAACGCTTGCCACCATCGCTGCTTAGGGTATATTGCATAAGCCGTACCACTCAGAATTTTTTCGTCATTTTTTTCTGTAAGAGCCTGTAATACAGGGATTTGGAGTTCTAATAAATTTTCAGCCTGTTTTTGGCCCTCAGTGAACCCGTTGCAGGATGCAACAATTGTTGCAAAATAAAACAGTGCAAAATGCAACACACGCGTCGCGAGGGCCGTTTTCGAAGATTTGACGACCACAGTCTTGCGAATCTGGACTCTGTTTTCATATTGTGAACCACACACAGCCCTAGCAAGTCTAGAATCATAGAGCTGAATGACTTATCTCCTGGTGAGGTTGCCAGGTCCGCTGCATGTTTTAAGGAGAGTTCCGTGTCGAATGCGTCGCCAGCACGGCCCAAAAAGTTTACCGTCCCCCGTTTTATTGCCGCCAAGCAGAAACAACAGAAGATTACGATGCTGACCGCCTACGATTTCCTGTCAGCAAAAATTCTGGACGAAGCCGGTTTAGACTGCCTGCTGGTGGGCGACACTTTAGGAATGGTCGTACAGGGTAAGAGCACGACACTGCCTGTGACCGTCGATCAGATGATTTATCATGGTGAAATCGTGGCCCGGGCCGCCCAGCGTGCGCTGGTGATCGTCGACATGCCATTTATGTCGTTTCATATCTCTCCTGCCCAGGCGCTGGAAAATGCGGGGCGGATCCTGAAAGAGACCGGTGCCGACGCCGTGAAGCTGGAAGGGGGCGTCAATCAGGCCAAGACCATCGAAGCGATCGCGTCGGCTGATATCCCGGTAATGGCTCACCTGGGTTTGAAGCCACAATCGGTGCGTGCGATCGGAAGTATGGGTAAAATTCAGCGGGATGAGGACCAGCTGATCGCCGATGCCCTGGCAGCGGAGAGAGCAGGGGCCTTCGGGATTTTACTGGAGATGATTACCGCCCCCATCGCACGGAAAATCACAGAAACCGTCACGGTTCCCACGATCGGCATCGGTTCCGGAGCGGGCTGCGACGGCCAGGTGCTGGTGACACCTGACATGCTGGGCATGAACGCCGATTTCCATCCGCGGTTCCTGAAAAAATACGCGGACCTGACTTCCGACATTACCACCGCGGTCCAGGCTTATGCGAACGAGGTACGGGAAGGCACGTTCCCGGATGAATCACACAGCCATACTTAAGCGTGCTTTCAGAGCCTATTCTACTGAATCCGAGGAGAGCACCCGGACCCGTTTTCCCAGCAGATTGTCGATCCCCAGTACAAACATGACCCACAGCGCCGAAAAGGCCTCTTTCATGTTGATCTTGGAACTGCCATAGCGGCGTTCTTCGAACGTGAAAGGGACTTCCTGAAACGTGCAGCCGACCCGGCGACAGCGATAGAGGATCTCTTCCTGGAAGGCATACCCCTTCGCCCGCAGCAGCTTGAAATCGATCTCGGCCAGCTTGGGAACGCGGTAACAGCGGAAACTGCCGCTGCAGTCCCGCGATTTCAATCTCAGCAGCAGCCGGGCATACCAGTTGATCGCCCCGCTCATGAAATAGCGTTTAGGCCCCCAGCCTTCGATTTTACCGCCGGGCACATAACGGGAGCCAATGGCGACATCCGCCTGCTCCGTTGCAGCGACCAGATCCGGCATGAAACGGGGCGGGTGGCTGAAGTCCGCATCGAGGTTCAGCACCAGATCATAATGGTTTTCGATCGCGTACTGAAAGCCGGCAATCGTGGCAGTTCCCAGTCCCAGCTTACCACTGCGGTGAATGGAGTGAATCCGGGAATCGGTCTGCTTGAGCGATTTCACATAGTCCCCGGTCCCGTCGGGCGAATTATCATCAATCACCAGGATAGCCGCATACGGCAGGTGTTTATGAATTTCCGGAATCAGCTGTTCCAGATTTTCTTTCTCATTATAAGTACATAATGTCACTAAGAGACGCGGAGTGGCGGATTCATTCATCAGTTTACAGGGCCCAGCATTCAAGCAGTCAGATCATTTGGGGGGAATCAGCAACGGTGTTTGTTGACTTTTAGCAGGCTCCGGGGCAGGAATCAACGGCGCACCCGGTGTATCTGCCGCCTGGGGGAGGGGAGGCAACCCCAGATTGTTGATCTGGGGAAGTGGTTTGGGCACAGGTTTTCCGTGTTTGGGCTGACTGGCAGCAGGCTGTTTTACAGCCGGGGGAGGCGGCAGGGGCCCGGAAATCGGAGCCGCACGCTTCGGCCCCAGAGGCTGTGCTGCGGGTTGAGGCTGGGATTTTTTCTCAAACGCCGGGGGACGGGTATTGGCCGGATTGACAACATGGCCGCCCACAATTTGATTTTTCTGCTGGATTTTCTGTTGTCCGGCCTGCTGGACTTTAGGATCCAGAAACGCGAGGAAGTGATCGCCGCGTCCTGCCAGACGGGCTGCGGTCTCAATGACATCATGTGCCTGTTCGGTCTGACCATTAAAATGCAGCATGACACCAAATACGAACAGGCGTTCCGGATCGCGAATGTCTTCCTTCACCCACTCTGCCACCTGATGCACCATGGAATCCCGGGCGATCGCATTATCAGGGCCAAACAGTTCACTCAGACTTTCCCCGGTGACCGGCCAGTTGGGATCCAGGACCAACCCCTGCTTGAATTCATACGCCGCCCGGTCGTACTGCTTCAGAGCGACCAGCGCAAACCCCTTTTTGAAATGGGGTGTTGCCACATCTTTCGCCAGTGAAGCAGCGAACTTGTAGCGTTCGTAGGCCCTGCGGTAATCCAGTTTCTGGAAATATTCGTCCCCTTTGACCTGGTTCCGCAGACTCAGTTCGCGGGCGTGTCGTGTGGAAGGCACGATATATTTCTGAATCTTACGGGAGGGTTCCGGCCGCCAGTCCGGATCATTCCACCGCTCCAGATCCTGCTGGACTGCATTATTAAGCGGTTGATTACTGACGGTTCCCGGATTGGTCAGCGGGAGTGTGCCAGGAACGTTACTGTAAGGATAGACCGTGGGAGGAGAAAATCCCTGGCCGGGCAGAATCGGAGAAAAGCCGTTTAAAGAGTAACCGTAGGGAGACAGCACCGGATTGCCGGCGACAAATGCATTGGTGCTGTAATAACCGAAGCGATTATAAAAGTACGGCCCCCACGGATTACCATAGTAGGTGTTGCCCGGGAACGCGAAATTGAAATAGACGCTGCCGTTATTGCCACTGACCGACCAGCCGGGGCTGGCCCAGTTGCTTCCATAATAACGCGGATATGAGTGACCGTGTCCATGATAGGAATGATGATGGCCATGTGCGCCATGGTGATGCTGTGCTTCAGCAGGACTGGAATATCCCACAAACAGACAAGCCGCGCTCAATATGAGAATGTATCGCATTCGTTCTCTCCTGTGGCCCAGCATCGATAAGTTAACCTTATTATGGTTTGCCATTTCCGGAAAAGCAAGAACTGTTCAATCACTATAAACGAAAGCCTCTGCCAGCGAACTACCTGGAAAGTCAGCAGGGCAGCGTGGCGTCATGACTTATCAAAACTGAAGAATATCTTTTTCACGCACAAATCACATTTCATGAGCAGTCGCATCAGCGTGCAAACTGAAAACATCAGGAGCGACCGCTTTCATTAGTACTGATCGCTAAATCTCCTCAGCAACCAGGCAAGCTGGCGAAGTTTTACCACTGATCTTGTGAGTCACTTCGAGACCGACCTGGTGCAAACCTTCCAATAAAAAGAGACGCCGGGAACGGGTCTCTCCTCACATTAGGTACAGCCGAAACTGTCGAGTTCAGTTTTCCTTTTAACACACAGTCCCCCCAGTTTCACACATTTTCAGGGGGGTGAGAGGGGATTTCACAGCACAAAGCCCACCCAGTTTAACCAACCGTTACGACGCATATAATCGTGTGTAAAAATGACGTAACCTTTTTATCTGATAATGACTTGAGACATTCAAGCGGTAATTCAAGCACGCCGATAGATTGTACCAGTCGCAATGAGAATTCATATCTGAATGATCAAAACAAACAATTCGGATGTGAATCAGGACGATGCTGGAGTGCATCGCCTGCAATCGAAATTACTAGAAGTTTATCGTAAAGGCATCTGACCTCGGAACGATGCCTTGAGACTCAAGCCAGCGCGAGTTGATGCTTTCAACTTGGACCAATAGCAGTCCCAATAGGAACAAAACAAAATTCGCGCCGTAACCACTGTGATGTGACAAAAGAGGCACATCAATCTGTCTATGATGGTCAGAAAACGACCCAAGAAGGAGACGCTGTTCTATGAAATGGATTAGTCTGTTAAGTGCATTTGTTGTGGCATTGGGGATGAATGCCGTTGCACAAGCAGATCTTTTTGACCTTTCGCTTAATTGCGGGGCTGCAAAGAGCTGTGAATGTGCCTCGACGTGTCAACCTGAATGCTGTAAACCTACTATTACGAAACCGTGTGAGCCTAACGTTTATACTTACCAGCGTCAGTGCTCAAACATTAAACCGCCTTGCTGCTGTGAATCTGCTCCGACCTGCTGCAAACCGCTTCGCAAGAAGCTGCGTGGCTGGTTCAAGCGTAACTGCTGCAGCACCGATTCCTGCACCCAGGACAAGTGCTGTGCACCGGCTCCAAAGGCCTGCTGTGCTCCTGCTCCTAAGGCTTGCTGCGCACCGGCTCCTAAAGCCTGCTGTGCTCCTGCTCCCAAAGCTTGCTGTGCACCAGCCCCTAAAGCCTGCTGTGCTCCTGCTCCTAAAGCATGTGCCGCACCGGCTCCCAAGGCCTGCTGTGCTCCTGCTCCTAAAGCCTGCTGTGCACCGGCTCCCAAGGCTTGCTGTGCTCCTGCTCCTAAAGCCTGCTGTGCACCGGCTCCCAAGGCTTGCTGTGCTCCAGCTCCCAAGAGCTGCTGCCCCGCTCCTAAGACCTGTGCCGCACCGGCTGCAGATTCCTGCTGCAACGAACAGCCTTGCTGCAACGCTGATCCTTGCGAAATCGCTGAACTGATCTACCAGTCTCAGACTGCCTGCTACGCTAAACACCGTCGCAAAGCAATCCACAAACTGGGCGACAAGTTCCGCTGCGATTGCAACCCGGAAATCATGTGTGCCTTCATCTACGCTCTGAACGACGCTGACGAACGCGTTCGTGCCAAAGCTGCTGATGAAATCGGCGACCAGCTCCGCAAGAACTGCTGCTGCTGCTCACCTGAGCTGACAGCTGCTCTGACCTGTGCTCTGGGCGACTGCGACAAGAAAGTTGTTCGCGAAGCTGTCCAGGCTCTGGAACTCTGCGGATACGAAGTTGTCGAAGGCTGCTGCGAAAAACCTTGCTGTGACAATGGATGTGCTCCTGCCGGATGTGCTCCTTCAGCAGCTCCCGCAGCTCCTGCACCGACTTCCGATCCTAAGGCTTACTTCCCAAGCCGTCTGCAGAATCAGAAGCAGACTCGCCGCCTGAGCGGTAACAGCCTGTCAAACCTGTTCGGTCTGATTGACTAGTCTTCAATCAAACCCTCAGTTTGACTGAACTAAAAACGAAAACGGCTCCTCTGGATTCAGGGGAGCCGTTTTTTTTTATGCCTGAAAACATGCGATCCAGGATTGCAACCAGCCAATACTGGACAGTATAATCCTATTTAAGTAACACGATTGCCTTAAGGACCTGAAACTATTAGATTTATTTAATGTTCGTAATCTGTGATCCAATCTGCTAGGATAATGAGCGGAACAGGATCCCAGTCAGAAGTTGCGAACAGATGTCGGGCTTGATCGATTGGAACTTCCCACCAAACAGGCAACTCACTAAAACGGGTTGTCTCCTGCCAACAAAATCCTGCTGAAGATTACTGTCCGAGATTAAAAGAAACTCACCATGACCCTGTAAGTCACTCGTTGTCTGATTCCGAGCATACTCCGATTCAACGGACTGCTGACTCTGAATAGACGATCCAGATTTGAAGGTTCACACCATGCGACGTCGAAAATTCCTCAAATACTGCAGCGGTATTCTAGGTTCCGTCTATGCCACCATCCTGGCCGTCCCCGCACTGGGCTTTCTGTTTTCGACGCTCAAACGGGGCCAGCAAAAAGAGAGGACCTACCGGCTGACCCGGCTGGATGATCTGGAACCGGGGGTGCCCCAGCGGTTCACGATCATCGATCAACGGGTCGATGCCTGGACGAAATATCCTGCCGGTCCGATCGGTTCAGTCTGGATCACGAAGGGCCAGGACGGTGCTGTGACCGCCTTTTCCTCAACCTGTCCGCATCTGGGATGCGTGGTCGACTATGTGCCCGGCGATGAAGAGTTTTTCTGCCCCTGTCATGCCGCCTCATTCCAGACGGATGGCGCGGTAGTCGGAGGTCCGGCACCACGGGGGATGGATGAACTGAAGACCTCCCTGAAAAAAGTTCGTGGTGAGCAATGGGTGGAGGTCGAATATCAGAAATTTGAGACCGGCATTTCTGAAAAGAAAGCGATCGGCTGACAGCGAGTCAGTCTGCCTGTTCCCGTATTTAAATCATCTTGCTGAAATTATTCTGTTTCCCCTGGGGAGAGATTTCCGTGCTGTCAGAAAAAACGAAACAGTGGATCGATGAACGAACCGGATACAAGAATTTTTTCCATGCGATCTTCTTGTTGAACTTTCCGACCAAACGCCGCTCCCGCTGGCAGTTCATCTGGGGCGGAGCCCTGGTGCTGATGATGCTGATCGAAATGGTCACCGGTGCCCTGATGATGACCGTCTACAGCCCGTCTGAAGCATCCGCATGGGGCAGTGTGCATTACATGGAAACCCAGGTCGACCTGGGCTGGTTTGTCCGCGGACTGCATCACTACACCGCCCACATGATGATCGTCGCCATCATCATTCATATTTTCCTGGTGATCATCTCAGCCGGTTACCGTAAACCCAAAGAGTTCATCTACTGGACCAGCCTGATGATTGGCGGGGTGATTATCGGCCTGACGATTACCGGCAATGCGCTCCCCTGGGACCAGAAGGGGTACTGGTCTTACCAGATTGAAACCAGTATTGCCGGCACCATGCCGGTCATCGGTTCCACGCTGCGTTCACTGGTCGTTGGCGGCAGCGAATTCGGTAACCTGACGCTGACCCGCCTGTACACGATCCACGTGATGGCTCTGCCGGTGATCGCGATTCTGCTGTTCGTATTTCACATGGCGCTGATCCGCCGCGAACGCCTGCGGACGGCGAAAATCAAAGAAGCGAACGATGATCCGAACGTCGATTTCGAACTGGATGAAGACGATCCGGTCAAAGATGAGATCACGCAACCCTACTGGCCTTACCAGACCACCCGCACGCTGATTCTGACACTGGTCCTGACAGGCATCGTCATCCTGCAGATTGTGGTCTATCCCTCAATGAAGAATCAGCATCTGCAAGTCGGAATAGGTGACTGGGAAGAGGACCTGCCTGCCAGCGCGATCAAGTTGGAAGCTCCCGCCGACAGTGCGTTTCCGTTTGTGGCGCGCCCCGAATGGTTCGTCCGCTTCCTGTTTGAGTTGCGACACATGGTGCCCAAGGAACTGGAAGTCCTGGTCACCGCGGTTCTGCCCGGCGTGATCCTGGCGATCCTGGTGCTGGTTCCCTTCTATGAAAAAGTCTTCGGCGAAAAATGGGGGCAGCGTCTGGCGGTGGCCGTGTATGTCGGCGGTCTGTTGATTATTACCGGCATCAGCTGGTATGGCATCAAACAGGAACGCAGCGCACCGGACTATGCGTTGGACCGTTCTCAGGAACTGGCGTATGCAGCGCGGGCCTCCTGGCTGGCCAGTAAGAACGGCGTGCCTCCGGAAGGACCGGCGTCTCTCCTGCTCAACGACCCCAAATCCATGGGCCCGCTGATTTTCGCACAGCACTGTGGCATCTGTCATACCTGGAACGGGCATGACGGGACAGGCCATTTCATCATGGAAATGAAAGACGGCAAAAAAGTGAAAGCCACGCCGCGTGCTTCCGATCTGGCCGGCTTCGCGACCACGAAATGGATCGCGGAATTTCTGGCTGATCCGACCGCACCGAAGTTCTTCGGTCACTTGGGTTCTTCAAAAGGGGGCGATGCGATCCTGAACGGCGATATGAGCGACTGGGCCAAAGACTATGTCGGCCCGGAAGGGGTCCTAACCAAAGAGGACCTCGAGGCGGTCGCGGCTCTCATCGCCCGGGAAGCCAAACGCCGTGATTATGAACAGCCTTCCGAAGAAGTGATTCAGCGGGGGATTTCCGTATTCAGCGGCGCCGACTTCAAAGACAAGTCAGGGAAAGTGGTCGAGTTCTATGGCTACTGTGCCCAGTGTCACGCCATGAAAGCAGGGGACCCGAATGAAGAAGGGGGCGGAGCCGCACCGGACTTCAACGGTTACGGTTCCGAAAAATGGCTCACCGATTTCATCCGCAAGCCGGGGGGAGAACATTTCTATGGCGAGAAAAACATCATGCCCTCATTTGAAGAGTCCAAGCTCTCCAAACACGATATCAACCTGCTCGTAAAATGGATGCGGAGCGAATGGCAGCGTCCGACTGAGGAAAAATAAGAGAGACGCTCTACCGCTTATTGTTGCGTGTTGTTTCCTGAGCGGGGAACGAGAACCGCCTCTGAGCTCTCAAGATCGGATGTCTGCTTTCGTAAGCGTTTCAGGGCCGCAGAGAGAACTGGATCGGCGGTTTTTGTAAACTCCTCGGGGGCTGCCTTCACGGGTACGTCAGGTGGAATGCCGACGGTATCGAAGGATTTCCCGTTCGCATCCTGGGGAATCCAGCGGGGCAGGTTGACGATGATTTCCGCTCCCGCATCCAGCTGACGGGGATTGCCGCTGGAGCCTGCGGTCCGGTCTCCCATGGTGGTGACGTGAGGACAGGCCGCCAGCATCAACACAAACGCTTCAGCGGAACTCATGGTCCGTTCTCCCTGCAACACGATCACCGGCCCCTGGTAATACCAGTTCGGATCGGGCGCGAAAATTCGTTCCTGCGGGGTTCCCAGATCGGTATGCTTCGGGCCGCTACGATACTGATGCATGGCGTATAGCGTTGGCTCTTCGACAAAGTAACCTGCCATTTTCCTGGCCAATGGTTCTGCACCGCCTCCGTTGGCGCGCAGATCCAGAATCAGACCTCGGGTGCCCTGCATCTGCTTCAAAGTCGCCTCAAACCGGTCCGGAAGACTGGAAATGGAGAGCGTATCAACGGCGATGTACCCGATCTGATCCTGAGTCCGTCCCCAGCGCAAACCTTTGATCTGATTCAGCGGCCCAACCAGGTTAACCGCAGTCGCGGGACTGGCGTTAAACAGTCGCTTCCGCTGATAACCATTCAGAAACGAGCCGGACACGCGGACATAAATGTGCAGATCTTTCAATTCCGACAGCATCGCATTCAACGTTTCCGCCAGATCCTGATTGGTTTTCGCTTTCGCTGCCCGGGGCCGGTACTCCTGTTTCAATTGCTGCCAGTCGACCTGTGGTTTGACTGCAAACAGGGCATATTCACGATCAAAGGCATTCCAGACCTGATCGAAGATCCGCACCGCCTGTCCCTGTTCCAGGGTCAGGGGCACGGACAGCGTCTGCTGGCGAAAGGCATCCACGTACCGGGCGGTCCGTTTTGTCGTATCGATGACATAAAACCGCCGTTCTCTTTCTGCGGTCTCACAGTCGATCACCACCGATTCCCGGGAGGGCACCATCGGTCTGGCCCCCGCGTGCCAGCTGGAACGAAGTTTGTGATTGACGAGTCGGCGGGCCTGTTTGATCAGATCTGCGTCTCCCTGTTTCCCGACCGTGTCGGCAGGGAACAGCTCTCCCACGCGGGCGGGATGAAAGCGCAGCCAGACGCTGGTGATGTGGTCACCCTGACCGCCACTGGCTTTGAGGATGTCTCCTGGTTGATCCGGATAGACGGCCGCCCAGAGGACGTTCGAGCCATTTTTTCCCAAGACGACCTGGGACGGTCCCAGCTTGATCTGAAACTGATCCCCCAACTGGTACTCGAATGACTCCAGCCGCCAGACGTCCTGCGGACTGGTCTGCCAGTTGTAGCTTCGATTCTGCTTTGAGAAGTCGAGCGTGGCTGGATACTGTTTTGCCAGGTCGGTGGCACCGACCGGAATGGTCAGCGCAGATACCAGGCTCATTACCAAAACGGAACAGACCAGACGAAACGTCCTCCGCCGGCAGACAGGTACAGAATGCATCACAGCACCTCTTCTCAGACGAGAAAGGATTCCAGTTTGCTGAACCAGGTGCCTGCTCAGCGGGACGACCACCGCTGATCCGTTATTTTGACTCGAGTGACTCAGGTAATTTCACTTGAGAATGGCCCGAGAGATAGGCGATCAGATCGGCGATCTGCTGTTCGGTCAGCTTGTCCAGCTGGCCTTCGGGCATCAGAGACAGTTTTGACTGACTCATCTCTTCGATCTGACGTCGATCCAGAACCATCTGCTCTGTCTGTGTCTGCAGGGTAATCTGCTGATCGGTCTTGCGGAGGACATTGCCATTCAGCACCCGACCATCTTCCAGGGCGACCACCACCATCTCGTAGCCTTTGGGAATCAGGGCAGAGGGGTCAACCATGTTCTCCAGGAGATAATCCATGTTGGTCCGATTGGAGCCGGTCAGATCCGGTCCAATCGTGCCCCCGTTGCCGAACAGCCGGTGACACTTCGCACACGTCTTCTCGTAAAGTGCACGACCACTCACGCGATCGGCGTGCTGGAGACGATCTGCGGTGAGCAGGGTTTTATAGCCTTCGATCTGGGCCCGCTTCTTCTCGGGTGTCTCCCGGGTCTGCCCCCAGACCTGATTCAGTTTTTCTACAACCGCTTTGTCTTTGAAGTTGCGCAACTGTCGCACATGAAATGCGGAAACGTCTTCCTGGGGAACCTGCTTTTTGTCGATGGCCGCCAGGAGCAGCAGCACGTATTCCTTACGACTGCAGAGCGTATCCATCAGAGCCAGACGCCCCTGGTGTTTAATGTTGCGGTAGCGGCCCAGCATGCGTTCCACGGTTTTGGGATCGTAGAAGCGTGCCAGCCCCCGAAATGCCAGCACCTGCAATTCCGTCTGGTAGGCAGCCTGCTGAATCACGGGCAGCAGATCTTTGTCCTGAGAATTGTTCAACAGCGATTCGAGCGCCTGGTAGCGGCTGTTGATCGGCTGATCCTTATCCATGGCGATCTTCTTGAGTGTATCCATGGTCTGTCCATCACCAAACACGACGGACAATCCGGTCACCAGTTCCTGCAGTTCCTTCGAATCCACTTTGTCAGCCTGCTGCTTCAGCATCTTCCAGTTCTCAGGCGTCTGTGCTTTCAGTCGTCCTTCCAGCGCCGCCTGCATCCCGGTTAACAGATCCTGTTTGGCTGCGACGTCCTTGGTCTCAATCACCTGCTGGACCAGTCCCTTCACATATTCGGGATGCTGATCAATGTCTTCAGTCAGCCGCCGGGCCACCAGTCGACGCACCTCGGGACGGGTTGAGTGTTTCAAGTAGTTCAGTGCCGCATCGCTGTCGGCCATCACAGCCGATTCGATTCCATACCAGAGCATCAAAGCAAAATTGCGATCTTCGGTATCCTGATGGTGCTGATCGAGGGCCGCAGCAATCTCCCAGCGATCGGAAGCAGGCAGCGACTGCAGGGCGGAAGCCAGATAGAGTCGTACCAGGCCGGACTGATCCTGCTGTGCCAGTCGGGCAAATTCTTTGACGGCCGGGGCGGGGGTCTGGTCGTCATCGACCAGGTAACGGATGGCCCAGATCCGCACATGTTCGCTCGGATCCTGCAGCTGTTTTGTGAGCCAGGCATCATTGACCTGGTTCATACAGTACAGAGCCCACATGGCACGCAGGCGGCGGGAAACATCCTTGTTCGTTTCATAAATTTTCAGCAGTTCCGCTTTGGCCTGGTTCCAGTTTTCTGTTTCGCCGGCACGCTCCATCAGAATGCGACGGGCATGGCGGACGTACCAGTCATTGGGATGCAGCTGCAGCTTGACCAGTTCGCTGTTGGAGAGCTTGTTCAAATCCAGTTTTCCGGGGAAAGCCGGTTTGCCATAACTGATTTTGTAAATCCGCCCGCTGGTACGATGCACGCCGTCATGGTCATGACATTCTCCCAGATCGGCCCAGTCCGTGAGATAGACGGCCCCATCCGGTCCATATTTCAATTCGGTACCACGAAACCAGTCGGAGCCGGTTAACAGGAAATCAGGACGATGCGTGCCTTTGTAACCCGAACCTTCCCGCTCCAGGGCATCGTTATTCACCCGGTGGCCGTGCGTGTTACAGAGGAAGATCGAATTCCGATATTTGGCCGGCCAGTTATCTCCGAGATAGATCATGCCCCCACAGTGACTGTGTCCGCCCCCCAGTTGACCGTGAATCCCTGACGTGTCACGCGAATCGGTCCAATTTCCGGCAGAACTGTCCCAGTGATCGTGGTCGGCACACTTCGTCATCAGTTCGTAGACGTAGGGATTCGGGTCGCTGCCGTGCCCCGTCATGCGGATGTAGTGCGATCCGGGAATCATGTGCCAGAGATGGCCGTTGACGTTGTTGGTAAAAAACATCTGGCCGTATTCATCATAGTCAAAGCCCCAGGGATTGGTGGTTCCGGAACTGACCTCTTCGATGATCTTACGCTTAGGATGATAGCGCCAGATCCCGCAGTGGATGATCGTTCTTCGGGACGGTTCCGTTTCGGGAGTTCCGACCAGCGACGAGTCGGTAATGCCGTGCCGACCGTAGAGCCAGCCGTCCGGTCCCCAGGTCAGACCGCTGACAATATTGTGACGGACGGTTTTATAGTTCCAGCCTTCGAGCAGTACCTGCGGTTTGCCATCGGGCACGTCATCGTGATTTTTATCCTCGATATAAATCAACTCTCCCCGGCACAAAGCCCAGACGCCGTTGGATCCGACGGTCACGCTGGTCAGCGGTCCCTGTCCCTGCCAGAACACTTTGCGTTGATCCTTGCTGCCGTCGCCATCGGTATCTTCCAGGATAACTATCCGGTCCTGATACTGATCCTGATAGACGCCATGCGCTTCGTAGGTGAAACATTCCGCTACCCAGAGGCGGCCCCGGTCATCGATGGCAAAGCCGATCGGTTGGTGCACATCCGGCTCACTGGCAAACAGGTCGACCTTAAAGCCTTCCGGGACGGTCATGTTTTTCACCGTCTGCTCCGGCGAGCGGGCGACATCCTTGGGATCCTGTGTGTTTTCGATTTTGAAATCATCTGCGGAAAGGGATGAGTGAAAACCGCAGAGCAGGGTACAGGCGAGAAAAGCGGGGCAGTAGCGACGTAGATCGTGAAAGCGCATCAATGATCCTCGGGAACTTATATGGTAAAGGAGCGTAGACAGATAAAAATATCATTATCAATGCTATAGCAGGCAGGAAGCAAGAGCAATCAAAGCAGCTTCCGGATCATCGATTCTCTTTCAGAAAATCAATGGTCTGTTTTTTCGCTCGTTTCGAACATCTCGCGAAATTTGCCGAGGACCTTCGTGACGGCAGAGGAGAGGGGCCCGTTCAACATCGCCCCGGAGGCCTGCCGGTGTCCCCCACCACCAAAAGATTCGGCAATTTTGGAGACATCCCAGTCGGTCCGGCAGCGGAAACTGACCTTCACCTGCCGACTCCGCTGTTCGACGGCGATGAAGGCCGCCTGCGTCCCGGCCAGGGTCAGACAGTAATTAACGAGCCCTTCGGTATCCACGGGGGTCGTCCCGGTGGCACTGAAGTCTTCACAGGTCACAATAGTGTAGGCCAGCAGTCCGTCGAAATCGGTCTGCACCTGCCCCAGCACACGCCCCATCAGCTTTAACTGCGGGAGGGTGTTCTGTTCATACAGGTTTTCATAGATCTGATGCGGTTCTGCACCGGCCCGGATCAGTTCGCTGATGATCTGCATGGTGTAAGAGGTCGTCGAGGGAAAGCGGAACCAGCCGGTATCGGTGGCGATGGCTGCATACAGGAACGTCGCGATTTCCGGTGTCAGTTCGCAGTTCAGGGCGCGTCCCAGGTCGAAAATCAGGCAACCGGTCGCGGGAGAAGTGACATCTTTGAATTCTTCTGCCCCCAGTGAATCGGAGCTGACGTGATGGTCGATGATGACTTTTCTGGATTTCGTTTTGCGATAAAAGTTGGCCAGCCCCGGCAGCTGCGACCAGGCACTCGTATCCAGAATGATATGGATCTCCGCCCAGTCAAAATCTTCAGTAGTCACGCCATCGCCGACATGGCGCACCTCGTGATCACCGACCAGGAAGTCCATGCCCTTCGGTTGCACGGAGGGATTGATGATGCGGACATCTTTACCGAGTTGTTTCAGGAAACCGGCCAGGGCCAGTTCAGAGCCAAGCGCATCCGCGTCAGGACGTACATGACAGGAGAGGAGCACCTTCTGATGCGCGCCGATCAGTTCACAAAGGGGGCTCCAGTCAATATTGCTCATGCATGTTTCCTGATCTTGTGGTTCCTGCGAATTCCTGGAACGGATTCCAGCTTAGCATCTGAACATCATAGAAGATTATTCCAGCCCCTTCCATTGAGTGGCCTGCTTTTTTGCTGATTCGATATCAATCGCCAGTTGTGACTTCAGGGTCTCGACATCCGCAAAGGTCTGGATGTCTCTCAGTTTCTGCAGAAACTCCACCTGCAGATCCTGATCGTAGATTTCACCGGAAAAACCGATCAGATGCACTTCGACTTTCGCCTCACTGTTCTGAAAGGTCGGGTTGCCTCCCAGGTTAATGGCAGCGGGATAGCGTTTCCCACCGACGACGGCAAATCCGCTGTAGACGCCTTCTCCGGGAAGCAGCGTCTGCACTCCTTTCAGATTCGCTGTGGGGAAGCCGAGTCCGCGTCCGCGGGCCTCTCCATGACTGACCGTGCCTCTGATCTGATACAGCCGTCCCAGCATTTCGGCCGCCTGATCGACTTCACCTGCCTGAATCGCCTTGCGGATTTCCGAAGAGGAAATCATCCGCGCCTCGCACATGCTCGGTTCGACGACTTTGAAAAACATGCCGGCCTGCTCACAGAGGGTCTGCAGCAAATTCACATCCCCGGCGCGGTCTTTCCCGAAATAGAAGTTCGGCCCCTCGACCAGTCCCTGGGCATTGAGCTGATCGCAGAGAATCTGCTGAAAAAATTCCTGCGGACTCAGTTCGAGCAGATCATGACTGGTGGGCCAGGCGATCACACAGTCGACGCCCAGTTGTTCCAGAATCGCGGCGCGGTCCTCGATCCCCATCAGTTCGGGGGGCGCATATTCGGGGCGGAGCAGGTGGATGGGATGGGGATCAAATGTGAAGACCATCGCCGGTAACTGCCTGTCACGGGCGTGCTGAACCAGCGTCTGAATCATCTTCTGATGCCCGCGATGAACGCCGTCAAAGTTCCCGATCGAGATCATTCCCCCCCGGCAGGCATCAAATCCTTCTGTTCCTCGTATTAACACCACTGAACCCAATAATATTTTGTCTTTATTTAGAAATTCACTGCGATCGGGACAGATCGTCTGGAGTACCCCTTGAATCGGCACGAATTCAGAAAATGTAGAGCGATAAGTACCATCTGATCCCAAATATTGCTACTATTACGCGTAGGAAAAGGTGATTTCCTCGCCCTCCCCGGTCTGCATCAGGAGGGTGCTCACCTGTCTGTCTATCTAGACTGTGTCCAGTTTTACGATCGCGTCTCCAGGGCCATTTGGACCGCGTATGTTTGATTGAGAAACGCTATGGTTAAATGCGGCACGCTCTAGCAAGCTTTTGGTATCTCAAAAACTCTGATGATGCCATTCAGTATCAGATTCACTTTATTAAATAACCGGAGATAACGAAATGGATCAAAGCCCTATCAATCGCAGAGATTTCCTGAAAACCTCAGGAACGACCGCCGTCGCCGCCAGTGCGATCGCCGGACTGGCCAGTGCCCCCGCATTGGGAGCCGGGAACAGTAACGAAGCCATTCGCATTGGATTTATCGGCCCTGGTGGGCGGGGTTTTGGTGCTCATGTCAAAAAACTGGTCCAGCTGAAAAAAGATGGTAAGAACATCGAACTGGTCGCTGTCGCTGATGTCTACTCCGAACACCGCGACCGGACTGCTGACTACATCAAAAAAGAGTTGGGTAACGATGTTGCCAAGTACACCGATTACCGCGACATGATCGAGAAAGAAAAACTGGACGCCGTTTCGATCGGAACTCCCGACCACTGGCACGCCAAGCAGACCATCGATGCCATGAACGCCGGCCTGAACGTCTACTGCGAAAAGCCAATGACGAAAAAGGTCGAAGAAGCGCTGGCAGTCGTCGAAACCTGGAAGAAGACCGGCAAGATCATGCAGGTCGGTGTGCAGTCCACCAGTCTGCCTGTCTGGGACGATGTCCGCGCCCGTCTGCAGGACGGTCAGCTCGGTAAAGTGCTGCAGTTCCAGACGGAATACTTCCGGAACTCGTCCATGGGACAATGGCGCTACTACGCGTTGAAAAAAGAAATGAATCCCACCAACATCGACTGGAATCTCTGGCTGGGTGTGAAAGAAGGCCTGGCCGAGTATCAGCCGTTTGACCGTGCTGTCTATGCCCAGTGGCGTCGCTTCTGGCCGTTCGGCTCCGGGATGTTTACGGACCTGTTCGTGCACCGGACCACAGCCATGTTGAAAGCCACCGGACTCCGTTACCCCGGTCGCGTTGTCGGTGCAGGGGGTCTGTATCTGGAATACGATGGTCGAGACGTTCCCGATGTCGCTACCGTTGCTGCCGACTTCAACGAAGGCGTGCAGGGGCTGGTCAACGCCACCATGTGTAACCAGGAAACCCGGATCAAACAGATCATCCGCGGTCATAACGGTTCGTTCGTCTTCGGTAACGGCGAAGGTTTTGATGGTTACGATTTCATCCCCGAGCGGCCCCAGGTCACCCGCGACAGCTCTCTGAAGCAGCAGCGGATTGATGTCGCTCAGATCAAAGACACGACCTACACTCACTTCAAGAACTGGATTGAAGCGATGGAGGCCAACGATCAGAGCAAGTGTAACAACCCGCCCGATCTGGGTGCGGCTGCCATCGCGGTGGTCAACATGGGCTCCAACAGCTATCGCCATGGTAAAGTTTACCACTTCGACGGAGAATCGGGAACGATTTCCGATGGAGACGGCAGCTGGTCCAAGAAATGGGAAGCCATGTCCAAAGCACGGCAGAAACCCAAGCACATTCCCGGCTGGAAAGCCGGCGACAAAGGCAGTGTGCTGGAAGAGCCCAGCTACATGGCTCTGGCCGGTCCCTGGATCGACGGCAAACCGCCGAAAAATGATCCCAACAACGCCGGCTAAGCTTCCGGTTTGAATTCTCTTCTCCCGCGTTCCCTACCCGGAACGCGGGATTTTTTTTACACTGATGTTAAACAGAATTCCGATTCCACTTTGTTCCTGACCAGACTGGAAATCAATATGAAACGCTTGACCTCCCCGCTTGCCTGTTGTCTGTTACTGCTGCTCTTCACGCAAGTGACGGCCACTGCCGCTGAAAAACAGGGCTTCACCTGGAAAGACCATCCAAAACAGAAGACTGCGGACCTGTATTTCAACGGCCAGCCCGTGCTGCAGTACGTCTATCCGTTCGACAATTCGACGCCGGAAAAATTTCACGACACGTACAAAGTCTTTCATCACGTGTATGGCCCCCAGAGCGGGAAGGTGATCACCAAAGGTCCGGGCGGGAAATACACGCATCATCGCGGCTTATATGTGGGCTGGAACAAAACCGGCTTCGAAGGCAAATCGCTCGACTTCTGGCACTGCAAAAACGGCGCGCACCTGCGTCATGAAAAATTCCTGGAGATGAAAGGCGGTCCCAAAACGGGAACCATGACCGCTGTCATTCACTGGGAAGATAAAGACGGGAAGCCGGTGATCGTCGAAACCCGCAAGGTCACCGTGACTCCGCTGGAGGTTGCCAACTCCGACGCACCAGCCTGGCAGATCGACTGGCAGACCACGCTTGAGAGCAAGCGAGGCGAGATCACCCTCGACGGCGATCGCCAGCATGCCGGCTTCCAGTATCGAGCCGCCCAGCCGGTCGCAGAAGCCAACAATGCCGTTTACATTCGTCCGGAAGGGTTTCCCCAGCAGCCGGCTCCTTTTCAGGTTTCTGACAGAACCGATCCCAACAAGCATGTGAACCTGGGCTGGTTTGAAATGTCATATGAGATGGACGGCAAGCATTACAACGTGGAATACATGGAAGATCCGAGTGTGCCGAAACCGTCCCGCTATTCAGAGCGACCCTACGGTCGTTTCGGGGCCTTCTTTGATACGAAAATCGATGAAGGGCATCCGCTTAAGATGAATTACCGCGTGATTGTCAGTGAAGGTAAGACACCCTCCCAGGTGGAGATTCAGAAACGCTATGACCAGTTTGTTGCCTCGCTGAAGAAACAGGATTCCTGATGAGCAAGCCGACCGTCGCAATTATTGGTGCGAGCACGGACCGACAGAAATACGGCAACAAGTCGGTCCGCGCGCATCTGAGCCAGGGGTACGACGTTTATCCCGTCCACCCCAGTGCCAGCGAGATTGAAGGCCTGACCGCCTACCCTAGTCTGAGCGAGGTTCCCGTACAGAACCTGGATCGGATCAGTGTCTACGTGCCTCCGGAAGTGGGCCTCCAGTTGCTGGAGGAAATCCACCAACACGGGGCCAGGGAGGTCTGGTTCAATCCGGGCAGCGAAAGTCCCGATCTGCTGGAGCGGGCCCGGGCACTCGGGCTGAATGTGATTCAGGCCTGCAGCATCATCGCCATCGGCGAGTCCCCCGCGGATCACTCGGATTGAGGCAAACTCAGAATCGCGATTGAGCCCTGCCACGTGTTCGTATAGAATAAAATCAGACGCGCTGGGACGCCGTCTAAAACAGTTTCCCCCTCTCCACGGCACGCAATGAAGCATCGATCATGAAAAAATGTAAAGTCTGTAATAAGCCGGCAGTGTATCACCTGACCGAAATTCAGAATGGAGAAGCCCAGGCGCTGCATTTCTGTGAAGAGCATTTCCAGGAATACATCAGCGGACAGACATCCCAGGAAGAATGGGAACCGCAGGATGACGCTACGTTGATCGAACTCAATTCCCAGGAAATCCAGCTGGACGAAGAACTGGAATGCCCCAATTGCGGGATCACGTTTCAAGAATTCCGCAGTGAAGGGCGGCTGGGCTGTCCGCATGACTATATTGCCTTTCGCGAACCGCTGATCCAGCTGCTGGAAAACATTCACGGCGAGTGCGTGCACATTGGCAAATTTCCCAAGCGGGCACCGACTTCCAGCCAGCAGCAGTACAACCTGATTAAACTCCGCCGGGAATTGACCGCAGCGATTGCGGAAGAAAACTACGAAGTGGCGGCTTCGCTGCGGGACGAGATTTCCAAGCTGGAACAGGAAGAGCAGGAGCAGTCCGAATCGGACAGTTCGACGGAGTAGACCTCTCTTTCCGGTTCCATTTTGAGGCAAAAATCGGGTCAATCCGCTTGAAAGGCCTGTAAAGTCCCACTTTTTTCAGTCGGACGATTTGTATCAGGTCCCGGAAGTCGTTAGTATTCCAGCAGAATCAGAATTCCCCCGGGGATGTGGTGGAATTGGCAGACACGCTAGATTTAGGATCTAGTGCCGCAAGGCGTGCAGGTTCAAGTCCTGTCATCCCCATTCTTTTAAGCGATTTGCAGCAGATGCTGCAGGTCGCTTTTTTGTTTTCCCGTCTGCATGGAGCCGTCTCAATTCTCCGTTTCGCTTTGTCGTCTGACATCGACTTTGGACGAAGCGACTGCACATATACTATAATCGAGCCAGACTATTCTTCACTCAATGCAGGGATTTTCTGCGTTCCGGGTAGCGATATCAGAAACGGATAACCTATCCGTATATGATTCATCCAAATTCATAAAACTGATTGAAAGCAAGAACATCTCAATGAAAAACCTGCTTCTCATGCTCAGCCTGCTTTCACTTCTAGGATGTCAACAAACCCCACGTGAAGCTGCCATCGATCAAATCGAAAAACTTGGCGGGAAAGTTTACTTTTCAGAAGAAATCAATTCAACCTCTGACAAAACAGGTGCTGAAAGACCAGTCGTCACAATCAAGTTATATAGAACGAAAGCGGACGATTTCATATTAGAAGAACTCGTGCATTTTCCTGAATTATATGCGTTATATCTTGGTGATACTAAGATCACGGACAAGGGGTTACAGCATCTCGAAAAATTGCCCCAGCTCGGCTTGCTAGATCTGGCTGATACTCAGATCACAGATTCTGGCCTGAATTACTTACAGCATAATTCCAGGCTCGAAGCATTGTTTCTTGTTGACACGAAGGTCACCGATTCAGGTTTAAAGAATCTCAAAAGCTGGCCTCTATTAACATCTCTGAATTTACGAAATACTAAAATCACTGATCGAGGTTTGATGCAGCTCAAACATCTAAAAGAACTGGATCTTCTGATTCTTGACTACAACAAGATCACTGATAACGGCATGCAGTATCTCGAAGGGATGAACACACTGAAAACTCTTTCCCTGACACACACCGAGATCACAGATGAGGGACTGAAAAGTCTGGCAGGACTAATAAGGTTACAAACACTTGAACTTGATGACACAAAAATCTCTGATGCGGGACTTGATCACCTCAAAGAGCTTAATTCTCTACAAACCCTGTTTCTGGGAAAAACTGAAATTACTGATGCAGGCATACAGAAAATAACCGGGCTTCCCAGCCTGCAAGCACTTCAACTTGAGGACACAGCCATTTCAGATGCTGGGATTGAATCCCTCAAAGAAATGGATTCTCTACAATGTCTCTACCTTGCACGCACCAGTATTACCGATTCGGGGTTGAAGACAATTACAGAAATCCCTCATTTGGATAGTCTGGATATCTCCAGTACCAGGATAACTGAAGCTGGATTAGAACATCTGAAAGCAGTCGAAAAGCAATTAATGTATTTGAAACTTGCTGATACTCCGATCACAGACTCTGGTTTAAATCGCTTGTCTGGAATCAGGTTTCTGTCAGTTCTCGATCTGACCAGGACTCAAGTCACAGATGCCGGGATACCGCAGATCGTTGAACATTCGGATATTTACATTCTTTCACTCGCCCAGTGCGAGATCACAGATCAGGGATTGAAGGAACTGGCAGGGCTCAAGAGGATCGGCGATTTACGGCTTGATGGGACGAAGATTACTGACGCGGGATTGATTTACCTGACAGGAATGCAGTGGCTGACGCAACTTCACTTGAAGAACACAAATGTTACCGAAGCAGGCGTCCGTGAATTACAAAAGGCACGCCCTGATTGTCATATCATTCGCTAGCTGACGATGATCAAATTTCATCTCATCACGAAAACGGGGCACGCATACCCATCAATCCCACAGAGTAGCGACGGCTCCATCTGCTTTGCTGAAGTTGATCGCTCTAGAGAGATTCTCCAAAGTCATTCAAAGTTTGTATGGCGATTTCGTGCCCCTGTCGGGCCGCTTTACGAAACCACTCCAGCGCCTGCTTGTGGCTTTGCTCGATCCCCTCGCCATCTTCATACATGACACCTAAATTATATTGGGAATCAGCATCTCCCTGTTCAGCAGCTTTACGGAACCACTTTACTGCCTGCTCTGGGTCCTGCTTAACGCCGTTACCATTAAAATACATGAGCCCCAGGCTGAATTGGGCATCAGCGTTTCCCTGTTCCACAGCTTTGTGAAACCATTCCAACGCCTGCTGATTATCCTGCTTAACACCTTCACCAGAAGCATACATGGTTCCCAGGTTGGTTTGTGCCTCAGCATTTCCCTGTTCGGCAGCTTTGCGGAACCACTTTACCGCTTGAAGCCGATCCTGCTCAGTCCCCACTCCACCGTCATACATGTATGCTAAATTAATTTGTGCCTCAGCATCACCCTGTTCAGCGGCTTTGCGAAACCACTCCAGGGCTTGTTTTTGATCCTGTTCAACGCCCTCTCCATTCGCATACATGGCTCCCAGGTTGTATTGTGCGGCAGCGACTCCCTGTTCGGCAGCTTTGCGAAACCACTTCAGCGCCTGTTTGTAATCCTGCTCGACGCCATCACCAGTGTAATACCTGTAAGCAATAATGTATTGCGCCTTGGCATGCCCGCCTTCAGCAGCTTTCAGATAGTGCTCAAACGCTTCTTCCTCTGATTGAAATGAGTGGGGAGTCGATATCGCTGTCGGGCCGCTGAGTGGTTCTTCGCGACAACCACTCAACATGATCAAACAAACGACAACAAATGAGAGCCCTTCAACTGCAGTATTTTTCATCTCTTCCGACTTTCCTCGAGGCATGACATTATTCTTCCGGCAAGATCAAATCAAACAGAACCCGGCGAATGCCATTGTGCAGCCAGAGGAGACATGTGTCAACCACGATTGATTGAGCCATCGGGGCTGATTCCAGGGAACAGAAGTGCTGTTTTTATTCTGCCTGTTCCAGGATCCGTACCACCTGGGCGTAAGTGTCGATCTCGATCAGGTCGCCGTCACGGATCGTTTTCGTGGCCTTGCCGGTGCCGATCAGAGTTGGCTTTTTGAGTTCGCGGGCCAGGATCGCTGCATGGCAGGCGATGCCGCCGTCATCGGTGACGATCGCGCCGCAGGACTGCATCAGGGGGAGCAGGGCGGGACTGGACTGAATCGAGACCAGCACTTCGTCTTCCCTGACCGTAAACCCTTGTGAATCCATGCTGAGCACCACCCGGGCCCGGCCGCGGAAGATTCCCGGCCAGGCGACCTGTCCTGTCAATTCGCCCGTATCGCTGACAGACAAACGCCGACGCTGTTTCGCCAGTCGGGTTAGTAAATAACCGGTCTGCGAAACCAGTTGAAAACTTTCTGCCCCCGCATTCACCTGAAAAATGTAACGCTGGCCGGCTTCCACGGACTGCAGGCGCGATTCCAGCAGTTCCCGGGTGACAGTCCCCGCTTTCAGTTCGCTCCATAAAAACAGATCGCAGGCGCGTTCCGGTTCTGCTAACCCCAGTTGCTCCGCAGTCTGTATCGCCAGAGGCTCCAGGATCTGTCGTTCGATAACCGGATACAGGGAATGAGAGCGAATCTGCTCCGCCAGCCCGCGAACTTCCGGGTCGTCAATTCCTTCCTGTTCGATATAAATCAATACCCAGGCGGGGAAGACCGTCGTATGCTGTGCGACATCGGCAAAGAAGTCTTCCAGTTCGGTCAGATTCTCAAATCCGCTCAAACCCTGCTTGATCACCGCGGGTCCCTGAGCATAAATACCCAGACCGTAACGCAAGATGCGGAGCAGTTCCTCCCGGTCGTTCTGAAACAGATCACCGATCCGCTCCAGAAAGGCATCTGCAGACCGCTTCGGATAAAACACGTTCATCATCCCCGTTTCATCCTGAATCAGCAGCGCTTCATTCAAATGCGTTCCCAGGGTATTGTCCGCGTGCTTCGCATCCATCCAGTAAGGCAGAATGGAGCCCGCCAACAGGAAAAACGGCCGCCGCACACAGAACTGCCATTCGAAGCCGGGATCAATCAGCGGCTGATCATATTCCGCGGCGAGTGTCGTGATCGGCCGGGCCTGCAGAATCTGAAACTGTCCGTTCTCGATGGCCCATTCCGTATCGATGGGGTGTCCGTAGTGGTCGTGCAGACGGGACAGGATCCCGGCAAACTCCGTCACCTGGTCTGCGCTGATTTTGGGCTGACTGCCGCGACCGTCCAGTTGCTCCCAGACCGGTTTAGCGGTACCGTTCCCCAGCCAGAGCGCCTCTTTCTGCTCACCGATGATCGACTCCAGAATCTGCCGGGAGCCGCGCTGCACGATGAACTGATCCGGAACAATCCTCCCGGAAACGATCGCTTCTCCCAGCCCCAGGCAGGCTTCAATCAAATGAATATCGGGCTCCTGAGTGACCGGGTGCACCGAGAAGCCAATGCCCGAGATTTCGCTGTCGACCATCTGCTGCACGACGACTGCCACCGCGATCTCACCAGAAGCGTAGCCGTGCGTCGCGCCATAGGCCAGCGCCGATTCGCTGAACAGAGAGAGCCAGCAGTCCCGGATGCGTTCTGTAATTTCCCCCGGAGACACATCCAGATAGGTTTCCAGCTGTCCCGCCCAGGCGCTGGTGGCACTGTCTTCACAGGTGGCACTGGAGCGCACCGAGACGCGTGCGGACTGCAGTTCCGCGGCCGCCTCCTGCACTGCGGCTTTGATCTCATCCGGGAACGCAATTCCTTCGAAGCAGTCTTGAATCTCAGCGCGGGCCTGTGCCAGTTCCAGCTGGTCCGCATTCAATCGGCGAATGACATCCAGAACCGCCTGCTTCAGATCTCCCTGGAAAAAGCAGTCCCGGAACGCACAGCTGGAGACCACGAAACCGGGCGGAACCGGGGCGTGTGCCTGGATCAGCTCTCCCAGCGACGCTCCTTTGCCCCCCGCTTCCGCGACCTGGGACGCATTGAGTTCGGACAGTCGATAAATCAGCCTCGGCATCAGGTCTGTTCTCCCTAAACAGTTGGATTCTGAATTGAAAGCATATCGAGTTGATATCGCCCGCAACACACTGTTTGTTTAAACACCACCAAATTCTTGTAAATTTTACAGAGACCGGCACATTTCCCCCATCCCGGGGCCAGAGTGATCTATACCTCAAATCGATTTCTCTTTATGGTTCCCCCTGTTTCCACACATCCCTCCGCAGACAGAAGGTCCTTCTGTCCTGTTTCCTTAAATCATTCCCCGCCCGCGTGTCGGCAACGGACTGCAACATGAGATATTTCCTGCTGTTACTGCCCCTGCTGCTGTTTGAAGGGGATGCAGGTCTGTTTGAATATCGCACGAAAAACTTCACGGTCTTCTGCCGTGATGCGACGCTGGCGGTCCAGATCGGCGAAGCAGCGGAATACTATCGCGATAAACACGCCCGGGAATGGCTGGGACATTCGATCCCCAACTGGTATGCCCCCTGTCCGATCCGTGTGAATGCCGGTGAATACGCGGGGGGAGGGGCCACGACGTTTTCCTTCGACCAGGGCCAGGTCTTCGGCTGGGACATGCAGGTGCAGGGGACGCAACAGAGTCTGCTGGAGAGTGTGATTCCGCATGAAGTGCTGCACACGGTCTTCGCATCTCATTTCCGTCGACCTCTGCCCAGGTGGGCCGACGAAGGTGCCGCGACCTACGAGGAAGACGAAGTCGAGAAACGCCCCATTCGTGAACTGGCCCGGGAAGTCGTGGGGACCGAAAGACAGATCCCCATTCGCAAGTTGCTCAAAATGCAGAATTATCCTGACAACATGGGTGGCATCGCCGTCCTGTATGCGCAGGGTTTCTATCTGGCTGAATACCTGATCGATCGCGAAGGCAAGCAGGAGTTCGTCCACTTTCTGGAGACTGCGCACCAGACCGACTGGGACACCGCCTTCCGGACCCATTACGGTTTTAAAAATCAGGAAGCCGCCTACACCGCGGCCTGGCAGAAACATTCCGCCTCCGATCAGAAACTCGCCAGTCGTTATGAAATCAGGATGTTTACCAGTCCCGACTGCAGTAAATGCGAAGAAGACCGCAGAAAACTGCTGCCGGAACTTCGGGCCAAAGGGCTGATTGTGAAGGTCCTCGATTACGATCGCAACCTGGATCTGGCACGTAAGGAAAACGTGATTGGGCTCCCGACCTATATTATTTATGAGAACGGGAAACGCATTGCCAAGCTGCGCGAGAGCCATGCGCTGAGTTCCCTGTTGCGGCGTCGCCATTGATTTTCGTATAAGAACGGATATCACTTGCGATCCCCTGACTCATGAGGTGCCCCAATGCTGCGATTCGTCTGTCTGCTGATCTTTGCGTGTGGACTCCCCCATAATCTCTTTGCGCAGGAAACGGCCACTCCGGCTGTCACGCAACGCAGCACCGACCAGGGGCTGGATGCCACGCTCTGGATGCAGACCTCCGTCGAACACGATGTCGCCTGCACGCAGTCATATCGACTGGCGTGGATGCAGGTCAGAAAAGCATTACGCGATCCCTGCTGGACGGCTGCCGTCGAACAGACCGCAGGTTACGCCGGGCTGCCTCCCGCCGTGATCCTGGATCTGGATGAAACTGTGATCAATAACGGAGTCTTCATGGGCGATCTGGTCCGCAAGGACGTCAGCTGGAACCCGTCGCTCTGGAATACCTGGGTCCTCTCGGAGCGGGGTACCGCGGTTCCCGGCGCGAAAGAATTTCTCAATCAGTTGCGCGCCCATCAGATCGCGATCTTTTTCATCACCAATCGCGAGGCAAAACACGAAGCGGCGACAGTCTCGAATCTGTCCCAGATGCTGGGCTGGCAGGTCAGCCCCGAACAGGTTCTGCTCCGCGCTGAGAAACCGGAATGGACGTCGAACAAATCCTCCCGCCGCGCCCAGGTGGCCCGCTGCCATCGGATTCTGCTGTTAGTGGGAGATGACTTTAACGACTTTGTGTATCAGGGAAAGCTGTCGCCGCAGGAACGCATCAGACAGGGCAGGCGATACCAGAATTACTGGGGCCGCCGCTGGGTGATTCTGCCCAATCCCGTCTATGGAGACTGGGAAACAGCCCTCTATCATTACGACAGCCAGTTACCGACGGCTGAAAAGCTGCAGCTGAAACTGGACGCACTGACGCCTCGGACAGACCAGTAAACCTGCAGGGAAGCGGATCTGGTGACCAACAGTCTCCCACTTTTTTGGGTCATCTAAAAATCAGGGCGCCGATCCGGGAGATTAATAACATTTCTTAACAAAAAGTCTTGTGCCTTTCATAGCCTGCCACATAATAGGAATCAGCTATGTGCATCATTGATACACAAAGCCTTGGTATTCTCGCGTAGAATCAAGCGCTCTGATTGAACGAAATACTACACCCTTCAATTCTTCTGAATTCTATTTCGTTTCTTCAATTATCTTTGAAAGGCACAGTCATGCTTACGCAGCCTGCGAAACGGGGCTTCACGCTCATCGAACTTCTGGTCGTCATTGCCATCATCGCCATTTTAATCGCACTGCTGTTACCGGCAGTCCAGCAGGCGCGCGAAGCCGCCCGCCGCAGCACCTGTAAAAACAATCTGAAGCAGATGGGCCTGGCACTCCACAACTATCACGACACGCACAAGGTCTTTCCGCCCGCGACAATCAATGCCGGCTTGTATTACTACGATTCTGTCAACGGAGCGGGTTCAAATCTGCTGAACCATACCTGTTATCAGATGATTCTGCCGTTTATCGATCAGGCAAACCTCTATAACAAATACAACTGGAGCCTGCCCAGTGGCCCCGCCAAACATTCCACCGGATGTACGGGCACCGCTACAGGAAATCAGTTCTCGGTCGCGACAGCGCCCATCCCCGTCTTCCTCTGTCCCTCGGATCCCGGCGCACCATCACAAACCGTGACATCGAGTACCTACAGTGCTCAACCCGGCTGGAGAACCAGTTATGGCGTCGTGTCTTATGCCTATGGCGGTTCCATGGGAAGCTGGAAAAAGAATTCGAGTACA